>CAKZUV010000164.1 GCA_937921555.1 uncultured Saprospiraceae bacterium
GGATGTGCCAACGGCTGGTTATAGTGGGTATAACTTGCTGAGCTATCCCGGTGCGTATAGGTATATGGACGAGCTGAGTTATATTCGATTTGTCCATCTAAATGATCTATTCCTAGCATGTCAATGTACTTCACACCCAGTTGAACACCATATTTATTGGCCCACCAACCACGACGTTCAATGAATAATTCATCGAACTTAAATTCGTCCAGTAGAAGCTGACCGTATAGTTGAAATCGATTAAGAAGATTCCATTTAAAGTCAAGTCCTACGAATGCATTATCCGCACTACCTAATGCTTGTTCAACGGTTCGGTATAAAATAACCGGATTTAAATATTGTAGTTCAAAATTATTATTCCGATTAAACATTACTGCTTCAAATATTCCAATATTTAAATTTCTGGTCACGTTGTAACTCAGATGGTGCATTGCCGAATACTTCTTTGGAATTAGTACGTCACCTATATCATCTCTGGCTCCAGCCGGATTTAGTTCAGCGAATAAAGTCTGATAATGAAATTTCCAAACCCGGGCGTTTAATTTTAGATAGAAATAATTATTTCCAAAATCCGATAAAAACATCGAACGATAACCATCACCGATAAAATTACGTCCATGACCAAGCTGTGCATAAACATGCTTAGAAATATTAAACCCTACATATCCTTGAGCTAGCAAAAAATCCTGGGCATCTTCTACATCTACTACTCGGCTATTATAATTTTTAAAGAATCCTGCGCCCGGTACTGCCTGATCTTCGGTAATCTGATCCCTGACATAATCCGCAAATCTCGCCTGTGATTCTAAAATACTAGTATGGAAAAACACTTTCCCATCAATTCCTCCCCGTATTTCAACGCCCCGCTGGTTCAAAAACAAAAAGTCATCATCTTTCGCAGCAAAAGCTTTTCCATTAATGATAGGATTTACCCGAATGTAAAATTCCTTCCGGTCCAGTTCCCAGAAATTAGCAGGGGTTTTATAGAAATGCTTCAATATTGGTTTTTTACTCAAAAAATAATAGGGACTCATCCCCTCTTCGATGACAGGCACCTCTTTAATTGTATAAAAGGTTTTGCTGCTATCTGTATATATTTTTTGTGGGTCTCCGTTAGATACCGTCGTACTTTCACTGGTAAAGGCTTCGTTGTTATCTCTGTATATGTAAAATAAGTCACGTCGATCTTTTATACTAAGGATCGTTCTTGCAGTATCGACCTTCAGCGCATAATTAACCACGTCTTCTCTTAGATGGTATTTGAGCGAAGAATGAAAGTCTGGGGTCAGGTCTGTTTTAATTTCCAACCGATCCATGATGTGGTAAGCCTCATTACCCAGAGGGAGCCCCGTTTTCTGACCAAATAAATGGGAGGACAAATTTAAAAGACTAAGGAGGAGTAATAATCTCATTTTTTATTTTTTGTGAAATTAAATTCAAAATCTCAATTTATTTCACTTAGCTTAAAGGGAGGAATAGTCATTCTTCGGATATTTGATTTATACTAATTCATAAATGTATGTAATAATATTCGAAGCAGAAGTACCATCTGCAGAACAAAGTTACCAAACTTATTCCTACTATTATTTGAGCATACTTTGCTATTTAATAAGAAATAAGGACCTTTGCGTTCCAAAATTTAAAAATCATGACTAAAGAATCCAGAACCAGAAGTATATTAAAAGCAATTTCCTGGCGCGTTATCGCAAGTACTACCACTTTCCTCTTAGCTTACTTTATTTTTAGTAATTCTGATTGTGAAGATGTACTGGAAAAATCAACTTACGTAGCTATCGCTGAATCTGTCCTTAAAATTATAATCTACTATTTTCACGAAAGAGCCTGGCTGATGGCCCCAAAAGGTTCGGTAAGAAAATTAACGGGGCAAGATCATGATGAGTAACAGCCACTTTATTTTTTTAATAAAACCTTCCTAACATTGGAAAATCATATACACCCTATTTTTGATCGGCTGCTTACAAAGGCTGATCGGGAGCAACGATTACAACAGCACAGTAAAGTACTATGGTTAACAGGTCTTTCTGGTAGTGGCAAAAGTACCATTGCCGAAGCGCTGGAACGCAAATTACACAACAAAGGATACTTTGCACAGGTCCTCGATGGTGATAATATCCGATCCGGAATCAATAGTAATCTGGGCTTTTCACCGGAAGACCGCCAGGAAAATATCCGCCGGATTGCTGAAATTGGCAAACTGTATCTTAACAGCGGAATTATTACTTTAAATTCTTTTATCAGCCCTACCGTAGAAATTCGTAATTTTGCCAAAGAAATTATCGGAGTAGAAAATTTTATCGAAATTTATATCAACGCCCCGCTCGAAGTTTGTGAGCAAAGAGATGTTAAAGGGCTATACCAAAAAGCCCGTAAAGGTATTATCAAAGGTTTTACCGGTATTGATTCTCCCTACGAACCTCCAACTAACCCTGCCATCGAAATTAAAACCGATCAACTTTCTTTGGAAGAGAGCGTTGACCAAATTTTCAATTACATAAATCCCATTTTAAAATATAAAAAATAATGGATTATCAACTCAATCACCTCAGAGAACTTGAATCTGAGTCTATTTTTATCCTGCGGGAGGTAGCTGCACAGTTTGAAAACCCGGTGCTCATGTTTTCCGGCGGAAAGGATTCTATTCTCATGGTCTATCTGGCTCAAAAGGCCTTTTACCCCGGAAAGATTCCTTTTCCCCTCTTACATATCGATACCGGTCATAATTTTGATGAAACGATCGCTTACCGTGATGCATTAGTGAAAAAGACAGGGGCCAGGCTCATTGTAGGTTCCGTACAGGAGGCGATCGATAAAGGAATGGTCGTAGAGGAAAAAGGAGTAAACGCCAGTCGAAACGGACTGCAAACAGTTGCACTGCTCGAAGCACTCGAAAAAGGAAAATACGACGCGGCCCTGGGTGGTGCCCGTCGGGACGAAGAAAAGGCACGTGCAAAAGAACGATTCTTCTCCCACCGGGACGAATTCGGACAGTGGGATCCCAAAAATCAACGCCCCGAATTATGGAATCTCTTTAACGCTAAAAAACAATACGGCGAACACTTCCGGGTTTTTCCTATCAGTAACTGGACAGAATTGGACGTTTGGCAGTACCTGGCCATGGAAAAAGTAGAATTACCCAGCCTTTATTACGCACACAAAAGAGATGTCTTCGAACGGGATGGTGTGCTGTTGGCAGATTGTGAATATATCCAGAAAAAGCCGGGAGAGGTCGTCAAAAATATGATGGTTCGTTGCCGTACGATTGGTGACATGACGTGTACAGGTGTCTGGCCTTCTAACGCCACTACTACCGAAGATATCATCGAAGAGGTGGCTACTACCCGAATGACAGAACGGGGTGGAAGAACGGATGATAAGCGTAGTGAAACGGCGATGGAGGATCGGAAAAAGAAGGGATATTTTTAGAAGCCGATGGCTTCTGCTGGTTGGCTATTAGCTGGTTAGCTGGTTGGCCCTCTTCTATCGCGTTGGGCTTTCTGTTTAAAATAAATCAATGAGAAATTTCAGGTTATTAGATTGCTGGAAGTTAGGAATGGATATAGTTAAAGACATCTATGTGCTTTTGGAAAAATTACCATTATCAGAAAACTTTGGCCTAAGATCGCAAATGTCCAGGGCTGCGATTTCTATGCCTTCTAATATTGCCGAGGGGTGCGGCCGAAATGGGAAAAAAGAAATGAGCAGATTTTTTGAAATTGCAGTGAGTTCCGCTTTTGAACTAGAAACCCAATTGCTGGCCGGTCAATTGATTGGTTATTTTACTAAAGAGGATGTCGATAATTTACTGCCTGTAATTCAAAATTTCCAGAGAAAAACCAATAGTTACCGCTTAAAAATAATAAGTTAACATCAAATTTTATTAAAAAATATAAATAGCCATAAGCAGTTGTACTAGCTAAATGTTCTTCAAAAAAGAAGAGCAGCTAACTAGCCAACAGCCAACTGGCCAACAAGCTTAACTCACATGGATTATCAATCTTCAGAACTATGTCGCTTTACCACTGCTGGTAGCGTTGATGACGGAAAAAGTACGCTCATCGGACGAATGCTTTACGACTCCAAATCGATCTTTCAGGACCAGATGGAGCAAATCGAAGCGAGCAGTCTCAGACGGGGCGAAAGCGAAGTAAACCTCGCTTTGCTAACTGACGGACTAAAGTCAGAACGGGAACAGGGAATTACCATCGACGTAGCATACCGTTACTTCGCTACTCCCAAAAGAAAGTTCATCATCGCCGATACACCCGGCCATATCCAGTACACCCGTAACATGGTTACTGGTGCCTCAACGGCAAACGTAGCACTCGTACTCGTAGATGCCCGTAACGGGGTAGTTGAACAAACTCGCCGTCACGCAATTATTGCATCTCTTCTACAGATTCCTCACCTGGTAGTTTGTATTAATAAAATGGACTTGGTGGATTATAAAGAGGAAGTTTATGAAGAGATCAAAGAGGATTTTGAAAAATTTGCCGCTAAACTGGATGTAAAGGACGTTCATTTTATTCCTATTTCTGCGTTGAAAGGAGATAATGTAGTACACCGTTCCGACGCAATGGACTGGTACGATGGTTCTACGCTCATGTACTACCTGGAAAATGTGCACATTGCCAGTGATTATAACTTTATTGATCCCAGATTTCCAGTACAGTACGTAGTTCGTCCCAACACGGATGAACACCACGATTACCGGGGCTACGCGGGCAGAGTTGCCGGAGGTATTATGAAAAAAGGAGACGAGGTAATGATTCTGCCTTCTGGTTTTACTTCCAAGATTAAAAAAATTGACAGTTTTGACGGAGAATTAGAGGAAGCTTTTCCTCCGATGTCTGTAACGGTTCTGCTGGAAGATAATATCGATATCAGCCGGGGAGATATGATTGTCCGGGTAAATAATCAGCCGGAGGTTACCCAGGATATGGATGTGATGATCAGCTGGTTTAACGAACGACCTTTGACACCTAATGGTAAATATACGATCATGCATACCACCCAGGAGGCTCGCTGTATGATCAAAGAAGTGAAGTATCGGCTGGATATCAATACCTTGCACCGGGATCTTGAAAACAAGGAAATTAAAATGAATGATATTGGTCGGGTAACTTTAAGAATCACCAAACCACTTTTTGTAGATGCTTATCGCAAAAACAGAATTACAGGTAGTGTGATTTTGGTAGATGAAGGTACCAACGAAACGGTTGGTGCAGGAATGATTATTTGATATTAATCAGAAGGATAAAATACTTCGTAAAAGATTAAAAGCGTGCCTGAGTTTTGAAAAAAATTCGGGCACGCTTTTTTTAGGAATGGCAAATAAATAAGTGCAGATTCTAGGCGAACTATTTTTGCATCAATCAAAGAAGCGAAATGGGAGTTATGCTGTGTATAATGACCATTTTGATGATGCAGAGTGATGCAAAAAGAGGAAGTATAGAATCGTATTTTATTTATTTAACATTCCTTATGATAGTTAGTTATACGAGTTTTAAATTCTAAAATTGCCCGCAATTTATTACTGCAGAATAATCTCTTTCTCTTCAACCATCTTACGGATATTAATCAGCGCATAGCGCATTCTACCCAAGGCTGTGTTGATGCTTACTCTGGTCAATTGAGCAATTTCTTTAAAACTCATATCGGCGTAGTGTCTTAAGATCACCACTTCCCGTTGCTCGGGAGGCAGCATATCTACCAACTTACGTACTTTATCATGTGTCTGACTACGAATGATCGTCTGTTCGGCGTTGTCCTCCTTCACTGGCAGCACATCGAAAATATCAAAAGCTTCCGTTGGAGTTACTTTGGGACGACGCTTTGACCGACGGAAATAATCCACACACATATTATAAGAAATACGCATGGCCCACTGAACAAATTTGCCTTCGTGGTTGTATTTACCCTTTCGTAAAGTGTCAATAATTTTAATGAATACTTCCTGGAAGATATCTTCGGCCAAAGCATGATCTTTGACGAACAAATAAATGGAAGTGTAGATTTTTTGTTTGTGTCTTACCAGTAGTACTTCGAATGCGCGGTCATTTCCACTAATATACTGGTTGATCAACTCCTGATCACTGAGCTTGGTAACTTGCATAACTATATTTTTTTCGATAAATGAAAAACTAAAATAAAGTGTAGAAGTTACTATGCTATAGACAAAAATTTTGATGAGAAAAAAAATTCTGGTTATTCTAAACCAATTATAAGACCAAATTATATCTTTTTCTAGTTATTTGCCCGATTTAAAAGGTCATTAACATAAAATTAACTGATTTTTTTCGGTACAAATATAATAACAGGCTTTAACAGTTTCGTTTTATTAGATGGTATTTCATAAGACGGCCATATTTACATAAAATATTTCCGAATAATCTTTTTTCTACCTTTTTTTAACTCAAAATGTTTTAATTTTGTGAAATTAAAGGTAAAAAATACCACTTACCCTGGGAATGGCGATTAAAAAAATAAATGTTCAAACGAACTATTTTTACTTATTCAACCTTCCTTACCTCAATAGAGACACAATTATTCTGCCATTCCCCTATTTTGACTGATAAAATATTTAAAAGTTACAGGGCAATGAAATAAAAATATACTATGCCTGTTAAAAAATCCCCTGCCAAGAAAAAAATCACTTCCGGAATTCTTTCCAAACCCCGGAGACAAAAAATAAGTCAGTTTATTGAAATAAAAGGAGCGAACGGAAATAACTTAAAAAACGTCTCTCTGACCATTCCCCGTAACAAACTGGTCGTAGTGACGGGTGTTTCCGGTTCCGGAAAGTCTTCCATCACCATGGATACACTCTACGCAGAGGGTCAGCGGCGTTACGTCGAGAGCCTTTCTTCCTACGCCCGGCAGTTTTTAATGCGAATGAAAAAACCGGAAGTAGACTATATTAAAGGTATCTGTCCCGCCATTGCCATCGAACAAAAAGTGAGTACCCGCAACGCCCGGTCCACCGTTGGATCACTCACCGAAATTTATGACTATTTAAGACTGCTATACGCCCGGATTGGAAAAACGTATTCTCCCATCTCAGGAAATCTGGTCAAGCGGCACCAAGTAGCCGATGTAGTCGATTATATCAACGCTTTCAAAAAAGGAACAAAAGTTCAGCTTTTTATTCCATTACAAAAAAAATATCCGGAACGTCTGATCAAAAAAGAATTAGAACTGCTGATGCAGAAAGGATATACCCGGATATTTTTTGATGAGACGCTGCAACAGATTCAGGATGTTCTGGAAGAGAAAAAACTGGATTTTAAAAAGACCGTAGAAGATATTCAATCCAAAAATATTCTGGTACTAATCGACCGCTTCGTAGTCGATGCCAAAGAAGAAGAAAATAACAAACGAATCGCCGATTCCGTTTTGACGGCCTTTTACGAAAGTGAAGGAGATGCCATCGTCGATATTATGGGCAAAGAAATAACTGCCTTTAATAATCGCTTTGAACTGGACGGAATGACTTTTCTGGATCCTACCCCGCAGCTATTTAATTTTAATAATTCGTTCGGAGCCTGCTGGACCTGTGAAGGATTCGGCCGGGTAATGGGTATCGACGAAAACAAAGTAATTCCGAATGGGTCGTTGTCTGTGTACGATGGAGCCGTCGCTTGCTGGCGTGGTGAAAAAGGTGGTATGTGGCTCGACCAATTATTAAAAAATGCCCATCATTTTGACTTTCCGGTCCACACGGCTTACGATGAACTGACCAAACCGCAGAAAAGATTATTATGGAAAGGAAATAACTATTTTGACGGAATTCACGATTACTTTTCTGCGCTGCAGGAAAAAATGTACAAGATTCAAAATCGCGTCATGCTAGCCCGGTACCGGGGTCGCACCAACTGCCCGGACTGTGAAGGTACCCGCCTCCGGCCAGAGAGTACGTACATCAAGATTGAGGGAACTCCGATTACAGATCTGGTGGAACTGCCCATCGATGAATTGCTCGTCTTTTTTAAAGACCTCTCCTTAAATGACCACGATAGTACGATTGCCAAAAGACTTTTGCTGGAAGTAAATAACCGGCTGGAATTTATGCAAAATGTTGGTCTGAATTACCTGACACTCAACCGGGTTTCTGCTACGCTCAGCGGCGGCGAAACACAACGGATCAATCTCACCAGAACGCTCGGTAGCAACCTGACCAGCAGTATGTATATCCTGGATGAACCCAGCGTAGGACTGCATCCACGCGATACGGATCGCCTCGTTACCGTTCTGAAAAGGTTACGGGATTTGGGTAACACGGTAATTGTAGTGGAACACGAAGAAGATATTATTAAGAATGCAGACTACCTGATTGATATGGGTCCAAAGGCGGGTATTCATGGTGGCGAAGTCGTTTTTGCCGGAGATTACGAACGTATTCACACCGAAGAACCGGATAGTCTGACGGCCGCTTATATGAGCGACCGGATGCGGATTCCCCTTCCGGAAAAAAGAAGAAAAGGCAACGGTAAAATTGAAATAAAAGGAGCGCGGCAACACAACCTCAAAGATATTGATGTTA
>CAKZUV010000165.1 GCA_937921555.1 uncultured Saprospiraceae bacterium
AGAACAAACGCCTGGCTTGATGCATTCAAGGCACTTTTAGTGAGATTTGAAACCAAGTCTGAAACTTGGTCTAGCTTACATTATTTGGCCTTCGCACTGATCTTATGCAGAAATTAAACAAATCATTTTTAAACAGCCTCAGTAAATTCTGCATAACAGATTACCTACCCATGCTCCGTTGCATTATCTCCCCATACGTAGCATACCCCACGTTCACCGGCGAAGCGATCACAAATAACTCAATCCCATCCTCCGCTGTCAGTTCCAGCTGTTCCGCGTTTTCGATAATAATAAAATCGTCGGACACCGTTGATTTGCCATTTACAGTTCCGGTTCCCTTTAAGACGTAGATCGAATACACCTCGTCGGGTCGCAACGCAATGGTCTGCTCTTTTTCAGTACCGTCCAGTTTCCACCGCGCGATTGTCACGCCCGGCGTATCCATCGTCAGCGGTGCCTCCGGCGTACCCGTGTACGTAGTGACCTGCATTCCATTCCGGTGCTCTACCGGAAAATCCGCCGCAGAATAATCATTATAAGTCGCTTCCTGCTGCGTGGTTTTATTGATATTGGGATCCATCCAAATCTGAAACATCACCGCATCCTGCGCCATAAATTCTGCGTGACTGATGCCTTTTCCCGCCCGGATAATTTGTACGTCGCCTTTTTCTAAATCTCGCCAGCCGTCCAGCTTAGTATCAAAATGTCTGATTTTTCCATTCAACACAAAAGACATAATTTCAAATCCCTGGTGCGGATGCAGTCCGATGGTACTGTCCATTTTTGCTTCGGCGTACGCCCAGTAAAAGAGCGTCGAGTAAGCTTTGGTACCACCCTCACGGGGAAAACCAATCGGTTTATTTTCGATAATCTGGCCGTTGTTGAATTGACCGTAGGCTTGTTCTTTTTTAGGAATGATGGTAAGTGTCATATAAAAAAAATTTGATTTTTTTGCTTTTGGCTTTTTGCCATTAGGTTGATTGCATCAAAATACGGAAAAAGTAAAAAAGCGTTTAGTTTTGCTAGATGAAACTAAAAGAAATATTTAAAGAAGTACCAGATTTTCGAGTAAAAGGTAGAACGGATCACATTTTAAGCGAAATATTGGTAATCAGTCTATGCGGCGTTTTGAGTGGAGCAGAAGATTTTGAAGAAATTGCGGAATATGGTCGTCAGAAGGAGAAATTTTTAAAACAATTTTTAGATTTGCCAAATGGTATTCCATCCCATGACACGTTTAATCGGGTGTTTCGTTATCTGAACAAAAAATCATTTGAATCTTGTCTGTTGAATTGGTCAAAAGAGATCATTGAAGAGCTTGAACATTATCAGGTAAATATAGATGGCAAAGTACTGCGAGCCACCGGCAAGCGAGGTAAAAAAACGGCAGCCTTGTGTTTGGTAAGTGCTTGGGTAAGTGAACATTGTTTGAGTTTGGGACAGTCAAAGGTAGCTAAGAAGAGTAACGAGAAAACGGCCATCCCGGATTTAATAAAAAGTTTAGATGTAAAGGGAGCTATAATAAGTATTGATGCGATGGGCTGCCACAGTAAGATAGCAGAATTAATTCGAGAAAATAAAGCAGATTACTTATTAGCTCTGAAAAAGAATCAAAAAGGAATATATGAAGAGGTTCATGATTGGATGATTGGTCGAAAAGCTGATTTTGAAATGGACACACAAGTAGATTATGTGGGAGGACGAATAGAGAAACGAACTACATATGTTTGTGAGGATTTACGATTCATAGATGAGCTATCAGATTGGACTGACTGTGAGCGACTTGTGATGGTCGAGTGTGAACGCACGTTCAAAAATGAACCAGAAAAAACAAGTACTGCAACCCGTTTTTATGTAAGTAGTAAGAAAGAAGGCGCAGCCTATTTTGGATTATGTACTAGAAATCATTGGAGCATAGAAAACCAATTACATTGGTATCTGGACGTGGTATTTCATGAAGATTTACAGAGAGTCCAAATGGATAATGCACCGGAAAATATGTCAACCTTAAGAAAAATGGCTTTGCAATTATTACTGAAACATAAAAATAAAGATAGCCTCAAAAAGATACGAAAAAGAGCCGCCTGGAATGAGCAGTTCTTGGTAAAGGTTCTAAAATCTATAATTTGATGCAATCAACCTATTTTGCCATTAGCTTTTTGCTGCCTTCTACCGCGATTTCAGCGGTGTGTATGCAGAAACATTAAGTTAGTTGACTTTGTAAAATCCCTGGTGTAACAAAAATTATTCAAAATAGGTTTTAGATTCATTAATTTTACGAGAGAACATCGCTGCAAATCCAGTCTTTCCAAATCTCCACAAAAATCATTGGTCACCCCGGCAAAAAGGCTTACTTTTGGATCGTTTTCTCAGGAACTTTTAAGCGTTTTTCTGCGTAAGCATTAATACAATATATTTTTAAAAAAGGATCAAAGAGGTTCTACTCGTACAGGACGTTTTTCATCCGATAATTTTTTACAACAATGATTAACATCACCTTACCCGACGGCTCCGTCCGTTCTTACGAATCCGGCGCTACTTCCATGGACGTCGCAAAATCCATCAGCGAAGGGCTGGCCCGTAACGTACTTTCCGCCCGTGTCAACGGCGAAGTCTGGGACGCCAACCGCCCTATCGATCACGATGCAAAAGTGGAACTATTAACCTGGCGGGACCACGATGGTAAAAAAACGTTCTGGCATTCTTCTGCCCACCTGATGGCGGAAGCCCTCGAAGCGGTCTATCCCGGCATCAAATTCGGAACGGGTCCGGCCATCGATAATGGTTTTTATTACGACGTCGATCCGGGAGAACATAAAATCTCTTCGGATGATTTTCCAAAAATTGAAAAGAAATTTTTAGAACTGGCACGTACTAAATCTGCTTTTGTCCGCAAGCCCATTTCAAAAGCGGACGCGCTGGACTATTTTACCAAAAAGGGAGACGAATATAAAATCGAGTTGATCGAAAAGCGGGGCGAAGACGAAGCGTTGACGTTATACGAGCAGGGAAATTTTGTAGATCTTTGTCGTGGACCACACCTCGAACATACTGGCGGTATCAAAGCCATCAAACTCACCAACGTGGCGGGTGCTTTCTGGCAGGGCGACGACAGCCGTCAGCAAATGACCCGGATTTATGGTATCTCTTTTCCAAAACAAAAAGAATTAACAGAATATTTACATTTGCTGGAAGAGGCTAAAAAACGGGATCATCGTAAACTGGGCGCCGAACTGGAGTTGTTTATGTTTTCTGAAAAAGTAGGGGCCGGTCTGCCGATTTGGTTACCCAAAGGAACGGCATTGCGTACACGGCTGGAAGATTTTTTGAAAAAAGAACAAATCAAACGTGGCTACCAACCGGTCATCACGCCGCATATTGGTAAAAAAGATTTATACGTTACTTCGGGGCACTACGAAAAGTACGGGGAAGATAGTTTTCAGCCAATTCATACGCCTCGGGAAGGCGAAGAATTTTTACTTAAGCCGATGAACTGTCCCCACCACTGTGAGATTTTCGGTCACCGTCCGCATTCTTATAAAGAGTTGCCGATTCGGATTGCCGAGTTTGGTACGGTCTACCGTTACGAGCAAAGTGGTGAATTGCACGGCCTGACCCGGGTTCGTGGATTTACGCAGGATGATGCGCATATCTTTTGTACACCGGATCAATTGAAAGATGAATTTCTGAACGTGTTGGATCTGACGATGCACGTGATTAAAAAATTGGGATTCGAAGATTTTACGGCGCAGATTTCGCTCCGTGATCCGGAAAACAAACAAAAATATATCGGTTCGGACGAAAACTGGGAGAAAGCAGAGCAAGCGATTATTGACGCTACCAAGGAGGTTGGACTGGAAACGGTCACCGAATTAGGGGAAGCTGCTTTTTATGGTCCGAAACTCGACTTTATGGTTAAAGATGCGTTGAAGCGTAGCTGGCAGTTGGGTACCATTCAGGTGGATTATAATTTACCCGAAAGGTTTGAACTGGAATATATCGGTGCTGATAATCAACCCCACCGTCCCGTGATGATTCACCGGGCGCCTTTTGGTAGTATGGAACGATTTATCGGAGTATTGATCGAGCATTGTGCGGGTAAATTTCCATTGTGGCTGATGCCGGAGCAGTTTGCGATTTTGCCGATTAGTGATCGTTTTAATGGCTATTGTGAAAAGGTGCTGACCGAATTAGCCGCTAAGGATGTACGGGGTTATATCGACGACCGGAGTGAAACGATTGGTAAAAAAATCCGGGATACCGAATTAAAGAAAATTCCTTTTATGCTGATTGTTGGTGAAAAAGAAGAGGCGGAAGGTAAAGTGTCGTTGCGCGTGCAGGGAGATGGAGACAAGGGCAGTATGAACGTGGACGAATTTGCGGCGTATATTGCGGAGCGGTTGTAAAACAGCAGGGGGAGCACGTTCAACTAACCGTATATTAAGAATTTGTCTAAACTTTTATTTTATTAATTGTCGGGGTTATTCAACAACCGTGATAAAAATAATCAGGTCTATTCACATTTTAGGGAAGCCAATAGCAAAGCTTGGCTAAGCATAAAAAAAATTCTTCGTGTCCCTGGTGACTTTGTGGCGACAAAACATATAAAAACTTATTGCCAAAGGCATTCAACGTGCGGGCTGATTGAACAATCAGTCCGCATTTTTCATTAGAATAGTAACGAATCTGCTTTGAAAATAAGGAATGGTATTTGCTATTTAAATATTAATAGTTTTATAATACGAACCAAAAAGGGCTTAATATTGTCCGCCTTGTGTTAAATTCCGTTAAACTTTTCGAGCATACTTGAATAACTGAAGATAAATCCCTACTTTGGGAATCGACTAACGAAGAAATTGACGAATAGATGAAGCAAACTTTACTTTTAATTTTACTATCCTTTTTTCTTACTGCCGGCCTTTCGGCTCAGTCGTCTTATCGTACGGCGATGGCAAGTACTGCTACGCAGCACCCTACCAAGAAAATCAAAATATTCCCCAATCCAACGGCGGATTTTATTGGACTCAGTTCGGACGAAGGAGTTGGGACAATACGTATTCTGAATTTGATTGGAAAAGAAATCCGACAGTTCAAAGTAATTGAAGGGCAACGCTACAACGTGGCAGACCTGGAAAATGGCATGTACCTGATTCAATTGATCAGCGACGAAAATAAAATAATTACTACCCGGCGATTGCGCAAGCTTTAACCTGGGTTTAAAATACTGCAAAAATAAACGCAGCAAGGAACTTTGGTTTCTTGCTGCGTTTTTGTTTTCGAGCGGCTTTTGAACATTTTTGAATATTACAGTAAATCATCGAGCGTTATTTCTGCTTCAACTACTTCATTTGCATAGGTGTTTTTTTGGATGCCATGATTGGTGATAAAAGTTAGAAAAACCTGCTTTTTAGTATTTGTATATTCTATAAATCGTTGCCGGCGTTCCAATAATTTTTGGTAGTAATCCTTTTGTATACTAAAGACAGTACTGTAAAACTTTATTTCACAAAGATTGATCGCAGCGTCTTTCCGGTCGATGATTAAATCTATTTGAAATCCAGGATGCTCCATATCACTTTTAACTTTTAGTGCGGAAATCTCGGTGTATACGGCACTGATCCCGAGAGCCGCCTTTATTTTTGCCACGTGCTTCAGGCATAGATTTTCAAAAGCAAATCCTGCCCAGATTTTGTAGGGCTGTGATTGTGATAATTGCTGCCAGATTCCGGGGGCATATTTTGAGTTGGTTTTTATAAATTTATGATAAAAAATAGTGTACTCATCTGATAACCGGTATAATATGCCTTTCTTTTTTCTTCCGTAGACATTAAATTCCATAATAAAATCCGATAAAAGCAATTCCTCCAATGCTCTCTGAATACTTCCTGAATTATCTATTTTGAGTTCTTCTAAAATATCTTGTCTGGTAATACCTGTATGGTATTTTGCCAGTACTGCCACGATAGCCTGGTGTAATTCCGCATTACTGAATAAGGCCTGATAAAGATTGTTGTATTCATTGCGTAGTAGTCCATTAGGCATAAAACAGAGTCTTTCAATCGCACTGGCAAAAGTTTCACCTTTTTTCAATCCATCCAGATAAAAAGGAATCCCCCCAAAAGTCATATATATTCTGGCTAATTCCTGAGAGGTCAGCCGAAGTCCTTTATAAATTAAAAATTCATTAGCTTCCGATAATGTAAAAGGGTGCAGATGAATTTTTTCGGTAACCCGATTGTGCAATCCACCGGGATCATTAATTATTTTTTTGGTAATCCAGGAAGTAGCCGAACCACAGATTACCAAAATAAAATGCGGTTCTTTTGATAAATAATCATTCCAAAAATGGGCTAACAATTGAATAAACCCGGATCGGGCCGTGTAGGTCCACGGCAACTCGTCAATAAAGATGACCTGCTTTCTATTTGTTGGTAATTTTTTTAGAAATGCTTTCAGTTGTAAAAATGCCATTTGCCAGTTCTTTGGCGTTTTCGGCTCGTAAGTGCCATCATACTCAGATAATTTGATGGCAAAATTTGTCAATTGAACAGAAGTATTACCTTTTTGAATACCTGTCATACTAAAACAGTAATATTCTTTCAGTAATGTGTCAATCAGAAAAGTTTTTCCTACTCTTCGCCGGCCAGTTACCGCTAAGAATTCAGATTTATTGGATGTTAGTAGTGCTTTGACCCGTTTAATTTCTTCTTTTCTTCCAACCATTTGATATTTTTTACAAAAATTTCAAGCAAGATAATACCAAATATAGCGCTATATTTGGTATTATCTACCATTTTTAGACACATTATACCAAATATAACGAATGCAAAAAAGCCATAATCAGGAGGTTTTGATCATTTCTACGTGTTCAATTCCATCCTCCATGTACAAATCACTGGCATTGACAAATCCAAAACTTTTATAAAATTCATTCAGGTAGGTTTGCGCACCTATCCGGATCGGTTCACCCGGAAAAAGCCGGTTCATTTCTTCCAGAGATCTGCGCATCAGTTCCTTACCAAGCCCGGAACTACGATGTGCCGGGCTTGTACAAATTCTTCCCACCGAAGCTTCTTCGAAGGTAATTCCCGGTGGCAAAATCCGGGCACAGGCAATCACCTTTCCATCATTTTCACAAAAAATATGCTGACACTCCCCGTCATCTTTCCCATCCATATCCTGAAAAATACAGGTTTGTTCGACGACAAAAACTTCGGTTCGCAATTGTAAAATTCCGTAGAGTTCCTGATTGGTTAGCTGGTCAAACGTTTTTAAATACCAGTTTCGGTTATTCATCATCATTTTTTCAGCTTAGGTATTTTCCGACAATCGGCATTCTTCTACCCATACCGAAAGCCTTGGAGGATACTCTCAGAACCGGGGCGGTTTGGTATCTTTTGAATTCATTGATATTGACCAGTCGTAAGATCCGGCGGACCAGTTTTTCATCAAAACCCATTTTAATAATTTCTTTCGGACCTTTTCTTTTTTCAATGTATTGAAATAAAACTTCGTCCAGAATATCGTAATCCGGCAAACTATCCGAGTCTTTCTGATTAGGGCGCAACTCCGCGCTCGGTGGTTTGGTAATCGTATTTTCGGGAATAACTTCCCCATCTTTATTCATGTAGCGGGCCAGTTCGAAAACTTCGGTTTTATAAACGTCTCCGATCACGGAAAGACCGCCACACATATCCCCGTAGAGTGTGCCATAACCCACCGCAGCCTCACTTTTGTTGGAAGTGTTTAGTACAATATGTCCAAATTTATTTGATAAAGCCATCAGCAGCATTCCCCGGGAACGAGCTTGTAAATTTTCTTCGGCGATATTAAATGGTAAGTTTTTAAATTGCGGTTTTAATGTTTTTAAATAACTATCGTAGATTTTTTTGATATTGATAATATCGTATTCAACCCCCATGTTTTCGGCCAGTTCTTTGGCGTCGTTGACACTGTGATCCGAAGAATATTGCGAAGGCATCAGTACTACCCGAACATTTTCTTTGCCCAGCGCCCGTACGGCAATCACCGCCGTTACCGCCGAATCAATTCCGCCCGACAATCCTAAAATGGCTTTTTTAAATCCTAATTTTCCAAAATAATCTTTGACGCCCAGCACCAACGCATCGTGAATCAACTGCATCTTATCCTTGCGTTGCGGACGACTTTTTTTATTATTTACCACCGCTTTCAGTTCGTAGGTTCGTACGGCTTCTTCAAAATAAGGAAGTTCGTCGTGCAACTTTCCGTTAGCGGACATGACGATGGAACCACCATCAAAAATCAACTCCGTTTGGGCGCCAACATGATTGACGTAAAACATCGGAATTCCATAGCGTTTGATGTTTGCCCGAACTACTTTGATACGATTTTTTGCCTGCGAAAAACTAAAAGGCGATGCCGAAACATTCAGAATAAAATCGGGCTTTTGCGGCATCATTTCGTCCATCGGACAGACGGTGTAGAGCGGATTTTTATTACCAATATTCCAGATGTCCTCGCAGACGGTCAACGCAATTCGCTTGCCTTTATATTTTACGATTTTAAATTCGTTGCCCGGTTCGAAATATCGGTATTCGTCGAAGACATCATAGGTCGGCAACAACGCCTTGTGAGCAACGTGTTTGATTTTTCCATCCGCTAAAAAATAGGCGGCATTAAACAAATCTTTTCCTTCTACCACCGGATTCCGGGCGGGCGAACCGACCACGATGGCAATTTTTTTAGCAGCTTTCGCCAAACGTTTAATCGCCTTTTCCGCCTGACGGATGAAATCATCAAACTCCAGAAAATCCCGTGGCGGATAACCACACGTGGCCAGTTCGCTGAAACAAATAATATCCGCACCCTCCTTTTTTGCAGTGGCAACGGCTTCCAGCATTTTATCGACGTTCCCGGTAAAATCTCCGATCAGATAATTGAGTTGGGCAATAGTTATTTTCATGTGCGTTGAGTTGTTGAAGTGTTGAAACGCTTCGCTTGTTGAAATGTTGAACCTGTGTTAGCAGGCAGGTTATTGATTAAAAATATATTGGTAAAAATACGAGTACTATGGGAGTTCTAAGCTCTCAATACACATTTATTTTAGAGCTTGTTTCAAATTTATTTTAGAGTGATAATCAATGATTTGTGGTTCTGAAGAACTAAAAAATAATGAGTTTAGCGAGCTAAATGAGTTCTTTTTTAGGAAGTCAGGTTCACAAAGCTTTGGTTATCAGGCAATAGAAATTTAAACATGCTCTTAATTTACATTTTCCAACAAAAAATCCCCGATTAATTGCACCAGGCAACCAATCGGGGATTTTTTTATTATTTTACTTTTCCAATCCACTGAGAAAAGGAAAAAGCAAACAGCAAAAACTTAGTGTTATTCTCTCCCTGACATTTCCCAGATATCCACCTGATAAATGTCTTCCATAGAGATACCCGGATCCGGAAAATCAGGATTGGGTGATAATTCGTTCAGGTAGAAGCCGGCATCAAAAATCACTTTTGTTCCTTCTTCCTGATATTCTTTGTCCATATCGATAGGTACGCCGACGATGGTACGACCTTCATCCCTTGGATGATCGAACACCAGTCCGAACTGACTGAAACAGTTGAGATAAAGGACTTCCGCCTTTATATCTTTACCGGAAAATACACAGTCGCCGTCACATTCGTTGGCTTTGGAACAGGAAGAAAGACCGATAACGGCCGCAACTCCAAGAAGTAAAAGAGATAGGCTTAAATTTTTCATAACTTTTTTTGTTGGTAAATAAATATTGTTTTAGTTCTTTAAATATAACGTGAAAAATCGGAACAATTGCGGTATTCGATATTTTTAACATTTGAGCCTGATAGTTTTCTGCTCAACAAATTTTATTTTAAGAGGAACGATCAGCTGATTTGCGCTTTAATTTTTTCAATTTGCGACTCGGTCAATTCGGTGAGTTTGGCAATTTCTTCGATGGTTTTTCCCTCTTTCAGATACTGAATCACTTTGAGCGTACGCTCTATTCCTTTAATTTCACCCTTTTCTATTCCTTCAGCCTGTCCTTCGGCGATTCCTTCGGCTTTCCCTTCAGCCTTTCCTTTTTTGTAAAGGCCATCTTTTTTTATATCATACGTTAATGGCATACTGCTTATAATTTTTCCGGTTAATGATTCTAAATTACGAATTCTAGCCAGAATTAACAATTGTTCCAGATATTTTTTAAGGTCCTTCTCATACTTTGTGTATTTTTTGACCTTCATTAGGATCAAACGTAAAATGGCTTCCTGTTTTTCTTTACCAAAATTTGTCAACAGCGCTAACATGATTACCGGCGGTGTTTGAGCAGAAAGAAATTCATTTTTATCGATATCATAAATACTAATGAGGTCAAATCCCTTAAATATTTTGTCATCTAACCTACACCTCTTCCGTTCGCTCCTCTGTGTACCAGATAATCCAGCGCAACTCCCCATAGTTACAATCCGCATCCATCTTACCCAGAAGATCATTATACCCTTCGTAATCTGATACCTTATTTTTTGCGTTTACCAATTTTTGAATTCGCTCTTCGGATAACAATTCCGTCAATTTGATTTTGCCCGCTTTCAGCCATTTGGTCATGTGCGTTTCAATCGTTCCGACGGCCAGTCCTCTTTTTTCTGCGATGGCCGGAATAGACATTCCTTCCCGAAAAAATTCGAGCGTAATATCATAGGTTGCTCCTTTCTTTTTAGTCGTTTGAATCCGGGCAGATTTCCAGTCCGGAAGATCCGTTTTCAAGTGTTGTTTTTCCGCAGAACAAATTTTCTGATCAAAAAGAGCCAGGCTGTAAAGTTGTTCTATCTTTCGCCAGATTTCATCGTAAAGTTTGACGGCCAGGCCCAGATATTTTTTCACTTTTGCTTTGTGCTGAATATCAGAAATGTGCTGATGCAGTGGCTTGATCATTCCATCAAATAAAGTATTTGTAAAATAAACAATCGCCTTGTCAGATCGCTCCAGCAAATGATCCAGCATTTTATCATCCGTCATACTCTGTGCCGACCAATTCTGCAGATGCTTTTGAAATTCCAGCGAAGTATCTTTTAGTTTGAACAACGCGGTGTGTATTTCGTCGATTACGTCGGTGTATGCTTTCTTTTCAGAAAATCCGCTTTCGTTCACATACTTCCTCCACTTCTGTAAATTACTCAACAAACCATACAACTTAAACCGTCGCTGAATCCGGAAAAGCGCGTATGCTTTTTCCGCCGTGGGTAATTTTTCTGCGATCAATTCCGACTCGGGAAAGCCCGCATAAAAACGTCGGATTCGTTGATCAATGATCACATGGTTGGATTTAATTTCGGAAGTCATCGACAGGCCCTTCAAGGTAGTACACCGGCTCAACGCAACGTATGTCTGCCCCGCCGCAAAACTACTTTCCAGATCCAGTTGTACCGCGTCCAGGGTCAGCCCCTGACTTTTATGAACGGTCACGGCCCAGGCCAGTCGCAGCGGAAATTGGGTAAATGATCCCGCCACTTCCTGGGTAATTTTACCACTGTCCTCCGTGCCGTATTTTATCTTTTCCCAACTGGCCTTTTCGATCCAACAGGTAGTCTGATCATCTTGAAATTTCACCTTTAATTTTTCTAATTCTGAATCATAGCTTACCACTTCTGCTAGTTTACCATTGTAATAACGTGCCTCCCGGTCGTTGCGGATAAACATCACTTTTGCCCCTTTTTTGAGGACTAATTTTTCGGCTGCCGGGTAAGTCCATTCGTTAAATTTACCCTTAACTTTCGCCTCAAAAACCAGTTTCGGATTTTTAATAGCCTCCAGTTCCCGCTCGTTAACGCGATCCGCTTTTCGGTTATGGGTGGTTAACAAAATAGCATCATTCCCTTTTTCTTCCGCCGGATTATAACGTGTATTCAGCAATTCGATATCCTCAGGACGAGGCTTTCCATCCCGAATATTATTCAAAACATTCAGAAAATCCTGATCCTTTTGCCGATATACTTTTTTTAGCTCCAGCGGAATCATCTTTGTCTGTTTCCAAACCAGAGAATCGAAAAAATAAGGCGTTTTATAATAATCCTTGAAAGCTGACCACTCCGCGTCGTTCACCACCGGTGGTAACTGGTACAAATCTCCCACCATCACGATCTGCACTTCGCCAAAAGGCTGCGTACTTCCCCGAATGTAGCGCAACGTAAAATCAATCGCATCCAGCAAATCGGCCCGTACCATACTGATCTCGTCAATCACCAGCATCTCCAATTCCTGAATCAACCGGCGCTTATCTTCGTTTACTTTCAGATGTTGTTTCAAGATGGAACGGGTCGTATAGCCATCGCCCATAAAGGAGGTATCCACCGGTAAAAAATTAGAAGGAGGCAACTGAAAAAAGGAGTGAATGGTGACCCCACCCGCATTGATAGCCGCTACGCCGGTAGGTGCGACGACAACGGTATTTTTATCCGTTTCCTTCATCACTTCCTGCAACAAAGTCGTTTTTCCGGAGCCTGCCCGGCCCGTCAAGAAGACATTTTCTTTAGTGTTGAGTAGATATTGCTTTGCCAGATCCCGCTCGGTGTTCTGCTCTACGTTCATAATTGATATTTTTAAAATGTTGAGATGTTGAACCTGCTTTCCTGCGTCAGCAGGCAGGTCGTTGAAATATAGTATTCTTTTATTTGATTACAAAAACTAGGTTAAAAAATATGGAAAAGGGAGAAACCGTGTTCACACAGAATTTTGAAAGGTCCGTAAAACAACGATTGTACGCTCAAATCAATATTCAATATCGGATACCTGCCTTTGCCGTCAGGCAGGTTCAATATCCAATATTGATTGAAAACCATACATTATTTCCGCAGTTTTTCCTTTACAAGGTTTGACTTTGCCGTTTCGTGGCTTCGTTTAAATATAGCAATTAACCCATCGCATTCTTTTAATAAAATGGTCATTTCGTTTAAATCCAAAAGGTTGAGACGCTTAATAATTGTTATTCCAACAATCCAGGCTCTCGACTAAAATCAATATTCAATATCGGACATTCATCATCCAATATTCATCACCCCGCCCAGCCTTCCCGGTCCAGGCTCCGATAATTAATCGCTTCCGACAAATCCGCAATACTAATGTCTTTTCGTCCCGAAAGATCCGCCGCCGTACGTGCTACTTTCAAAATCCGGTCGTACGCCCGGGCGGACAACTGAAGACGTTCCATTGCCTGTTTCAACAACTCAACACCTTCCGGTTCCAGGCGGCAAACATCCCGTACAATCCTTCCCGGCATCTGTGCATTACAAAAAATATCGGGATAATCATCAAACCTTTCAGCTTGTATTCTTCGGGCTTCAATCACACGGGCAGAAATTTCTTCACTCGTTACTTTTGACCGTTCATTACTACTTAGCTCTTCGTAGCTAACGGGCGTAACTTCGACGTGCAAATCAATTCGGTCGAGTAGTGGTCCGGATATTTTGTTGACGTAACGCTGTACCATGCCCGGCCCGCAAACACAATCTTTTTCCGGGTGGTTGTGGTAACCACAGGGACAGGGATTCATCGAGGCGATCAGCATAAAACTGGCGGGATAATCAACGGTTACTCTGGCGCGTGAAATGGTAATGCGTCGCTCCTCCATCGGCTGCCGCAACACTTCCAGAACCGTTCGTTTGAATTCTGGTAGTTCGTCCAGAAAAAGTACACCGTTATGGGCCAGAGAAATCTCACCGGGGGAAGGATTGGATCCGCCTCCGACCAGTCCCACGTCACTAATCGTGTGATGAGGAGAGCGGTAAGGCCGGGTAGCAATCAACGCGGTGTTGTCCGGTAATTGTCCTGCGACGGAGTAGACCTTGGTCGTATCCAGCGCTTCGTGCAGACTGAGGGGTGGCAGGATGGTTGGCAGCCGACGGGCCAGCATGGTTTTACCAGCACCCGGTGGTCCGATGAGAATCACATTGTGACCTCCGGCGGCGGCTATCTCGAGGGCACGTTTTATATTTTCCTGACCCTTTACATCGCTGAAATCAATATCGTATTTATTGTGTTCAATGGCGAAACGGTCACGGGTATCTACTTCGGTGGTTTGCAACGGCGCGGCGCCATTAAAGAAGTCAACGGCTTCCTGAAGGTTGTCGATTCCGTGTACTTCGATCTCGCTGACAATCGCGGCTTCTTCGGCATTTTGCCGGGGAAGAATCACCCCTTTATATTTTTTGTTGCGCGCCAGAATTGCAATCGGTAAGGCACCACGGATTGGGCGGAGTCCACCATCGAGAGCGAGTTCTCCCATGATCAGGTAATCTTTAAGTTGATCACCGATCATCACATTGGCCGCAGCCAACATCCCCAAAGCTACTGGCAGATCATACGCAGAACCTTCTTTGGGAATATTGGCTGGGGCTAAATTTACCACCATTTTCAGATGGGGCAATTTGATATTGATATTGCGGATAGCGGCTTCGATTCGGTGAAATCCCTCCTTGACGCTTTTGTCAGGAAGGCCGACCATAAACCAGAATTGTTTTCCGCTTTCCGGAACACCACCGGCATTTACTTCGATGGTAATCGTCTGGGCATTAACTCCGGAAACGGCTCCGGCGAAAGTTTTTGCGAGCATAATGTTAGTTGTTCGATATACCAATTTTCAGATTGGTATATAAGTAAAAAAAGGAAGCTAGTGCCTCGGGAACTAAATAACCGACACCTTATGCGGTCTCTTTTTTCATCATACTTCTTTGCTTATCAGTCGGGTAGCTACGGCTATCCTCCTTCTGCGCGCATTGTTTGATAAAAAAATAGTCTCGCCTAATGTATCCTTTACTTTGATCCCGAGGCACTAGCGTTTAAAGACTTCGATATCTTTATTTTTAACGACCAGGTCGGTGAATTTTCCTTTAAAACGGGTTGCTTTGACAATATGATTATCAATCCAGTGATAATTGCCGCCACGGGGTTTGCCAAAAAGAATACCGTGATATTTAAAATTATGTTTTTTCAACCAGGTCTCGGTAACCTCCCGGTGTGCTTCGGTGCGGGAAGTAAAAAAGAAAATAACATGACCTTCAGAGTACCACTTATTCAGAATTTTAAGTGCATCCGGATACGGGAGGACCGTGGCCATTCGTTCGGCCTCTTCGTTGGGAACATCATCACAGATGGTACCATCGATGTCAATCAGAAAATTTTTGATTTCTTCGGGCAGTAATGGGCTTACCGCTTCTCCTTTTTCGTTAAACGTTTCTTTAAGATTATTCATTTTTTGAATTTTGCGGTCAATTATCCAGGGGAGTTGTAAATTACAAAACTACAAAGCGGTCACTACCAATAGGAGTGATGCCCTGTGAAAACACAAGTACTTAAGTAATGGTTGAATATAAGTTCCATTACTAAATTAGCATTGGATATTTGGTTAGAGAAAAGTAAAACCTGATTATCTATCAAAAATAATAAAATTTTCTGGATTTACGGCTTTACCGTTGTGCCATAACTCAAAATGAAGGTGTGGTCCAGATGACAATGTACCCGTATTGCCAATAATAGCAATTGCTTCTCCTGCCTTTACCTGACTACCGGATTCTTTTAGTAAAACGGAGTTGTGCTTGTAAAATGAAATCAAATTATTAGCGTGTTGGATCCCAATGGTATTGCCTGTTTCCAGCGTCCAGTCCGAAGAAAAAACAAAGCCGTCCATGATCGCTTTGACGGGCGTATTCTTCGGTGCCATTACGTCGATCCCGTAATGCTTGTTATCCGGAGCGTAAGACTCACTGATGGTTCCGCCTGATATGGGAGGAATAAAGTACAATTGTTCAAGTGATATCTGAGAACTGGCAGCTAGCGCTCCGGCAACATTTATCTGTCGCTCCTGCAGTTGCTCGTTGAGTTCGATTTCTTTTCGCAGTAGTTCGTCTTCCCGTATTCTTTCTATATTAATCAGGCTGTCGGGCATATCTTCCACGGTAGAATCAACATCTGCTACCTGGCTTTCTACTTCGACAATATCTCCGACCAGAATTTTCCGGATATTTTCCGTGTAAGCTTCCTGTGCGTTCAGGTCTTCTTTGATCGCATTGAGTTCTGCGGTTAGGCGAAGCGCTTCTTTGTGTTCCTGAATATTTCCGTATCCTGGGATATAGCGTTTGATTGGAGTTGCTACGATTAGCAGAAAGACAAGCAACGCAACAGTGGCAATCACCACGCAGATGGCCATGTAAATATTGAGTGGAGACAACTGATAGGAACCCACTTCTTCGAAGGTTTCATTATTCATTACAATCAAGCGATAATTCTCCCTTGATTTCTCAATAAATTTACGACCTCTTTTTTTTTCGTTTTCCACAGTACAGAAGTGTTAATACTTGTAGCAATAATAAAATAAATCGGCTAAAAATCGGTTTTAAAGAAGATAATAATTCCCTTTTACGCAGGGAAGCATCCCGTCTGCGCGATTCCCTGATTTTAAAGAATTACCTGTATTTTTGCAAGTATCTGAAAATCAAAGTAATCAACGCAACCTATTTTTATTATTTTGGTAAAAACAGGGTGGTATTGCCTCACGAAAATAAACTTTTTTTAGTTTGAAAAAAATCAATATACTCTTCATCTACGGTCTGATCCTGCTTTTTTCGACTTCCTGCGCCGTGCAGAAGAAAAAAGATGAGAAAGATGGACCTATCAAAAAGCTGTACCACAATGTAACGGCACATTACAACGCTTATTGGAACGCGGACGTACTGGTCAATGAAAGTATGGTCGCTCTCAGTGATCAGTATCCGGACAATTATACTAAAATTTTGCCCGTATTTGACTACGTAGCGGCGGATAATCCGGCAGCGGTTGCTGGTAGCCTCGACGAAGCAATCAAAAAGGTAACCGTGGTGGTCAATCTGCACCCCGAAAGCAACTGGAGCGATGACTGTTACCTGCTGGCTGGAAAGGCACAATATCTGAAGCAGGACTACGAATCCGCCGAGGAAACGCTTTTGTATATGCTCAAAGAATTTAGCCCGGAAGCGGTAGCGCAGCGGGAAAAAGATGGAATCAAACGGACCGCAGCCGGAGGGAAAAAGACCAAACCCAGAAAAAAGAAAACTACCAAGAAAGACCGGAAAAAGGCTAAAAAGGCCAGAGAAAAAGCACAGAAAGCAAAACGTAAAGCAGCTAAAAAAAGAGCAGAAGCAAAAAAGAAGGAACGGGAAGCGCGTCGAAAATCCGGCAAGAAAAATACCGGAAAAGATGCCAACACCAAGACGAGCAAAGATGCGCCCCTGCCTACGGAACCACCAAAAACACTTGATACCAACGAACCGATTGTCAAAAAAGAAAAAGAAGTCGAAAAGGAAAAGTATTTCTTAAAGCATCGTCCGGCCTTCCAGGAAGGACAACTGTGGATGGCGCGTACTTACATCGAAAGAGAAGCCTACGACGAAGCGGAAAGAATGATCAGTAAACTGGAAAAAGATCCGGCCACCTACAAAGATATCAGACGGGATCTGGCACCGGTTAAAGCGCATTATCATGTCAAACAAAAAAATTACGATCAGGCCGTTGAACCACTGAAGCTGGCCATTGAGCTGGGCAAAGACCGTCAGTTGAAAGCCCGTTATGCTTATATTCTTGCACAGATTTATCAGCAACAAGGAGACAACAAAGCTTCTGAAATAGCTTTTGCGCAAGCCAGGAAATTCAGTAATTCTTATGATATGGAATTCAGCGCTCAACTGAATATCATTCGCAATAGCTGGGAGGCCGGGACGGTAACGGGAGCTGATGCCAGCAAGACGTTGCAAAAGATGACGAAGGATATTAAAAATTACGAATACCGGGATCAGATATACTTTTTGATGGCGACCATCGCACTGAAGGACAACGATCAGCTGGCCGCAATTGATTATTTAAAATCTTCTCTGAATTACAACGAAGGCAATACCGCGCAGAAAGGAGAATCTTACCTGCAGTTGGCGCAGCTGTATTTTGACAAAGAGTCATTTGTGGAGGCGAAAGCTTATTACGATAGCACATTGCAGGTCTTGCCAAAAACGGATGACCGTTACGATCAGGTCAACGAGTATGCGAATAACCTGACTGATATTGCCAATAATCTGCTCATCATTCAAAAGCAGGATAGCTTACTCCGAATCAGCAATATGTCGGACGATGAACGCCGGGCGTTGGCTTATAAAATTAAAAAAGAAGAAGAAGAGGCGAAATTCAGTAATTTAAAAGCAGCCGAAGGGCCAAAAGGCAAACAAACTAAAGTGGGATCCGGAAAGTCGAACTACTGGGCTTATAATGAAAAAATCAGAAAAAAAGGACTCAAGGATTTCCGTAAACGCTGGGGAGATCGTCTCCTGGAAGATAACTGGCGTCGCTCTACCCGGAGTGAATTACGAAGTCTGGACGATGATCCGGAAATTGCCGAGGAGGAGATCAGCCGTGAATTAACGGACGATGATATCAAAAATATTTTCCGGGACGTACCGGGCACGCCCGCGGATGTTGCCAAATCCGAAAAAGAAATCGCAAAAGCGATGTTAAAACTGGGTGGCCTTTACCGCGACCGGCTGCAAGACAACGAAAAATCTATTAAAATTCTTGAAGAGCGGGAACGTCGCTTCCCGACGGCAGAAGGCCGGGATGAGATGTATTATTTCCTGTATCTGGCCCATACTGATTTGAATAATAAAACCAAAGCTAAATTTTACTATGATAAGCTGGCGGGTGAATTCCCCAATAGCAGTTATGCCCGTGTATTGACCGATCCTGATTTTCTATCCAAAAGCCGGGCGGAAGATCTGGCTTTGATGCAATATTATGATCAAACTTATCTGAGTTTTGAGGATGGAAAATATTCGGAGGTAGCCCAACGTATCGAAGCTGCCCGTAAAGAATTTGGGCCAGGCAATAAACTTCAGGCAAAATTTGCGTTGCTGGGTGCCATGAGTAAGGGAAGTCTGGAAGGCAAAGATGCTTACCGGAATGGTCTGAGAGAAGTGATTGGTAAATATCCCAACACACCGGAAGAGGTGCGCGCCAAAGAGATTTTAAAACTGTTGGGACAGGGAGGTTCCGGGCAGGCCGGGAGAACGGAAAACTCCAAATCTGACCCCGCTGATATTGGAAAATATAAGGCAGAGCCGGACAAGTTACATTACTTTATTGTATTGATTACGGGAGGAACGGATATTTCACTCAATGAAGCCAAAGCGGCAATTTCTAATTATAATACGGAGTTTAACAAACTGGCCAAACTCCGGATTTCTCCCGTTTCGCTGGGAGATCAGCCCATGGTGGTGATCCGGCGGTTCAAGTCCCAGGAAAAGGCGATGACCTACTACGAAGGGATCACCAAAAACGCAGAAAGCTTTCTACCGGAAGGTGTACAGTATGAAATTTACCCGATTACACAAAATAACTACCGGACGGTATTGAAGAGTAAATCCCTGGCGGGATACAAGGAATTTTTCCAAGAGAATTATTTTGATTAGTTCCCGAGGCACTAGCATATTGGAAAGGTTTTTAACTTCCACAAAAAAAGCGAATGCTCACCGAGCATCCGCTTTTTTGTTCGATATTGGCGACATTTATCGGCCTTGCGCTTTTATTTTTTTCACAAATTCGACGGTAACTTTTGCAGCATCTGCTATTTGCTGTTCTGTCAAGTTTGGTATTTTTAATAAGTTTTCAACTATTTCATTTTTTTCCTTCTCGACGGCCATTTCAATTTCTATTTTGATACTTAATGCCTGGCTCGCTCTGTCGGAAAGCACCTCTCCAAATCTTTGATATTCTTTTCTTTCGTTCTCTTCCATATTGGCGACTTTCAAAACTTCTTCTGCCTCTTTTAAACCCTTTGCGGTAAAATCTTTCTTTATTTCGCTATTTTTCAAAAAGTAAATCCATTCATCTAAAGTATCCTTAGCCGTATCATCGAAGTTATTGACTTTTATGAGGTAAATTTCCGGGTATAAATCCCTTATTTTTTCTTTTTTGAATAATTTTTTCTGAGCATTTGATAACTGTAATTCATCTTTTTGGTGTAAACCCGAGAAGGTCGTAGTTCCTTTATAAATATAATCTTCTCCTCGTCCCAAATCAAAATAGACGATATTGATCGAAATAACTTTTTTAACAGAAGTCCATTCATTACCCGTTTTAATGTGTTCTGTAATCGCTTTAGAAATGCCATATAAAATCCTTAAAAAATAATCAATTGCATAAGAATTTTGAATTTCGATAATAATCAGTTCTCCTTTCTTATCTTTTACTAAAATGTCAACTCGATTAAATTTATCAGTTTCTGTTTCTTTATTGCTTTCGGTATCAATAATTTCTACAATAGAAATATCGTCTTTGAGTAACTCACTCAAAAATCCTTCTAAAATACTAAAATTTGCTTTTTGTCTTAGTAAGCGTTTTATCGCCCAATCGAACCTGACATGTTTTTGCTGTTTCATTTTCTCCGGAATTTATACCAACTCTACGCTAACTCAATTGCTCTCCGTCTCTTTTACTGATCTTTTTGAGAATATCTTCGATCTGTTTTAAAATACCCAGTGGCGTCATCGCGGGGGTAACTTCTGCCCCTCCCAAAGCATGAGCAACCATATCAATCAGCAAACCATTCCGTTCAAAATTCTTTCTCAGACGGGCTTCATCTCTGGTCTCCCAATATTCTCCTTCGTCGGAAATCTGGAGGGAAAGTTCATATTTTTTATTCAAATAATCGAGCAATTTAAGGACGGCGATGTGCACTTCGGGACCAGCAAACTGGGTTTTGGTAAACGCAGAAAATGCAAAGTCGGGATTCAGATTGGTATCCACAAACTGAAGCGTGGCCGGGCTGGTGAGCGCTCCCTTTTCCGAAAAATAGAGATAGACCCACTCTGATTCCGGATGCGGACAAAACATGATACCCCGCAAAATAATACTGGATACATCTCCATAACCAATATGCTGGAGAACGTGCGTATCGAGTTTGAACTCAAAGTCCCGGTCCTGGTAACGCCAGTCCATTGTTTCGCAGATATCTTTTACTTCGTCGGACAGTGCTGTAATCCGACTGGTATCTTTAATGGTGCCCTGGTAATGAAAAGTGAGTCCCATGGAGTTGAGGTATTTATTCATGATAAAAATAAGCATTATTATCACACAACGGGGAAACGAACCCTGCACCGGAGCGGCATTTTTTTAAAAATTATAGGTTTAGCAACCTGAAATATTCTTTTTTCTGTTTAAAAATTACTAGTTTCATACTATGAGAAACTTTGCTAATAATATCTTTCGCTGGTATTATCAACGTCGTTTTGGTCAGATTGAGCAATTTATAGCAGCACCTTATCAAACGCAACGGAAGCAGCTCGCCGAACTGTTGCAGATGGCTCGTCATACCGAATGGGGAAAAAAATACAATTTCTCAACGATCAAAAACCGGGCAGATTTTGCCCGTCAGGTACCGGTACAAAATTACGATTCGCTCAAACCTTACATCGCCCGGATGATGGAAGGGACCGAAGATGTCCTGTGGCCCGGCCGGGTAAAAATGTTTTCAAAATCATCCGGTACTACCAGCGACAAAAGTAAATTTATTCCTGTTTCAAAAATAAATTTAAAACAAAATCACATCAAAGGAACGTGGGATACCATGACCATGCTCTACCACCGGCGACCGGATTGCAGTATTTTTTCTGGTAAAAACTTTCTGATGGCCGGGAGTAACGATGCGTACGGACCGTTTCCGGAAACCCTCTGTGGCGATGTTTCTGCCCTGATGGTAAAAAATATGCCCTACGTGGCCCGCCCGTTTTTCGAGCCGGATATTCCGACCGTTTTACAATCCGACTGGGAAGGGAAAATTGAAGAAATGGCACGGGTCGCTATGCAACCGGAAATCGCCAGCCAGATAAAAATGATCGGTGGCGTCCCGACGTGGACGATTGTATTTTTTCGCCATATTTTAGCGCAAAGCGGCAAAGAGAATATGCTGGAAGTATGGAAAAATTTTGAAACCTACATTCACGGCGGCGTCAGTCTGGCCCCGTACCGCGAACAATTGCAGGAGTTGCTGCCCTCCGGTCAGGTAAACTACTGGGAGGTTTATAATGCTTCCGAAGGATACTTTGCTTCGCAGTATGAACTCAATGACGATGATATGTTATTGCTGCTCGATAACGGTACGTACTTCGAATTTTTACCGGCGTCGGAATGGAACAGCGAGCACCCCGTTGCGATTCCGCTGGAAGAAGTAGAGGTGGGTAAAAATTATGCGTTGTTGGTTTCCACCAATGCTGGTTTGTGGCGATATCTCATCGGTGATACGGTGATGTTTACTTCTACGCAGCCCCACAAAATTAAAATTACTGGCAGGATTCAGCAATACATCAATGTCTTTGGAGAAGAAGTAATCGTGGCAAATACCGATCAGGCATTACGGGCAACTTGTACGGCCACTCGTTCCGTAGTATCCGAATATACGGCTGCGCCCATCTACATGGAAACGGGGCAGCAAGGCGGACACGAGTGGCTGGTGGAGTTTGAAAAAGCACCCGAAAATCTTTTCGAATTTAAGCGGTTACTGGACGAAAATTTACAAAAAATAAATTCTGATTACGAAGCCAAACGGTATAAAAATATGGCGTTAAAAGAATTGGAGCTACACGCCTTACCACCGGGAACTTTTCTTAACTGGATGCGACGACGTGGTAAGTTTGGTAATCAGCATAAGGTGCCGAGGCTTTGCAATGACCGGAGGTACGTGGAGGAGATTTTGGGGATGAAGAGGTGATTTCTTGTAATGTTCTCAAATTCTCAGGATATATGTGGAGAAATAATTAGTATTTATACACTTTAGAAAACTGACTTTTGTTAAGAGTTGTAGTGTTTTTATCATTTAAAATACTCATTTATTTATAAATTACTATTATCAGGATGCTGACTTTTAATAATAAAATGTTTTTTAAAAATGATATTTATTCAATAGTTTTAAACCTGTTAATCAAATCTCATTTTTCCTCATAAAAAACTATCTTCATGAAAAACGCTTTCTTTCTTTCTTTCTTTCTTTCTTTCTTCTAATTAGCCTCAGTACAGTTGGTCAAGATTGTCCAGTCACAGGAACGCCTGATCTATCATTTTTTGACTTGTCGTCACAAGGTACGCATCCTGATTACACTGTTAAAATATACTTTAGAATTTTACGTGATGGCGAAGGTAACGGAGGATATGATATTACCAAGCTACCAGATGTGATATCTATTTTAGATGATGCTTTTAATCCACACGGTATTTACTTTGAATATGTTTGTGAAAAAAATTATTTGGATAACCAAAATTTAGCAGATAATGGATCAAGTGGAGCAAATTTTTGTTTATGGAGTGAAATACCGAGAGCGGCTGATGGAATTACAATTTACATAGCTAAAGGATTTGAGTTACTGCCCGGTTATCGAGGACGCGCATCTGGAATTACAGGTGATTTTATGGTGCTTCAAGAAGGTGTAGGTAATAACAACTCTGTAATAGAATCTACCACAATTATCCACGAAATGGGACACTTATTCGGACTATTCCACATGTTTCATGGTTCCACTCAAAACCAAGCAATCTGGGATCATCCTGCTTATGATGAAATATGTAATGATGATCCCGCTGGAAATCTTTGTGAGTCGTCATTTATTTGTCGCTATAGTGAAAGCTTTATTAATTGTCAAACTGGAATGATTGAAGTAGATTTATTAGAATGCGCCGAAGATATGACTAATGGGGGTATTGCAGGAGATTATATCCCAGATACTCCACCTTCTCATCAGAGGATAGAGAATGAAGCCTTATCATTTGAGTGTGAAGGAAGAATAGATAGAATAGTTTATAATGAGGTAGATGGCGGCAATCCAAACTTTCCACAAATATTAGATCCTCAAGGAAATTTTTATAATCCTGATTATACAAATTTTATATCTATTGCTTCTAGCCCTTCGTCTCTTGACTGCCGAGACCACTTTACTCCCAACCAGATCACAGTTATGAAAAACCATATTCTTGGACATCCTAATCTTTCACACGTCAGAGTTTTAGACCCAGAACCAAGGTGTGCCTGTACCTACGATAGTCAAATATTTATAGAATCACCTACTAATTGGTCTCAAGTAATCGTGGACGAAGGATTATCTTCTATAGGATTAGCAGATCGTGAAATAGTCATTAATGATAAATTATTCTTAGATACAGATTATGATTTTCGTGGAGTCATTTTTCGAATGGGGCCAGACGCTGAAATAACGGTAGAGAACGAAACAAGTATTTCTACCGGGATATCTTCCAGTTCTGAAACGAGAACAACTTTTATGTCCTGTAGTCCAGAAAAAACCTGGGATAGAATTTTGGTGAAAAGCGGCGGGCGTTTAGCATTGCAAGATGCGGATATTTATGGTGGCACTAATCAAATTATGGCAAATAATGGTAGTGCCTTATTTATTGATAATTGTGTTATGCTCGAAGCTGCTAATTACGCTATACAGATAGAAGGAAATGTTCAAACAGGCAATCCTCAGGAAATTTTTTGTCGGAATACTAGAATAAGAAGGGCTAAAAATGGGATTTTAATTGCTCAAAGTCCGAACAATCATTTGATTGATAATGTGGAAATTGGAGGAGTTATAGATGGTGGTCCAGCCCTAACTACTAATTTTGGAATCGCTATTTTTGAATCCTCCGCAACGATTCAGAACAGTTATGTTAATAGTGATTATGGCTTTTTTTTATTGGATGCCAACGGGGTAATTATCAGGAATAACCCAGGAATTAGATATAACGACTACGGTGTATTTGCTTGGCGATCTAATAATTTATTGATTGGAGGCAACAGAATTGGCGATCCTTTCTATAGAAGCCAGACGGCCATAAACGTTTTTAATGTTCCGTCACTTAATATCAGCAATAATAAAATATTTGCTAAACATACCGGAATTTCTGCTGTTTTTACTTCTCCACTTATTGAAGATAACAATATCACCGTTACTCCATCAGAAGGAAATACCGCCACTGGTGCTATTCGGCTTGCCGCCACAAATGGAGGAAATATTTTTGATAACGTGATTGATTGTGAACAAGCAAGTTTCGGGATAGAATCCAGTAATAGCACAAATACAGAAATAACAAGTAATAATGTTATTGTTAATAATATGCAAGGTCGCCGTACCGGAGGTATTCGATCACTGGGCAGTCATACCGAAACAATCGACGACAACCTGATCGAAGGAGACCTTAACATCGGAATCTATATCCAAAATTCTATCAATAATACCATTAATTGTAACGATGTCAAAGGAGCAACCGAAGCCATCGGTATTTACCAAAACTCCCAGGGACAAATCATCACCGGAAACGAAATGATCGACTCCGAGCTAGACCTGACAATACGATCCGTGATTGGACTTCAGGAATATCATGGTAATAATTTTGAAAGTGGAACAGCTAGAGCGGTGGGGCTAGGAAATGAAGAAATAAATACTTCTCGATTTCTTGTGAATGACTATTTTACCGACCACATGCCCGCTGACCCCGATCCGGCAAACGGGTGGTTTATTAATAATCCCGGCGAATTTAATTATGAAACCTGCTCGGGCGAAGCAGGTACCCTGAGCATGCCGCCGTTTTGGCAAGATAAGAATGCCATTTGTACGGCTTATGAGGTTGCTTCCAACCATCCGGCCTCTGAGCGTAATTTTATCTTTCAGCTTTTAAGCTATCGGCAAGCACACAGTAATTTTATATTGCCAGGCTGTATAAATCTGGAAAATTATAACATGGAAAAAGACTTGTTTATGGCCTGGAATAATCTACTCAAGATAGCGCAGCCAACGGTCGATATAGCGATCAGAGAAGAACTTAAAAATTTACAGCGGGAATATATGGAGACAGAAACGACAATCGGTTCGGAAAATATCCGGAAAAATATAGCAGAGAAATTAGCAGAATTTAAATCTAGTTTTGATACGGACAAAATCAGCAGGCAGAATGCTATACGGGACGTTGATTATGTTTTAACGACGATAACGCCGGAAGCCGAACAATTGACGCATTGGAAGGTTATTTTGGAAAACTACACTAAAATTCTGGCATCTGACCCCTTTTCGGAAACGGAGATCGATTGGAGTACTTCTGCGTCCTTATGTTCTGATCGGAACGGTTCCTTAGTTCATTTGGCCCGAATCATGGCCAATCAATCTGTGGCGATATATTATGATAACTTTGACGATTGTGTTTCTGCCGGATTAAACGAAAATAAGAATGCAATTTTAGCAAAAGATCCCAATTTGCTTTCGGTAATACCAAACCCCTCCGACGGGAATTTACAGATTGATTTTGGTACGGTTCAGACGGGTACCTTATCCATTATTGATATTTATGGAAAACAGGTTTACCATAATAAAATAAAGAGAAGAACCGGCCTCCAGCTTTCGCTGAATATCATTCCGGGCATTTATCTGATAAAAATGAAAACTGTAAACGGGAATATACAAACAAGAAAGATCATCGTTACCAAATAATCAGAGCATGAGAATTATCAGTGTACTGTTTTTTTTACAAATCTCCTTTGGTCTGAGTGGTCAGATCAAAGGAGACTATATCTGGTTGTTAGGGCAAGATAATAGTATCTCATCGGCTGACCTGGGATATCGTTTTGACTTTAATACAATTCCCTTTGCACCGGAGGCATATAACGTTGGACATGCTTTTGATAGTAATAACGCAAGTATTTGTGACGAAGATGGAAATTTGTTGTTCTGGTCAAATGGTTGTGCCGTTATCAATGCCAGTTCGGAAGTAATGCCCAACGGTGACAGTATCAATCATAATTTCTGGTTTGAACTGTTATGGGGAGGAGCGTGCAGTTTTGGTTATCCGGGTACTCAGGATATTATGATTTTGCCGGATCCGGGAAATGTAGACGGGCATTATTTATTACATAAACTTAATGTATTCTACCAGAATGAAAAAGATTCTATTGGATTTCAGTATAGCTATATAGATATGTCTTTAGATAATGGAAGAGGTGATGTAACGAAAAAAAATATCAGCTTACACGATCGGGAAAATTTTATGTATAGCTATTTAACGGCGATTAATCATAGTAATGGAGTAGACTGGTGGGTAATCCAACCTTTTGTGGAAGATTCCAGCTTTTTTGTTTTAAAAATTGATGAGACGGGTATACATCGACAACCAGACCAAAATACCCATCAGTATTTTAACAAATACCGTTCTAGTGCCTCTGGTACGGCCAAGTTTAGTCCCGATGGTACAAAATATGCGATTTATAATTATTACGATAATTTACACGTGTATGATTTCGACCGAACAACGGGATTGTTATCAAATCATCAGGAGATAGTTATAGAAGAATCGCCGGATAGTTCACTAATTATTTTCGGGAGTGTCGAATGGAGTCCTAACAGTCGGTTTATCTATACAACGACAACCTATACGTTGCACCAGATAGATACCTGGGAAGCAGACATTAATACGAATGGTGTACGATTGATAGGTGAATACGACGGCACCTTAGATCCATTTCCAACCATCTTTCATCTGATGGCCCAGGGGCCTGATTGCAAAATTTATATGTGTCCCACGAGTAGTACGACTGCGTACCATGTCATCAATCGTCCCGACGAATTGGGTTTGGCCTGTGATTTTGTCCAAAATGGTTTAGACCTGCCACGGACGTCCACCGTTGCCTGCTTTCCGAATTTCCCCCGTTTTCGGGTAGATGAAGAAGAGAAATGTGATCCCTCGATTGTGACATTGCTGGGAGAACCGGTATGGTACAGACGAGAATTGTCGGTATATCCCAATCCTTCGTCGGGCCGGTCTTACGTTACATTACCGGAAGGGGTGGAAGGTGTTTTAGAGATACGGGATATAACAGGCCGATTAGTAGAAAGCCGGAATCCGATGCTATGGGAGCGGGAATTGACGATTGACCTGGCGAAGTCGGGCACTTACGAAGTGTTATTTTATCCGGCTATTAATGAAGATCTGATAATTTATGAAGGGAAGTTGGTGGTTACAAAGTAGCCGTTAGTTTAACTGAAAAATTAATTTTATAAAAAGTATTTTGACAAGACTGATTATTAAAAAGCTGCACAGAATCCTTAAGATTATTCTGTGCAGCTATAATTCGGTTATTTTTCCCTAAATCTTACTGACTGACAATCATCACTTCCATCGTATCAGTCAAAGTCTTTGATAATTCTCCGTTGTCATCGTAATAATTTATCCATTTATGATTTAACTTCACAGATCGGATATTTTTATAATCAAAATCATCGATCGTTTTCTCCGTTTTCATACCATCCAGATAGTAAATAGTGGTGGTTTTGGCGGAAACAATTTTTTCCTTTACAATTGCCTTTTTCTCTTCCGTAAAATTATCATACGTAGTTGTACCTACTGATTTTGGATTAGTATTTTTTCTTTTTTCTCTGGTGACTGCGCGCCATTTTTTTGTATTGGCAATTAATTTATCGACCCCTTCGCGGGTAGGACGCTGACCATTGATAAAAATAAAATCCCAGTTTTTTGGTTCGCTGATCAGCGCAAAATCGTCAGACTTTAAAACGGAACCACATCCGAAGCTGCCACTGTTTTCTCTTTTGTAATAATAATAGCTGTAAGGTTCGAAACCGTCAATGCTGGAGGTGCATTCGCCACGAATACCGGCAATCGAGGTCATATTTAAACTGGAAATGCGATCGGCGTCGTCAAATTTAAGTTCGTTAATTACGAGGGTCTCGCCCATCTTCCGATAAACTTCCTGTGCTTTTCGCAAATCCATTTCATTCGCTTCGGCGGTGATAATAGAAATAAAAGGGCTGTTGCTGCTTTTGAGGCCAGGACTTCCAAATGCGGTCCAGACCAGTAAAACGACGGGCAGCAGGAGGAAATATTTCCAGCTACTGGCAGTAGAAGATTTTTTTTGTTGCATCATGATAATTCGTTTTTTAAGGAGTGAAGAATTATAGTTAGTCGCAAGACTGTAAGGAAAATTCGGTACGGCTATTTTTAGCAAATTATATTGATACACCTTTTGATCGGTACCATTTTCTATTAGCTGTTGGTCCACCAGAAATTCCAGATTTGTTTCTACCAGTTTGCGGTGCCACCAGGCAAAAGGATTGTACCACTGAATAATAATCAGCAACTCGGACAAGAGAATATCCCAGGAATGTCGCTGCCGGATATGTACTTTTTCGTGCGAAATGATCTGCTCTAAGGTGGGTTGCTCGTAAGCAGTTTTGTCAATAAACAGAAAACCAAAAAAGGAAAAAGGTGCCAGTATTTTTCCCGGATAGACAAAAAAGGTTTTTTCTTTTTTTTCTCTTTCGCTGGTAATAATCAGCAGGAGAATAGAAAATATCTGTGCCAGAAAACGCAGCATAAATATGAAAAATCCGGCCAGATAAACCAGCAGAATAATGGCGTTCCAGTTCCATTGTCGGGATGGTTTTACGGCAGTATTCGCCTGGGGAGTCTCTGCGATCAGCGGAGCAGTTGCTTCTGCGGGGCTGATAATGTTTTCAGCTTTTTGCGTTTTTATTGGTTCAAGATTTGAAAACCAGGAAGGAGTAGTCAGTAGCGGAAGTATCAGTGCCAAAATAATATTGGCCAGTAAAATCCAGCGGTTTAACTTCAGGAAAGTTTCTTTTCGTAATAAAAATACAAAAAATAAAAGCAGTAAGCTCAGACAAAGACTACTCTTGCCAAGGTATAGAAGTAATTCACCCATTATTTTTTTCTTTTTCGATGAGTTCGATAATTTCTTTAAGTTCCTCTACCGAAAGTTTCTCTTCTTTGGCAAAAAAAGTAACCATCTTTTTGTAAGAATTATTAAAATATTTGGTGATCGTTTTTCCAAGAAAATCTTCCCGTTTGACGAGCGGAAAATAACGGTGGGTTTTTCCAAAAGCCTCATAACCAACATATTTTTTTTCTTCCAGTTTTCTAACTATTGTAGAAACCGTATTGTAATGTGGCTTCGGATCGGGCAGTGCCGCCACAATCTCTTTCACAAATGCTTTTTCGAGATTCCAGAGTACCTGCAAAACCTCTTCTTCTTTTCTGGTTAATTTTTCCATACGACAAATATATAACTATTTTTATAGTTATACAACTAAATTTATAGTTTATGGCGGTTTTTAAATTTTTACAAAGAAAATCAGGAAAAGGTGAGCTTAGTTCCGGACAAAAAAAGTGCCCCTCTCCACCTGAAAAGGAGAGGGGGCACATCCCAAAAACAGATTAAGAAATTTCATTCCGAAATAGTGTGTGGTGGAATGAAAAATCATGAGATTACAATTGTTTGTAAAAACAATTGACAAGAAAAAAATTAAGATGTAAGGTAGATCCTGCCAGATCTGGCTTTCTCGTAAAAAATGTCGACTATATAGTGGCCAGACAAATTTTCAGTAGGTATGATTAAAGATATAATTGACCATTATTACCCCGTTCGATTCCCTTCGGGAGGCAATAACAAAATTGAGTGCCTGACGGACGTCAGGAAAAAAATTGATCGGTTGTTGAGCAGTAAGAAGGGTTTTGGGAAACATACGACTTTTGATCGCGGCACAAATATATATAAAAAATATTAATTGTATATAACTTAATTAGGGTATATTTTACAAAAAACAAGTCGCGGTACTGCCAATTCAGATTTTTGGGTGGAATAAAACTGTAAAAAGCACTATATTTGTTCTGTTGCTTTCAATGGATAATATTTTGGCCATACTATTCAATTTTGTCTATTTTCAGACCTCCTACCCTGCAACGAATTTTCAAATAATGTTCTTATCTTATAATTTTCGCAACAGCGATAAATATATCTCATAATACAATCACATGAACTATCTCAACCGAATTACAATCGTTTTACTTTTTTTAAGCTTTGGTATTTCTAATGCGCTCACCGCACAGATATTCATCAATGAAATAATGGCGAAAAATGACAACGTCATCGCCGATGAGAACGGTGATTTTGACGATTGGATCGAACTCTACAACGCCGGAACAACTCCTGTGGACATCGCAGGCTATTATTTTTCCGAAGAGGCATCAGATCCTACCTTCTGGGAAATTCCGGATACCGATCCCGCTGCGACTACGATTCCTGCGGGAGGTTACCTGATTATCTGGGCGGACGGAGATCCTGAAGATGGTCCTCACCATATTGATTTTAAATTGAGTGCCGACGGACAGGACATATTTATGTATGCGCCAGATGGAAGTACTTTGATTGATGCGTTGACCTATCCTTCGCTTTCTACGGACACCTCTTATGGAAGAGAAACGGATGGTGCCGCTGATTTTCAAACTTTTACAGCTCCGAGTCCCGGTGCCAACAATACTGCCGGTATCAGTTCTTACAACGCCATCATCGTCAGCAGAATTAACGATAGCAGCGACGATGCGGAAGAACCGGTTGATCAAAGTTTCTTAACGCTAAATGATCCGGGTATTAATATGGTCAACGACTGGAGCGGAGATCAGACGGTCGGTTTTAGGTTTGATGAATTGAATATTCCTCCGGGGGCAGTGGTAAGACGTGCCTATATACAATTTACCAACGCCAGTACTACCAATAGTAGCGGACCTTGTAATCTGAACATAAATGGTCATGCTACTGGAAACTCGGCAACTTTTGTGTCAGAAGAACAAAACATCAGCGGCAGAGCGCTCACAACTGCTACCGTTAACTGGCAACCCACTGACTGGGAAACGAGTGGCGAAGCGGGAGTCAGAGAGCGAACACCTGATCTTTCTGAAATTGTTCAGGAAATACTTGATCAGCCGGACTGGAGCGAAAATAGTGCTTTGACGTTTATCATCACCGGAACGGGAATACGGATGGCTTATGCTTACGAAAACGAGGATCCACAACGTGTTCCTCAATTATTTCTGGAAATTGCCTTGCCCGTTGTTAATGTACCCGTTACCAATTTATTTATCAACGAAATTGCTCCGGGCGGCACTTCGCATACCGACGAAACGGGCAGCTTCGAGGATTGGGTAGAAATTTATAATGGTGGAACAGAAACCGTTAATCTCGGTGGACTTTTTCTTTCGGATAGCTATGATAATATGACCAAATGGCAAATCAGCCAGCCTTATTTTCTCGAGGCTGGTGATTTTGTAGTGCTTTTTGCGGACAAAGATCCCGAAGAAGGTGGCTTACATGCGGACTTTAGCCTGGAAGCTTCCGGTGAAGAATTGGTTTTGTCTCAGGCACTCAACAATAGTATTTCTATCATTGACTCGGTTAGTTTTCCGGCAGTTCCTTTTCAGACAAGTTACGGACGGGCTACGGATGGAGCAGATAACTTTATTTTCTTTGGAGCAGTAACCCCCAATGAGTCAAATAACGGTGCATTGTTAGGGTTAGAGAAGCCTACCATTGATTTAGCAAACGGTATTTATCAGGGAACACAGATGGTCGGTTTAAGTCATCCCGATCCGACGGTGACCTTACGGTATACCCTGGATGGAAAAGAACCAACTTCCGCTTCTACTGCTTATAGTAATCCTTTTGCTATCAATGATAATACGAGTGTTAAGGCGGCAGCCTTTAAATCCGGTCACGTAAAAAGTACATCGGCTGTCGGTTCTTATCTTTTTAATATTGAATCTAATATTCCAACTTTATATATCAACTCCGATCCGGATAATTTTTTCGATGACGAAATTGGAATTTACGTCGAAGGTACGAACGGTGTACCCGGATTTTGTCGTACTGATTCGGTCAACTGGAATCAGGTAGACTGGGAACGCCCCATTAATCTGGGGATGTTTTTACCCGATGGTAGCGAAGCATTCAATGTAGATGCAGGAATCAGAATCAGTGGAGGATGCTCGCGTATTTACGGACAAAAAAGTTTTAACATCTATACGCGGCGTAACATGTACGGGGATGATGCCATTGATTATCCGATTTACGAAGGTCGGGGCGATGCCGTGTACGAACGTATAAAGCTGCGAAATAGTGGACAGGATTATCTGCGAACCATGTTCCGGGATGGTCTGGTGCAGACCTTGTTATGGGATAAAATAGATATGGATTTACTGGGGTACCAGCCAACTACTTTATATCTCAACGGAGAATTTTGGGGGATTTACAATATTCGGGAATTATTTAATGATGAGCATTTTGAGAATGTTTACGGTGTAGATAATGATGAAATAGATTTATTAAAAAATCCGGGAATGCCCTGGGAAGAAGTTAAAAGAGGAACAGATGCTGAATATAAGGCACTTTTTGATTTTGCTTCCAATAATGATTTGAGTGTACCAGCGAATTACCAAACAGTTGCTGATCAGTTTGACATCAATCAGTTGACCAACTACTGGGCGTTCTCAATTTATATTGCCAAATTTGACTGGCCAGCTAATAATGTAATTCTTTGGAAAGAAAGAAAGTCGGGTGAAAAATGGCGCTATGGTGCGCTGGATCATGACGGTAGTACCGACAATGGTTTTGCCTTTGAAACTACGCCCGATTTTAATACACTGGAACAAGTAATGGTCCCTAACAGTATATCGTGGCCCAACCACAGTAACAGTACTTTATTTTTGCGAAAGCTACTGGAGAACGAAAACTTCCGTAACGAATTTGTGCAGCGTAGCTGTAGTTTTATGGAATTAATTTATTCCGAGGAGCGCACTGCAAATATTACTGACAGTCTGCAAGCCCTCATCGAACCACACATCCCGGATCAGGAAATTCGCTGGGGAGAAGAATTATCCATCGGTGGCAACGAACAAAACTGGCGTGGCTGGGTCGCTAACATGAAAGACTTTTTTGTGACCCGACCGGACTTTCACCGTGGCTTTATGAATGACCAATTCAATCTGGATGGTACCTATCAGCTGACCTTAAACTACAACGAGGCGACCAACGGCCGGGTGGTCATCAACTCCAACGAAATGGAGACCCCGTATAATTTCACCAATCTTTATTTCAAAAATATACCCGTTCAGTTGAAAGCGATTGCGGAAGAAGGATACCGGTTTTCGCACTGGTTGGAGACGGGTGAGACGACGGAAGTAGTTAACTTTGTAGCGGGAGAAGATGCGGTGATGACACCAATATTTGACGAACTGGTAGCTGTAGATGAGCCGGAGACGCTGGTTAGTTATCAGTTGTTTCCTAATCCGACAACGGGGAAAGTGAATTTACTGGCCAGTTTTGATCAGGTTACTGAGGCGAGTATTGCAGTCTACGACCTGCTGGGAAAGGTTATTTATACCCGGAAATTCAATGGTCTTTCCATCAATGAGCAACTGGATTTATCCGCGCATACTGCCGGTATTTATCTGGTAAATATCACCACCGAAAAAGGAACAATTACCGAAAGACTCATCCTGCAGCGATAAGAAGTTGTTAGTAAAGCTGGTATTTTATCTTAAAATGTTTAGTTTTGGAGAAGGTTATTTCAAAATAATAACTAGAATCAGACTATTTTAAAAATGGCTGCAAAGCGATTTTTATGGGAAAAACTGGCTTTACATGTACGACACGATACTCAGTCTAATTACCGCCTTTTCGCTGACTTATCTGGCGATCCCTTCCATCATTCAGATTGCGAAGGTAAAACGTCTGTACGACGAACCGGGGGAACGTCGTTCCCATACCACTCCTACGCCATCGCTGGGAGGAATTGCCATATTTGCCGGGGTTATTTTTTCTATTATTTTATGGACACCCTTTGATGTTTTTGGAGATTTGCAATATATTCTGTGTTCCTTTATCATCATTTTTCTGATTGGAGCGAAAGACGATATCTCCCCTATTTCCCCCACTAAAAAGTTAATTGGTGAATTTCTCGCAGCCGGTATTCTTGTATTTAAGTCCAACGTTATCATAACGAGTCTTTACGGGGTGTTTGGCATTGGGGATCTGAACTATATCACCAGCGTTGTCCTGTCCATTTTTACCATTATCGTGATCATAAATGCCTTTAATTTAATTGATGGGATTAACGGCTTGTCCGGGAGTATCGGAACGTTAATTACCTTGACATTAGGCACCTGGTTTTTGCTGGTAGATCGGGTAGAACTAGCGATTGTAGCCTTTTCACTGGCCGGTGCCGTCATGGCATTTTTAAAATATAATTATTCTCCCGCAAAAATATTTATGGGAGACACCGGATCGCTGCTAATCGGCTTGATCTGTTCGATTTTAGTGATTAAATTTATTGAATTACACCGGGTGATTGGGAACAGTCCGTACGCCTTTCAGGCCGTACCAGCCGTAGCAGTGGGTATTTTGATTCTGCCATTGTTTGATACCCTGCGGGTTTTTATTACCCGTATTGCACGTGGCAATCATCCCCTGCATCCCGACCGTACCCACATCCATCATCTGCTGCTGGATTTTGGTCTTACACACATGCAGGCAACGAGCGTACTGGTTTTAGTGAATATATTCTTTATCGGAGTAGTGATTTATTTTCAGAATCTGGGATCGATGAGATTATTAATGATCATCCTGATACTGGCCAGCGTGATGACCAGTTTACTCTTTTATCTGGTCGCTCATCGCAAACAAAACAAAGGACTCAATGCTTAATTTTTTCTGGGTCTTTCTGGGGGGAGGATTAGGAAGTATTTGCCGCTACGGAATCAGTAAAGTAATGGCAGCTAACCAGTTTGATTTTCCTTTCGCTACTTTATTAGCCAATATCATCAGTTGTCTTATTCTGGGGTACTTGTTTGGCATAGCCCTGAAATCCGGCCTTAGTGACCAGGCAAAACTACTCTGGATGACTGGGTTTTGTGGTGGATTTTCAACCTTTTCAACTTTTTCACTGGAAACTTTTGTACTTTTTGAAAGTAGCCAAATTGGTTACGCATTGTTAAACATCACCGGGAGTTTGGGGATTTGTTTACTCGCTATTTTTATTGGAATAAAAATTAGCGGATAACCTTTACGATAAATATTTTAAATTGCGTTGAACCTATCGAACCTTCTGGCATTCTATTATAATTCAAGTAATCATCTTTTAACCAAAATCAATTTAAATGAAAATTTATCTACTTTCAATCGTCTTAGCCATTTTCTTTCTAACCCCTGCCAATACCTACGCCGTCAAACCTGTTAATCCACCCAGTAAGCAGGAAATTAAGGACGCAAAAAAACAAGCCAAAAAAGAATGGAAAAGTTTGTCAAAAGACGAACGTAAAAACCGAAAAGCGGAAATCAAAGAAGCCGTCAAACAAGCCAAAGATGCTGGTACGGACACGAATACGTTACTGCTGGTAATATTAACAATTCTTTTACCGCCGTTGGCTATGTTCTTGTACGAAGGGGAGGCCACTACTCGTTTCTGGCTCTCGTTGATATTGACACTTCTCGGATACTTACCTGGATTAATTTATACTTTAGTCGTAATCTTAGGTGAGAAATAATTCCTGAAAGTAAAAATAAGAAGCCCCTCTTTCAGCGCTGAAAGAGGGGCTTCTTATTCTGTAAAAAGGAACCTTTGTCACTAACCCACTGCTCGTCTCACCCCGATATTCAGAGACAATTCTTCCAGTAGTTCCACCGCAATGGCGTTCTTCGGATCAGCTACCAACGTAATATCATTGGCCAGTACCTCATTGGCAATATAATCTTTAAAACCAGCGATTCCCGCCTGTACTTCCACCTTGTCCTGCACCTCCACGATGATCCGGTCTGTAATCTCAAAGCCCTGATCTTTCCGGATATTCTGGATTCGATTGACCAACTCCCGGGCGACTCCTTCGGCGCGTAAATCATCGGTCAGCGTCACATCCAGTGCGACTGTGAGGGGGCCTTCACTCGCAACCAGCCAGCCCGGAATATCCTGCGTTGTAATTTCAAAATCTTCGAGTGTCAGTGTAAATTCCTCGTCGTTGATGACCATTTGCATGCCACCATTTCTTTCCAGATTCGCAATCTCGGCATCCCCAAATTTTCCAATAGCCTGTGCTACCGTTTTCATGTGTTTACCCATCCGGCGTCCCAGCGTCTTAAAATTAGGTTTGATTCCTTTTTTGATAATTCCTTCCGTATCGGTGATGTATTCGATTTCCTTTACGTTTACCTCCGAAAGAATCAAATCTTTTACTCCTTCTACCTGTTCCTGAAAACTGGGATTCAGAACGGGTAACAGAATTTTTTGTAAAGGCTGCCGGACCCGAATATTTTCTTTTTTCCGTAAGGATAAAACCAGCGAAGAAATAGACTGCGCGTAATCCATTCGCTGCTCGAGCGCCGGATCAATGACACTTTCGTCAGCCTTCGGAAAATCCGCCAGGTGGACCGAAATAGCGGTTTCTTTTTTGGTAATATTATTCAAATTGCCGTACATCCAGTCCGCAAAAAACGGAGCAACCGGTGCCATCAATTTACTGATCGTCACCATGCAGGTGTAGAGCGTTTGGTAGGCCGCAATTTTGTCAGCACTATAATCTCCTTTCCAGAAACGACGACGACACAAACGTACATACCAGTTGCTCAGATGCTGATCGGTAAACTCCTGCACTTTTCGGGTAGCTGCGGTGGCTTCGTAATCCGCGTAGTCGGCCGTCACCTCTTTCACCAGAGAATTGAGCAAAGAAATAATCCAGCGATCAATTTCCGGACGCTCTGCCAGTGGAATCTCCGCTTCGCTAAAATCAAATTTATCAACGTTGGCGTAAAGTCCAAAGAATGAATAGGTATTATATAATGTTCCAAAAAATTTCCGGCGTACCTCCTCAATTCCGGCAATATCAAATTTAAGATTATCCCACGGTTGTGCGTTGGAGATCATATACCAGCGGGTCGCATCCGCACCGTACTTTGCCAGGGTCTCAAAAGGTTCCACTGCGTTGCCCAGACGTTTAGACATCTTTTGTCCATTCTTGTCCTGCACCAAACCATTGGACACCACATTTTTATACGCCACACTATCGAACGCCATTACAGCAATTGCGTGCAAAGTATAAAACCAGCCCCGGGTTTGGTCTACCCCTTCGGCAATAAAATCAGCCGGGAAACCCATCTTCTTTTCCGGATCAAATTTGTCCAGATTTTCAAACGGATAATGCCACTGCGCATAAGGCATCGACCCGGAATCAAACCATACGTCGATCAAGTCCAGTTCACGGGTGAGCGGTGTTCCGTCTTCGGCCACGAGGATGATTTCGTCGATGTAAGGACGGTGCATATCTTTGGGAACCGTTTGGTTTTTGCCCAGTGCGGCGTTGGCTTTTTCGATTTCTTTACCAAGTTCTTCGATCGAACCGATACATTTTTTTTGCGCTTTATCTTCCGACACCCAGATCGGTAGTGGGATTCCCCAAAAACGGGAGCGGGATAAATTCCAGTCGTTCAGATTTTCGAGCCACTTGCCAAAACGACCTTCTCCGGTGGAGGCCGGTTTCCAGTTGATGGTTTTATTCAGTTCGTACATCCGCTCTTTCATCGACGAGGCTTTGATAAACCAGCTATCGAGCGGATAGTATAAAACGGGCTTGTCCGTCCGCCAGCAATGCGGATAGGAGTGCACGTATTTTTCGATTTTAAACGCTTTATTTTCTGTTTTTAATTTGATGGAAATCAAAACATCCACACTTTTATCGGGCGCATTTCCTTCGGTATAATATTCGTTTTTAACGTACAATCCTGCTAGTTCTCCCACCTCTTTTCTGAATTTTCCTTGCAAATCTACGAGCGGAACCGGTTTGTCATTTTCATCCAAAACCAACATGGGAGGAATATCATTTTCTTTTCCGACCTGGGCATCATCGGCTCCGAAAGTGGGTGCGATGTGGACAATACCGGTACCGTCTTCGGTGGTTACAAAGTTGCCGGGAATCACGCGAAAAGCTTTTTCCGCATTTTGGTAAGGCAAAACGTAGGGTAATAATTGTTCGTAAGAAATACCGACCAGTTCGGCTCCCTTAAATTCTTTTAGAATCTGAAAAGGAATTTTTTTATCACCCGCTTTGTAGTCGTCCAGACTTTCTCCTTCTTCCAGTGCTTTAAATTTTCCGCTTAGTTGTTTACCTACGAGGGCTTTCGCCAAAACAATATGACTCGGCTGGTGGGTATATTGATTAAAAGTCCTGACGAGCACATAATCAATTTTGTTACCTACGGCTAACGCAGTATTGGAAGGTAAGGTCCAGGGAGTCGTCGTCCAGGCAATGATACAGACCTCGTCACTATTTGCCGCCGTGAATAAGAAATCGGAAGCGGCATTTTTTTTTAATTTAAATTGGGCAATGGCCGAAGTATCGGTTACATCCTGGTAAGCACCGGGTTGATTAAGTTCGTGACTGCTCAATCCTGTTCCCGCCGCCGGAGAATACGGCTGGATGGTGTACCCTTTGTAGAGTAAATCTTTATCGTATAATTTTTTTAATAAAAACCAGACAGACTCAATATAGTTATTATCAAAAGTGATGTACGGATCATTCAGGTCCACCCAATACCCCATCTTGCGGGTGATATCATCCCACATATCTTTGTAGCGCATGACCGTTTCGCGGCAAGCTTTATTATAATCGTCCACTGATATTTTGGTGCCGATATCTTCTTTGGTAATGCCCAGTTCTTTTTCCACACTCAGCTCAATGGGAAGTCCGTGCGTATCCCAGCCACCTTTTCGTTGTACGCGTTGTCCCTGCATAGTGTGAAAACGGCAGAACAAATCTTTAACCGTCCGGGCCATTACGTGATGGATACCCGGCTTACCGTTGGCCGAAGGAGGACCTTCGTAAAAAACGTAGGTATTTGAAGCATCCTTTTCAGAAATACTGCGTTCAAAGACGTTTTCGGATTTCCAGAAATCAAGTATTTCCCGGTCGATCTCCGGTAGATTAAGGCGGTCATAAGACTTGTACATAAAAAACGATTTAAAACGATCACAAAAAAAAGCGCCGGCAGGTAATTAATCCGCCGGCGCTCTTGCATAAATACCATAAAGCTCCTACAGATTGGGGTTAATTCCAATAATTCGAATACTAATGATTATATTTATGCAAAATTTCATTTTTACTAAATTTGGAATCCAAAACTAATATTTATTTATAACAATTGCAATTTAATAATCTATGGGACCAGTTTGGGGTATTGATTTAGGCGGTACGAAAATCGAAGGGGTTGTATTGGAAGATCCTAATAATCCGGTTGTTTTGAAAAGGTTGCGGGTAGCGACCGAAAAGGAAAAAGGCTATCAACATATTATCGGTCAGATCGTTAAACTGGTAGAAGTACTGATGGCCGAGACGGGCGTAAAACCTCATAAAATCGGTATCGGAACACCAGGAACCCTGGAACCTTCGACCCAGACGATGAAAAACAGCAACACCACCGTCATCAATGGTAAGTATTTGAAAAGAGATCTGGAACGGGCACTCTCGATGCCGGTCTCGATGGCTAACGATGCCAACTGTTTTGCGATCGCGGAGACGAAGTTGGGCGTCGTAAAAGAAGAATTACCCGATGCCAAGGTGGTCTTTGGTGTCATTATGGGTACAGGTGTCGGTGGCGGACTGGTGGTGAACGGACAGGTGATTAACGGCAAGCAGGGCATCGCCGGCGAATGGGGACATAGCTTTATGGATACCTCGGGTGGGAAATGCTACTGTGGAAAAGTCGGATGTACCGAGACTATTATCTCAGGTCCGTCGCTGGAAAGATTTTATTTTGAAAAAATGGGTATCGAAAAATCCCTGCCGGAAATTGTGGGACTTTACCGCGAGGGAAATGATGAAGCGGCTACGCAAACGGTACAGCGGTTACTCAAATTTTTTGGTCAGGGTATTGCCAGCATTATCAATATGATTGATCCCGATGCGGTAATCATTGGCGGTGGTGTGAGTAAAGTCGATTTATTATACGACGAAGGGGTGAAGTCGATTGAGCAACATGTTTTTAATCATCGTCTGGAAACACCTGTATTGCGGCCCCGGCTGGGGGATAGTGCGGGCGTATTTGGCGCTGCGCTGTTGTAGAAATTTTAAACAAGCTCCTATTTCAAATAAAATAAACAAATACGACAAAATCGAAGTATTCAACCCTGTTTTATCGAGATTGTCCTGTAATGTGTGTCAGCGCGTTGGCTATCCTTTAGGAATACAAGGTGCGGGATGCAAAATCACACACCTAACGGTACAGTCCCGTTTTATCTATCTAATATTTAAAAAACCATGCTGCGAACTCAGCAACTAGAATATACTTACCCCGGAAACAAAACGATCACCTTTCCCGATATTCAGTGTGAAAAAGGATCGCAGTGGCTTTTGCTGGGGCAATCCGGCACGGGTAAAACAACGTTATTACATTTGTTGGGAGGTATTCGAAAGCCACAAAAAGGAAAAGTATACGTCGCCGGTCAGGAATTAAATAATCTGTCTTCTACTGCGCTGGACCAGTTTCGTGGTAAAAATATCGGTATCGTTTTTCAGCAATCTCATTTTGTTCAGGCGCTGACCGTCGGTGAAAATTTACAACTTGCCCAAACCTTAGCGGGTCATTCTGCGGATTCCAGCCGGATAAAAAACCTCCTGGATCGACTTAATATTGGCGATAAGATCAATGACCGGACCAACCGTCTTAGTCAGGGTGAGCAGCAACGGGTCGCCATCGCACGTGCCCTGGTGAACAGCCCCGGATTGATTCTGGCGGACGAACCCACTTCGGCACTGGACGATGAAAATTGTAAAGAAGTAATTGATCTGTTGGAAACGCAGGCAAAAGAAGAGGGCGCCACGCTGGTCATCGTCACGCATGATAGTCGCCTCAAAGCATTTTTTGATCACAAAATAATTTTACAATGAATCCGCTGACGCTGAGTTGGAAAAACCAGAAAGACCGGCCTTTGCAAATGCTGCTAACGTTGCTTTTGTTTGGTTTGGGCGTTGGCCTGATTTCGTTACTAATTTCACTTAATACCCAACTGGACGAAAAATTTAAAAATAATCTGGCGGGTATCGACCTCGTGATTGGTGCCAAGGGGAGTCCCCTCCAGATGATCCTGTCGAGTATGTACCACATCGACGCACCGACGGGAAATATTTCTATCAAAGAAGTAAAACCTTTTCTGAATCCAAAACATCCGCTCGTCAAACTAGCCGTTCCGCTTTCTCTGGGAGATAGTTATAAAACGTTCCGGATTATCGGGACCACCCACGAATACGTAGATTCTATTTTTAAAGAAAGCGTAGCGACCGGAAAACTCTGGGATAGACTTTATGAAGTGACCATCGGTGCCAATGTGGCCAGCAAAACCAATCTCAAAATTGGCGATCAGTTTCATAGTTCTCACGGATTTACGGATGATGGGATCAATACCCACGATCACGGAGAAGGGTTTAAAGTAGTCGGAATTTTAAATAAATCAAATACGGTGTTAGATCAGTTAATTCTGACCAATACGCAATCTGTCTGGGCGGTTCACGATCATGAAGCCGAAGAAAAAAAGGCACCTGCGGACGCGCCGGAAGGAGAACACGATCATGACCATGATCACGATCACGCAGATCATTCGGATCACGATCATGGCGAACACGATCATGGCGAACACGACCATGCGGCTCACGAAGGGCATGACCACGACGCGCACGATCATAGTAAACATGACCACGCAGCAGCACCCGTCTTCAAACCATTGACAGCATATCCTGATAAAGATATCACGACACTACTGGTGCGTTACCGGAACAAAAAAGACTGGCGCGCACTGAATATGCCACGTAGCATCAATGAAAATACCGATTTGCAAGCCGCCAGTCCGGCTATTGAAATGAATCGGTTGTACTCGATGATGGGCGTCGGAACGGATGCGTTACGTAATCTGGCCCTGATCATTGTGGTAGTATCGGGATTAAGTATTTTTATCTCGCTGTTTAGTTCCCTGAAGGATCGTAAATACGAACTGGCTTTGATGCGGGTGATGGGCGCGAGTCGGGGTTATCTGTTTTTTCTGATTATTCTGGAAGGTCTGCTCTTTGCAATCATGGGATATCTGCTGGGATTGTTATTGAGTCACGGTGGAATGGCGTTGCTTTCAGGCTATCTGGAAGAAGCGTACCAGTACGAATTTAGTGGCTGGCGATTTTTCAAGGAAGAGTTTTGGTTACTGGGTGGATCGCTGGTAATTGGCTTTTTGGCGGCATTAATTCCGGCATTTCAGGCGTACCGGACCGATATTTCTGAGACTTTAACAACGTATTAAGAACAGATTTGGGGGGAAAGACGTTATCTTTGGGGAGGTTGAATCGTTGATTGAGTCACTCTTGAATTACAATTACATTAAGAAAAAAAGATGAAAAAAATACAATCCTTTTTACTAGCTACAGGTCTTCTAATGCTATTGACGTTTTCGCTCACGGCGCAACAAGCACCCGCCGCGTCGGATGTTCCGGATGTTGCAGAACTTGAAGTAGAAAATACCTGGAAAATGTTGAGTCGGCTGACGTATAAAAAACAGTACGATGAAATGATGGGCTTTAAAGTAGACATTCCCGTTTTTAGCAAAGATATCCGGGCGATGGAAGGAAAGGAAGTAACGGTCAAAGGTTACGTAATTCCGGTAGAAGGATACAAGAGTCACAAAGAATTTGTTTTTTCTGCTTTTCCGTATAATATGTGCTTTTTCTGTGGTGGTGCGGGACCTGAAACGGTGATGGAAATTGAGGCCGTAGAGGCCGTTGAATATTCGGCGGATGCGATTACCCTGCGCGGAAAACTGCAGCTGAATGATAGTGATATTAACCGGTTGATTTATTCGCTGACGGATGCGCGGGTGGTGAAGGAGTAGGTATGATAGAAAATATTTTAAAATAAAAGGGACGACTATGATTGAATTTGTAGTCGTTTCTTTTTTTGCCTACAAAGGAATCCAGTAATTTAGTTTTATTACCAATGCCCGGTTCTTGGGTGCAAAACTTCCTGTCAAATAATTTTCGGTATACACCAGATGGAAGTCGGACAAAGGTTGGTAGCGCCAGTTAAAACGGGCATTGATATTAAAATTGTCTTTTTGGGTATTGTACTGTAAAAAGGTGGTGAAGGAGATATTACGGTTAAAAGAATATTCTATTTTACTACCTAACAAGACAAAGTGAATAATTTCTTCCTGGTTGTCAAATCCGCCAAGGTCCTGCTTGGAAAAATTGATTCCCACGTTGAAATGCCGGTTTAGACGGTAAGCGAAATCACTCGTAAAATCAAAATGGTGTCCTGTGTATTCGTACCGGTAACCAATACTGGCGTGGGTGGAAAACTGTTTGCGCTGACCCGAATCATAGGTTAGCAGATAGCCCTGGTTGTGATAAACGCCCACCTCAAATGGTAGTTGCAATCCATCTAGCAACAATGGAACTTGTAGTCGTGGAGCTGTATTACTATACTGTAAACTGAAGTAAGCCGAATTTTTAAACTGCAGTGTCAGATCCAGCTCAAGCCGGTATTCCAGGAACTGATATTGTTGATTGAAAAATAAATCTAACTGATAACTGGGGCTGAGAAAGTCGAGCGTTTCATGTTCGTTGAAAAAGAAGCGATAGTACCCGCTGTTCCTCACATCAACGTAACCAATCTGAATCGTCGTGTCTCTGACTTTATCCTGATGATACAATCGCGGCACATAATCCATCCCGGAAAAATAATCTTCCTCCACGCTGTCCAGTCCAAAAAATATACTGTAATTTTTTTCCTTGTAACGTGTCTTTAAGGTAAAAGCCCTGGCCGGTTGGGTGTTGGTATCACTAAACGCATAATGTAGAAAAACCTTACCCGTCAGACGCGAAGCTAAAAGGCGGTAATCAAATTCCAGTCCGCCGACCCGTTGATAATCACTTCCCGGCTGCCACTTGTTAAAGCCTTGCCGATTAGTCATAAAAGCGGTGATGGAAGATCCTTTTAAAATATTTCTTTGAACCGTTGCTACCGTATAATTTTTGTGGGTCGTTGCTCCCTGCGGAGATTCTGTTTGAACGTTCATCAGACCAATTCGCCACTTATCGTTGAGGTTGCCACTCAGCCGGGCACCGTAAAGTATGTTAACGGGATCGTCTCCGGCGCTGCCGATTCTTCGGGAAAAGAAAGGACGAATCCGGCTATTGCCCAATTTTTCAAATAAATCACTGTTCTCTAAAAAGAAAGGTCTTTTTTCCGGAAAAAACAGTTCAAAGCGCTGAAGGTCAATTACCTGACGATCTACCTCCACTTGCGAAAAATCCGGTTTGAGGGTAAGGTCCAGATTAAGCGAAGAATTGAGTGCTATTTTTGCGTCCATCCCTGTGTTAAAAATGGCCGTTGCGGGTTCCTCCTTGCTGTGATCTTTTATTCCACCGACGGCCACGTAAGGATTAATAACCGTAGATAACCCTGGTTTTTTTAAGGTGTTTTGCCAGCGGAGTGTTCCCATGGAAGAGAGCGTTGTTGTTTCAAAACCACGGGTGATGGGAACCCACGAAGATACTTCGTTGCTTTTGAGGTCATTTCTGACAAAGTTAACTTTCCATTCTGTTTGCTGGTGATTGTACCGTAAGATATTGAAAGGAATGGCAATTTCTACGGACCAGATTTTTTTGTCCGGAGATTGCCAGACCTCGGCGTACCACATCCCGTCCCAATTGGTGTTGATAGATTTTTTTTTGTGACCACCATCAGAGATGATCGCATCCCACTGTACTCCGAAGGGATTGACGCCAAACCCCAGGGCATTATTTCCGTCTTTGAAGGCATCGAGATAAACGGCAAAAGCATCATTGACTTCAAAATCGAAATCTCTTTTTAATGACTGGACCACAAAATCTCCCTGCTTCTGACTGGTACAAGTTGCACCGATGTAAAGAAAATAATCATCGTGTAAAACCCGGACCCTCGTCAAGGATTGGGATGGAATAGAATCTTGGGGAAAGGTCATCCAGAAAGGAGTTGTCTCATCGGCGGAGGTCCACTCAGGCTCGAGTAACTGACCATCGAGGTCTATCTTTTTTGTTATAAAATGGGCACGGAGAGCCTGTTCCTGCGTGTAACCAGATAGCCACACAAGCGAAAATAAAAACCAGAGGTATGATTTTATCAGGGTTTTGATGATAAAATAAATCTAGTTGAACCTTCCTGGGAAACAGGCGCCTGACTGTGTCAGTTTACCGTTTTTCTGAGAAGGATCGTGATCAAATGTGGGAAATAGGAAATGTAAAGTTTTGGTAAGCGGTAAGTTTTCTAAAAAAACGATTTTTTAATTTTCTCACGAAAATTATTTTGCGTTGAACATCCTGCCAATCCCAAACCGGAAAACCAGCAGCAATGCGATAAACAGAATTCCAACGTAATAAAAGGGGACGACGGAAATCACGAAAATACGCGTTCGATCAATTATCCACATAAAGATCAATGCGGCAAAAATGGCCATACAAAGTCCGGATAATTTATTGAATCCCGGAACACGATCCAGTGCGACGTTATTTTTTATTAATAATAAAGTTACAAACATGGATAATATTGGGAAAATCTGGGTATAAATATCAGCATTAAAAACACTCTGCTTTTCAAATAAAAACAAATAAACATTGAGTGTAATGGAAAAAATACCCGGAACGCAAATCAAGTAGATCAACGCAGAGTATAGATATTTCCACGGACTAAGATGACCTTCATTTTTACCCATAAAACCAGCAATAAGCGCCGTGAGCGGAATCATAACGAAATAAGCCATCAATAAAAGGGGCTGACCGGCCAGTAAATCAAAAAATTCCTTTAAAGTCATTGTGAATTAGTGTAAATGGAAATAATAAAGCAGTCTGACTCTCAAAATCAGCTGGTTCTACCTAATTTTATACAAAAATAACGCCATATAAACCGGTCAGAACTGACCGGTTATTTAGACAAGTTTTTATAGTAAGAGTAACTTAACCGGATCTTCCAGTAGTTGCTTTACTTTTACTAAAAATGTCACAGAAGTACTTCCATCAATTACCCGGTGATCGTAAGAAAGGGCCAGATACATCATCGGACGAATCTTTACTTCTCCGTCCACCGCCATCGGACGTTGCTGAATTGTATGCATTCCTAAAATGGCAGATTGAGGTTCATTCAGAATCGGTGTGCTCATCATCGATCCGAAAACACCACCATTGGTGATGGTAAAAGTTCCTCCTTTCATTTCGTCGAGGGTTAGTTCACCCGCGCGGGCCTTACCGGCCAGTGCCTTGATGGCCAGTTCAATCTCGTGGAACTTCATTTTCTCTACATTTTTTACCGGAGGAACCACGAGTCCCGTGGGCGTAGAAATCGCAATCGAAATATCTACGTAGTCGTGGTAAACAATATTATCTCCATCAATGGATGCGTTGACGTCTGGCATTTCCATCAGAACTTTGGCGCAAGCCTTCGAAAATAAGGACATAAAGCCGAGCTTGGTGCCATATTTTTCTACGAACTCTTCTTGGTATTTTTTACGCATCGCCATGATGTTGGTCAGATCCACTTCGTTAAAAGTGGTTAACATGGCGGTATTGTTTTTGGCGGAGACCAGCCGTTTGGCGATGGTTCGGCGCATCCGGCTCATTTTTTTGACCCGTTCGTTCCGTTCGCCCACGGGTGAAGCGGGAGCAGTGTTTGTTTTTGCCGGAGCAGCCTTTTTTCCATTGGAAGAAGCAGGCTTAGCGGGCGCAGCCGATTTACTTTTTGGATTAGCAATAGCTTTCATGACATCTTCTTTGGTAATTCGTCCGTCTTTACCGGTACCTTTGACATCCTCTTCGGTCAGCTTATTTTCTGCCATCAGTTTGGCGGCGGCGGGCGAAGGATAACCGTTGGCGTAGTGATAATCTTCTTTGTTTTCAGTTTCCAGATTTTCGACCGGAACCTCCTCAACGTCCTCCTCGGCGACTTCGTTATTACTACCAGCGCCTACCTCTATTCTGGCTACCAGTGCGCCAATTTCCAGATCATCTCCTTCTGCTGCCACGTAAATCAGTTTACCGGAAGCCTCCGCTGGAAATTCCAGGGTAGCTTTATCCGATTCAAATTCACAAATCGGCTCGTCGATGTTGACGTGATCGCCGTTTCCTTTCAGCCACTGAGAAAGGGTAACTTCGGTAATTGATTCACCGATAACGGGGACTTTCATTTCAATGACCTGTCCCGTGGGTGCTGAAGTAGCTGTCTTTTTAGCCGGAGCGGCGTTGCTCGCAGCGGTTTCTTTTTTAGCTGGAGGATTTATCTTTTCTGTTTTTGGTGCCGCTTTACCTTTGCTGGCACTGGTATCTATTTTGGCGACTAGCGCACCAATTTCGAGATCATCTTCTTCACTGGCAACAAAACTAATAATGCCCGCCGCTTCTGCCGGAAATTCGAGGGTGGCTTTGTCTGATTCAAATTCACAGATAGGATCGTCAATATTTACGTAGTCACCGTCGGCAACCAGCCATTTGGAAAGGGTAACTTCGGTAATTGATTCACCGATGACGGGGACTTTCATTTCAATTATACTCATAAAGGCTACGGGTTGTATAGGTTTAAGTGTCAGAGCAGGCCGTGCTGCTGATATTTTTAATTGAGCGTTAAAGTTACAATCTTTTGGTAAATGATCCTAAGTACAACGAAGTATTGGACCAAAAGATGCAGCCATAAATCGGAAAATTGTTATCTGAGCATTTATTGGCTGGCCAAACCCATTATTTTTTATTCGAAGAAAATAGAAAACTGCTAATACCGTGGTTTGTAAACGTGAACAACCCCATGGCCCCCTTTTCCTTCGTTAGAAATGTAGAGTGTACCATCTTGTCCAAAAGTAATACCTTCCGGCTGACGATGAATTTTTTTATTCAGCTTGGCTAAATATTTAATATCACCCGCTTCGTTTATAATCAAAAGCATTTTTTTGGAAGAAGACAGGATGTAAATTTCTTTTGATTCGGGATGAATGGCAATGCCGGAAGGACTAAATTTGAAATTGTCGTTCTGATTGAGGTAAGATTTAAAATTCTCAAACTCCTGGTGATCCGTCGCTCCTTTAAGAAATTGCTGGACTTTCTCTAACGTAATTTTATACAATGGTTTTTCAATCAATTTCTTTTTGGATAAGTCAAAACGATACACCGACTTTCGGTTGTCCGCCTCTTCGGTTGTTTCGCCCATGGTGGGGATGCCTTTGCAGGCAATGAGAAGGCTATTAGACGAAGGCTGATAACAAAGACCTTCGACGTCATTTTTACCTTTCAAATTTGTTTTATGCGTAGAAACGTACGGGTCATCGCCATTTGGGTTTTCGACCTCGTAAATAGTTCCATTGCTTTTGGTAACGTAGATCGTATTCTGATGATAAGCAAGACCTTCGTAATCGCCATCTTTACCAAAATCAATTTTATCGGTTACTTCTCCTGAGCTCAAATCAATTTTATAAATATTACCTTTTTCATCCTGCACGGTATAGAGAAATTTATTTTCTTCATCAATGGTCAGGCCCGATATTTCTTCCAGTTTGCTGGGCATCTTATAGGACTGATCGGGTTCTGTGAGCTGATAGGGAAATTGAAAATGAGGAGCATTGATGGCAATAGTAATCGGGGTATTTAAAGAGTCACTCTTAGCGTTGACCGAATAAGTGACCGCCGTTTTAAAGGTATTGCTACTGTTGGATTCCACGCACCCTAAAAAAGTGGAGAAAGTGAAAATCAGAAAAATTAATAGTTTCATGTTTTGTCAGGATAGGCGATTAATACGCTTTTTGTAAATAAATTTAGGGGTTGTTGAATACAAGGCAGTGTATATATTTAACGCACGCAAACGCGCAGTCTTGTGATCCGGGGCTAGTTTATTTAACTCAAAGTAAATATCCGCCGTTTTTTCGTCTTCGGGACGATTCTCTAACATTTTTTCCAGTAAATGGATGCCTTCCGCAGATTTTCCCTGGTAGTGTAAAATTTGAGCGTGGAGTAGCTGACCGTGAAAGGATAGATTCGGGTTGCCGAGTATTTCCGCAATTTGCTGTGCCTCGGCGACCAGTTCAGAGGCATTTTGCGGGTTTTGCATATCGAGCAACGTTTGTGCTTTTTCCAGCAGACTGGAACAAAGAATCAACCTGTTTTTTATATTTCTGGCGATACTGATTGCCTGTTCGTAGTGCAGGACAGAAGTTTCGTATTCTTCTTTCAGATAATAAATATCCGCCAGATTATTGACCGCTTTGGCAATTCCTTTTTGGTAGCCCAACTCTTCGCACAAAAAACTGCAATGGTTCAGATAATCCACTGCCAGGTCAAATTCTCCTTCGATACTGCGCAATTCTCCGATCAGTCCGAGTGCAATTGCGATTCCCTGTTTATCGCCCAGTTGTTCGCAAAGTTCCAGATCCTGAATAAAATGATTCGCTGCTTTTTTATAATCCCCCTTTTCCTGATAGACGCTGCCAATGCAACCGATAGCAATTGAGGTAAGCAACTTGTTACCCAGTTTCTGACTCAGTTCTAATCCTTTTTCATAGCAGGACAAAGCGTTGTCAAAATCTCCTTTTTCAAAGCAGACGATACCCAGATTGACGTACAGCGTAGCCATTCCTCGTCGGTCTTCGTTTTTTTCACTCTTTTTTAATTGCTTTTTTTGCTCTGCAATTCCTTCGTCGTAGCGACCTAAGTTCATGTACGTGAGCCCGAGGTTAGCAACGATTTGGGCATTCGCAGTATGATAGGGAAGTGATTCCGATCCGCTAATGGTGCGTTTAAAAAATTCAATAGCCTGCTTGTAATCTCCCTGACGAAAGAAAAGGTTGCCCAGGTTTCCGGTAACCCGGACAATACCTATCTGATCGTTTACGGTAGAAAAATATTCCAGGGCCTTGTCAAAATGCGTACGCGCTTCCTGGTAATTTCCTTTCAAAAGTAACAAGTGTCCCAATTTTGTGTGTGCTCTACCTTTTATGAGATCGTTTTCTGTTGCCAGTGCGGTTTTTAGTCCTTTCTTATAAATTTTTTCTCCTGTGTCCCACTGTCCGATGAGTTCCAGAACACTTCCTTTATTCAGCAGAATTGGAGCGACCTTTTCTCCCTCCGCTTTTGAATCTAATTTGCTTAATACCCGGTCGTAATACTTGAGCGCTTGCGCATTCTGGAAATTATTTTTTGCAAGGTCGGCTGTTTTTTCGAGGTAGAAAACTGTTTTTTCGGGCATCTCGGCTTGTTCATAGTGAAAAGCCAGGTCTATGTATTTTTCGGATAGATTTTTTTCGTAAATTGATTCTATGGATGCTGCGATGGTCAGATGCAATTTTCTCAACTGCGTGCGCAATTGCATTTCGTAAACTGCTTCCCGTAATAATGCGTGGCGGAAGATATATTTAATCTCATTCATGGCCTGCCAGATTTGTCCTTTTTCGGCGGCATTTATCTGTTCTCTGATGGTGTTTGGAGAGTCAAAATTAAAATCTTCGTGGTTTTGTAAAACAGCCGAAAGAACCGGGATTTCAAATTCTCTACCTATGACCGCAGCCGTTTTAACCGTGGCTTTTACCAGGTCAGAAAGCCGGTCAATCCGGGCCATCAGAATAGCATTGATGGAATCAGAAACAACTCCGTGTGTCTCCTTCAGATTCCATACTCCCTCCTCTTCAGTCAGGAAGTTTTCTTCCAGGTAATATGCAATAACCTGTTCGAGGTAAAAGGGGTTTCCGTTGGTTAGCTGATGAATAGTCAAATCGAAGTCAGGGTGCGTAGCCCCGTTGAGTTTTTGTTCCAACACCCCCTTGATTGCTTTGAGCGAAAGATTTTTTAAGTTGATTCGTTGCAACCGGATGTAGTTTTCCTTTAGGACCTCTTTTGAAATCAGAAAATTTCTGGAGCCATCATCCTCGTAGCGGGAGGTAACTACCAATGCAATTGGAAATCCTGCAATCATATTACAAAAAGAAATCAAAAATTCCTGTGAACTCTCATCGTACCAGTGGCCATCCTCCAGCTCAATGACCAGTGGACGGATGATAGACAGCGATAGAAAAAAGCTGGTCAGGGCGCTGGTAATATTCTGATATCGTCCCTTCGCATCCAGTTGACTCCAAAGAGAATTTTTGTAAAAAATACCAATCTGCGCGGCGAGAATTGATTTGGTTCTCAATAATTCTTTCCGGACGGATTCTGCTTGTCCGTGCGGGGATGCGATCAGATCCTCGTGAAGGAAGTTAAAGTTTTCCTCAAATTTTTCCAGGTTATTTATGTTGTTGTTGTCGTTGGCAGCCTGGTCAAAGAAAATATTCAGCGCGCTGATAAACGGATTAAAAGGCTTTTGTAAAATCTGGTCTGCCTGACAAACAATCCAGGTGAGATCTTTCTTCTTTTTAAGCTTTTTACGTAGTTCGAAAGTCAGCCGGCTCTTTCCGGAACCCGCCTCTCCAAAAACGTAAGTGAGCGCATTGTCTTTGCCGTCTAAAACGGGAGCAATAAAATTGTAAAGTTTCTTCAGGGTTTTTTTACGCCCTTTCATGGCGCCCTCGTAACCACTTTTGATGAGTACTTTTCTGCCCTGAAAAATATAGGTAGGAATATTTGCTGCGACGCCTTTATATTGAATATCTCCTTTGTGAACAAATTTAAATTGTTTGGCTTTTCGGATTTCTTCGTCCACCAGAATTTCACCCCAGCCAGCTTTGACCATCAGGCGGGCAGCAATGTTGACCCGGTTTCCTACCGCTGCGTACTGACAACGTTCTGCTCCCCCGATGATACCGGTAAATGCCAGTCCTGCGGTAATTCCCATTTTTATTTTGATGGGCATTTTCTTTGCGAGGTTTTCAGTACCCTCTTTGATCGCCAGGGCAAGTTCGAGCACTCTTTCGGTGTTATTTTCAAAAGAAACAGGCGCACCAAAAAAGCCGAGAATAACTCCTCCTTTATCCCCGAAATCTATTTCTTTAAAATAACCGGAAAAAGAATTAAACTGATTGAGAATCAGCGAAGTAAATTTATCAAAATCCTCGTGTTTAGCAATTCCATCAAAAGAAATAAAAATAGTGGTAACCCGCCGGAATTCTCCGGTGTCATTAAAGCGAACGATCGACTTGGGTAAAAAATTACGGAGTGCTTTTTCAGAAATGGTCGGAATTTGAAACTTATCCGTGACCGTATTGTGTTCAACGTCGGTGGAAAGTAATTTTTTATAACCGTCCCCTAAATCTTCCAGTTGGTATTTATCGGATGGAATTTTTTTCAGGATATGCTGATCAAGTACAATCTCCTGTCCGGAGGCATAATGTTCGGCGGCAGCACAGTTGTTAATAGCAGGCCCCCGGAAATAAAAAGCGTTCAGCGTTTCGCCTACAATTCCCCAATGCACTTCTCCGAAGGATATACCGATCTTAATGCCAATTTCAAAATCACCGAACCTAGTCTTTTTGATACCCTCCCGGACAAAGAGCGCACGTAACTGGCAGGCAGTCTGAATAATTTCGATGGGGTCTTTGGTGTGTTCAAAAATACCGGTAAACGCATCACCCGCAAAATAAGGAATAAATCCTCTGTTTTGGTAAACGGTCCGTACCATTGGTTCGAAAATACTATTCAAACTATTCGACAATTCCTCCGCTCCTTCATTACCCTCTTTCATGAGTGTTTCCGTCAGGGGAGTAAAACCAGACAAATCAATGAAAATCGTATAAGCGTTGAAGCAGCCACAGGTGTGGTTGCCCAAAAACTGCTCTTGAATAAAATGAGGAATAAGTTGTTTTACAGACACGATGATGCTGAATATATGGTGAAGTTGTTTACTTTATCACAAGTTTACGAATTTACACTTTAATAAGGAAGTTGTTTAAGAATGTTCACGAAATGTGAGCATAAGTCCCGGCTACAAAATTAATTTTTAATCGATGTTTAGAATTCCCCGTACCCTTGGGTCGGGGATGAATAAACTGCCCGCAAGGGCAAACTAAAAACATAATAAATATAAAACTTTTTGTTGTTTTATAAATGAACTTTTTGTATTTTTACGTCATGTTAAAGGCATATAAATATCGACTTTTTCCAACTCAAGAACAATCAGATTTGCTTGCTAAGCATTTTGGTCACTGTCGGTTTATTTATAATTACTTTCTGGGAAAATCTATTACCGAA
>CAKZUV010000166.1 GCA_937921555.1 uncultured Saprospiraceae bacterium
GCAGATTCTAGGCGAACTATTTTTGCATCAATCAAAGAAGCAAAATGGGAGTTATGCTGTGTATAATGACCATTTTGTTGATGCAGAGTGATGCAAAAAGAGGAAGTATAGAATCGTACTTTATTTATTTAACATTCCTAAGCTGGAATTTGTATAGACATAAAACTAAAAAAAATAATGATTTATAAACTATAATAGCTTTCAATCTCTTTCAAAAGCTAATCCGGATCAACCTTTCCAGGATTGAGATTTGGCAATATTTTTCCAGTCACGACGTGTGTTGGTGGGTTTGGGTAGCGTGGAGCGATTTTTCATACATCAGTTTGGGTCGAACCCCGGATCGAATGAGAATTCTTTCTTGCAAAAATGGAATAATTACGGGATAACCTTATTGCTTTCGCTTTAGCTCCAAGCCTTCCAGTTTACATTGAATATCCGTATTATAAAAATAGATGGATACCTCATTGTGGTTGCGAGAATTAAAGGCTAAAGATTTCATCTGGTATTGGTCTTTATATTCGGGTTGGTAGTTAACCGTAGTATGAGCTATGGTTGCACCTGGAATATCTTCCCGTTTGTGCTGACCGCCTGCTAAAATCGACATTGTCAAGCTACCGTAGTTCGATCCTCTCATCAGATAATTAAAATTAAGTATATAATCTGTATTTTTTGCAATCCGAATAGTTTGATAACCTATACGTTCTCCGGATCTTGGAAGTTTGGCTGCTGTTCTTCCCTGTGAAATGTTAACGCGGGTTACTTGGAGTGGCCTGCCGAGATTGGGGTTTTGCCAATGCGTCCAGGCACGATTTATTTCGTCCTCTTCAAAGCCTGGGTTAAGAATTGTTTCCGGTACAAGGTTGATATTTAAATTTTCTTTTGCCGACTGGTCAGGAGTGGTTGATAAACTAAAAATGTGAGCCAATTGCGAATGGCCGTCATTGAAAAAATAAAAGCTACAAAACAGTAATAAAGAAGCCGCGATTCCTCTCTTCAGCCATTTGTCAGGCTTTTGTCTTTTCATACTTTCAATCTCAGATACTTGTTCATCTAGCTTTTGTTGGAGCAACTCTATCTCTTTCTGATAACTTTCTGCCAGGACCTCTTTTTGTTTCGTCAGAGCTTTGACAATTTTCAAGGGCGTAGCGTAGCTTTTTATGGAAACAGTATTTTTAGTAGGCTTGGCGAGATTTGGAGGTGCCAGTAATCGGGAGATGAGGCTACCATCAATAGAAAGCGTATTTGCCATTTGTGCGAAGGTAGGAGCGAAAATGTAGGTATTCGCTTTGATGGTATACGCACCAAAAAGAGCCACCATCGCATCCGCGAGTTCTCTTCTTTTAGCATTAATTTTTTCTGTTTTCAAGGTCAATTCAGTAGACATATATATCAGATTTTTAGTTCTGGTCTACGTTTGGGGTATTAATTTTTTAACAGTTTTAAGGAATTTTAAAAAAGTAACTGCAAAACAAATATATACAAACTAAATTTTAACTCAAAATTTACTCAAAGGAATTTTGAGCCTTATTTGAGTAAGTTTTTTTGTTGATGCTGGGTTTTAAATTGATTTTTACGGGACACTTATTATCAATGCAATATTGGAAAAAATGTTCATCCCCTTAATATCGAAAAACCAAATGTTAATAATGAAAATTGAAAAGAGACTTAACCGTCAGAAAACAAAAAATCATATTTGCATTTTCTCAATTGCGAAAGCAATTACTCTTTTTTTCGTTTGCTCATTTAAAAAACAAAAATTATGAGAAATAAAGAAAAAAAATACGACTACTCTAAAGTTGAATCAATTTCCGGAATAGAGTTTAAATATGCTATGATAGCTACAGCAGCTTTGATACTTCTGCATTTTGGATTCATTGGAGAAACATTAGGTAATTTTTTGTGGATACTATCTACAACATCGCTGGCGATGTTTATATGGTATTCATTCAGATTATATTTTGTCAAAGTCGGAGACATTAAAACTTCGAAATGGTTATTGGCAGTAATTGTAATCATAGCAATGCACGGAGTTATCAATATTCTTTTTTATACTTCTACGAGTATGTACGATAACTTGCCAACTAATACTTTCATCTTATCTGTCTTTGAATATTTATTTTATCTGGTACTGATCTCTCTTATTTTATTTGTGGCAGTTTGTGTCAAAATTATTGCTGTAAATGGGCAGCACTCATTTGGTCTTAAAAGGATAGGGCTATCTGCACTTTTTTGTATTCCAATTTACTTTCTGGTTTCAAGTATAAGTAATATTAGTTTTATATGGGAAGCAAAGCAGTTGGCAGATATTGCTTTTGGTGTCGGGGGTGGTGGATACCTTGATCCACAAATTGGAATTGACCTGTTCTCAGGTGTTTTTTCTTTTTTAAATACGATTTGGACAATTTTTATTATGATCCCTTATTTTTTTCTTTTCTTTCATTTTTTTAAAGCGGATAAAGCCAACACATATTAGTACACCATTCATAAAAGATAAAAACCGCTTCTCGATTTTACCGCTGTTAATTTTGATTTTATTATGAGCACTGATTCTCTTCTTCAAGCTGCTATTCAGGATTAAGAAAAAACGAAAAATGAAACCAAGGAAAAGAATCATCATACTTATAGTTCAGATTATCTCATTAATAGTATCTGTCGTTTGGCTTTATAATGATACAGATAAATATGAACCTTTGATTCTTGTAATTGTAGCGATAGGAACAATTGTTACAACTATTTTCTACGAGTCAAAAAAGGAAGACCGAGAAGAAAAACAAACCATAGATTCCAAAAGAGTCAAAAGAAATAAGCCTTGAAAAATTGACTAACATAGAACCCGAAGATGGCGATTTTGTAGGCAGGGGAAATGATATTGAAGAATTATCGCAATTAATAGTGGTTAGAAAAAAAAGAATTGTATCTATTTTAGGAACGGGAGGATTAGGCAAAACCAGATTGGCTAAGGAGTTGGGACAAAGATTAATTAAAGAATTTTCAGGAGGAGTTTGGTTTGCTGACTTGAACGAATCAAAAACTGAAAATGGAATCGCAAAGGTTATTCATGAAATATTTGGACAACACCTTGCAAGTTCACAAATCCAGCCTGTTGATGCTGTAGTAGAATTACTTAAAGAAAAAGGCAAAATACTATTGATCCTTGACAATTTTGAGCAGATTGTAGAATTAGCTGATGAATCAGTATCTTATTGGGTGAAGAAATTACCATTAGTAAGTTTTTTAATTACAAGTAGGGCGGCACTAAAGATAAAAAATGAACAACAGTTTAGATTAGAACTAATTAATACTCTTCCGAATACCGAGAGCCATTTTAACATTATTTCGAAGAATGATAGTGTAAAGTTATTTGTAGGCAGAGCAAAACAGATCAGCAGAAATTTCATTATTACACCTGACAACGCAAAATATGTGAACAGAATTTGTTCTCGATTAGAAGGACTTCCATTAGCTATTGAACTTGCTGCCGGTCGAATAAATATTCAATCAGTAAAAGATATTTCAGAAAGCTTACAAAATCAATTAAGTCTGAAAGATGATGTTAAAGACAGAGATAAAAGACATTCAACATTAGAAAAGGCGATTGCCTGGAGCTTCGATTTGTTAACTGAAATTGAACAGGAAGCATTCCTTCAAACTGCTATTTTTAGAGATGGGTTCAGTTTAGAAGCGGCCAAACAAGTTTTAACTTTTTCTTCAGTTTTGGGTGAAGCTGACATTGAGGAGGTCATAAGTAACTTAGTAGAAAACAGTCTTCTTAGAACAACAAATAAAAGGGATGCGGTAAGATTTGACATGTTTGTTGCTGTAGAAGAATTTGCCGAATTGCACCTTAAGAAATTGAAAGGACATGATTACTATAAAAACCTGGTTGATAGATGGGCAGATTATTATATCTCATTTATAATCGAGAATAACAAGTATTTAAGAACTGAGGACGGAAATTCTTCTCTCGACAAAATGGATGATGAATTAGAGAATATATTTGGAATTCAAGAAGAATATATAAAGTTAAATGAGCCGAAGAAAGCTGCAAAAGCAATATTAGTTTTTTCTGAAACTATGTCGGTTAGAGGTCCTGCCTTACTTCGTATGCCAAGATTAATGTTGTCCTATGATGCTTTTGAGAACATAGAGAATGAATATGTTGGACGATTAGCGCTTGAATTATCCAAAGCATATTTAGATAAAGGAGAATGGAATGAAGGAGAGTTATTTGCTGATATAGCCGTGAATGTGGCAAGAAAAACAGGAATTGAAAAAGACCTTGCAAATGCTTTGATGCAACAGGGGAAAATGATGAAAGAAAGGGGATATTTAAATCGGTCAATCTACATCCTTTAAAAAGCAGAGAGTTTGTACTACAAAATGGATAATTCAGTTAATGTTGCTACTTGTTTAACTTTCATTGCGGCAGCACAAGAAAGACTTGGTAATTTCAAAGAATCTTTAAAAACTTTTCAAAAAGCTGAAAATATTGCAAATGCTAATTCAGATTTACTTCAAAAAGGAATGATATACAACCAATTGAGGTTAGTCTTGAAGATATCGCTTCTTTACGTAAAAGAGAGGTCGGATATGATTTAAGACCTATTGTTTGTATTCCTTGGGATAACCAAAAAGGCGAAATTATTAGTGCATATACTTTAGGTTGCTCGGGGAGAATTTGGAAAGGAAAAATGTTATCAGATAGTTCGATTTTGCCACATAAAGGATACTACAAAGTTTGTCGTGAAGGAGCCTCAAAAATATCCAGTGAGTTCTTAGAATACTTTTTAGAGACTTCATATATCGCTGATGGAAAAACGAAGGTCAAAGATTGGGAGAAGACGGTAAATTTAAACGAAGCGTAAATACTGCAACCCACCACAGAAAAATACCTGCCTACCAAAAAACAACCCATATTTTAGTTGTAAAATTATTATGTAATGCAGACTATCCTTATTATTTTAGCAAATTAGTTTTAATCACTAAAATAATAGGGAAAATATATGGAGCGTCAAAATAAACTAAGGTACGCCGTCATCACCGTGGCACTGGCCGGCTTTTTATTTGGATTTGATACCATTGTGATTTCCGGAGCAGATCAGCCTATCCAGGAATTATGGAATACCGACGATTGGTTTCATGGCGTTTTTATCATGTCGATGGCGCTTTGGGGAACTGTAGTCGGAGCCATCTTTGGTGGTATTCCGTGTGAAAAATTTGGTCGTAAAAATACGCTATTCTGGATCGGTGTTTTGTATCTGGTGTCAGCATTGGGTTCTGCTCTGGCTACCGATCCTTACCTGTTTTCACTTTTTCGCTTTCTTGGCGGCCTTGGTGTTGGTGCCTCTTCGGTAGCTGCTCCCATTTACATATCCGAAATTGCTCCCGCTAACAAGAGAGGCCGGATGGTAGCGACCTACCAGTTTAATATTGTTTTTGGAATTTTAGTCGCTTTTTTTTCCAATTATCTGATCGGAAATTTTGTAGCAGAAAATGCCTGGCGATGGATGCTCGGTATTGAAGCATTGCCGGCGGCCCTTTATTGTCTGATGATATTGCGCGTACCCAATAGTCCGAGGTGGCTGTTACTCAAACGGGGCGATGAAGCTAAGGCCAAAACAATTTTAGAAGAACTCAATCCCATAGGGCAAATAGATCAGCAAATTGCCGACATCAAAGGTACGGTCCTGAAAACGAAAGGAAACCTTTTTTCCGGTAACTATAACAAGCCGTTAATGCTGGCTTTTTTACTGGCCTTTTTTAATCAGGTATCCGGTATCAATTTCGTTCTTTACTACGCACCAAGAATTTTTGCAGCCGCAGGAATTGATCAGAGCAATACACTAATTGCATCTATTCCAATTGGTGCAGTCAATCTGATTTTTACCCTGCTGGGAATGTATCTGATTGACAAAATGGGGCGGAAACAACTGATGACTATTGGTTCGGTTGGATATATTATTACCTTACTCGGCGTAGCCTGGTCTTTCTATACCAGCTCTGAGGGCTGGATCGTTGTCTTTTTTGTCAGCTCTTTTGTAGGCGCTCACGCAATCGGACAGGGTGCGGTAATCTGGGTGTTTATATCCGAAATATTCCCGAATACAGTCAGAGCGATGGGGATGTCATGGGGCAGCAGTACCCACTGGGTTTTCGCTGCCATCATTACGATGATCACGCCGGCCGTTTTGTCCGCTTTTTCACCCGTCACCATCTTTTTATTTTTTGCAATGATGATGGTCCTGCAACTAATTTGGGTGCGAACACTGATGCCGGAAACAAAAGGCGTAGCCTTGGAAGATTTGGAAAAACACATCGTCTAATGATAACGCTAAACAGCATAATTCCCGCAGATAAGTAATCTTTCAAAACCAGCCCCAACGATTAAACAAGTAAACAAATCAACGATTAAACACCAAAAAATGCAAAAGTTTACATATTTAGCATTCATTTTACTATTGTCAGGAATAATTGCCTGCAACACCGGGTCGGAAGCACCAGCCGTTACAGCCCAACAGAACGATTATTACTACGAACCTCACCGCCCTCAATTTCATTTCACACCCGAGGCAAATTGGATGAATGATCCCAATGGGATGTTTTATTACGAAGGAAATTATCATTTATTTTATCAATACTTTCCAGACAGTACCGTATGGGGCCCTATGCATTGGGGACACGCGATATCAGAGGATTTGGTGCGGTGGGAACATCTGCCGATTGCATTGTATCCGGATTCTATTGGATGTATTTTTTCGGGAGGAGCAGTGGTGGACAACAACAATACCTCCGGATTGGGAACAGATAATCAGACGCCAATCGTAGCCACTTTTACACACCATGATTTTGCCGGTGAAAAAGCAAAGACGAACGATTTTCAAAAACAAAGTATCGCTTACAGCCTGGATGGTGGAAAAGAATGGAGCAAATACAAAGGGAATCCGGTCATTCCCAATACCGAAAAAATTAAGGACTTCAGAGACCCCAAAGTGGTATGGCACGAAGCTTCCCAAAAATGGATTTTAGTACTGGCCGCTTACGATAAAGTCAAATTTTACGCATCATCTAATCTGACCGAATGGGAGTTTATCTCTGACTTCGGGATTGAAGGTGATCAACGTTTGTGGGAATGCCCGGACTTGTTCCCCATGAAGGTGGAAGGCTCGGATGAAATGAAATGGGTACTGATTGTTAGTATTCAAAAAGAGGCACCCAACGGCGGAACGGCCAGTTCTTATTTCGTGGGCGACTTTGATGGAACAACATTTAAATGCGATCCGGAAAATCAAAAATGGTTAGATTGGGGAACGGATAATTACGCTTTTGTAACCTGGAATAATCTGCCGGAATCTGATGGCCGGACCGTGGGTATTGGCTGGATGTCCAACTGGCAGTACGCTCAAATCGTACCAACAGAAAAATGGAGAAGTGCCATGACGATCCCAAGAGAATTGAAATTGTTTAACGTAGACGAAAATTATACGTTGTATAGCATGCCAACCAAAGAATTCGAATCCCTGAGAAGCAAGTCAACCGCTTTTGGTCAAATGAATATCACCGATGATAAAATGCTGAAAGGTACTTTTGATCCCTCACAATCCGAATTTGATGTGACCATAAATCTACAAAAAACAACCGCTGAATCGTTCGGATTAAAATTGGAAAACGGAGCAGAAGAATACTTTTCAATTGAATTCAACAAAGCAGATGGAAAAATGTACGTAGACAGAACCCATTCGGCCAAAAATAAATTTTCTGATAAATTCTATGATAAAGTACACACAGCCCCAGTTGATTTTAACCGCGAGACAATGAATATCCGTTTCTTAGTAGACGCTGCCTCCTGCGAAATTTTTATCAATGGCGGAGAATTAAACTTCACCAGTATTTTCTTCCCTTCGGAAAAATTTAACAAAGCAACCATATTCGCCCGTGGTGGAAAACTCGAAGTCTCCAATGCAACCATCTACGAATTAAACAGCATCTGGAATTAAAAAAATAAATCCATCAAACATTTCATAATTCCCCCCATCTCACCGAACATCATGCACTTCCTGCTGTTACCTCTTGGTGCTATCCATAAGCCGGCAACGCCCCGGTATCGTGCAGTTCGTTAAATGTAAAAGAATGCGTGTCAAATTTGGGGTACTTGCCGTTTGGCTAGTTAGTGCGCTTCTGACGTTTTACGTCAAAAGGAAGCCAACTAGCTAATAGCCAGACTGTTCATTCTTGACTATAGATTTTGAAAATTTCTTCTTGCATTTTTTGTGTCGAATTTGAACTTTTACAGCATAAATAATTTAATTAATGACCGAAACTGTTTCCACTTAGTGAATTTTCCGACCTTGAGCTTTTTTCCATTTGGTACATTAATAAAATATCTTAAAACGAATACTGTGTGAGCTAAACTACATTAAAATTAAAAGTAAATGGTTGATAATCAATAACTTGAAAATTTAGGGCAAAACTCAAAAGCGAGTTTATTCGGTTTGATATTTTATTAGAAGTGCCGAATTCGAAAAATGCGACAGGCGGCAGATTTTTTTGTTTCGTTTTTTTTTCTGCCAAAAAAAATGAACAGAAAGAAAAAGAAGAAACTAAAA
>CAKZUV010000167.1 GCA_937921555.1 uncultured Saprospiraceae bacterium
AACCTCTTTTTTTATATTTGCCGCCGAGATATTTTCTGCCAATTGTTTCCTGATCTGATCTGCGTTTTCCAAATCCGGAAAACGCCGCAATAATTCTACCAGCATCCAGTGTCCGTGCACCGAAGAATGCCAGTCAAAACAACCATAAAAAGCCGGATGCAATGCTTTGGGTGATTGTAAATCCTCCGCTGTTCCCAGCACCTGACCCAACTTATTCGGAAACTCCTGCTGCATACATTTCAGCGGTAAACCCGCCAGCCGACTGGCTTGTGCCCTGGTCAATTCGGGACGTTCCACGTTGGCTTTCATTTTGGTTGATTTTTCTGTTGAAGGCGTAGTTGTTGAGTCCGGTTTATCCGTTGGCTGGCAACTGAGGAGGAAGAAAAGGGCTAGGAGGAGTAATCGCATGTTTTTATGGTGTTTAGTCGCTGCGCGCGTTGAAGCGCTTCGCTTGTTGAGTCGTTTCACTTGTTGAGTCGCTTCGCTTGTTTAATTGTTTAACTTTCTTAATTAGCAGGAGGCAATAAATTATGAAATCTCCCCTTCGGGGTCGGGGTAAAATTTCGTGATTTATTGGTGGCATCTTTTTAATCGCTTCGCTCGTTGAGTCGTTTCACTTGTTGAGTCGCTTCGCTTGTTTAATTGTTTAACTTTCTTAATTAGCAGGAGGCAATAAATCATGAAATCTCCCCTTCGGGGTCGGGGTAAAATTTCGTGCTTTATTGGTGGCATCTTTTGAGTCGCTTCGCTTGTTGAGTCGCTTCGCTTGTTTAATCGTTTAACTTTCTTAATTAGCAGGAGGCAATAAATCACGAAATCTCCCCTTCGGGGTCGGGGTAAAATTTCGTGATTTATTGTTGGTTTTCCTCGAGATACTTCGTTTATCCGTCTCATCAATTGAATAATACTCAAAGATAAAAAAATATTCTTATTCGTAAATCAGAAAAAGGAGACTGCTCCCGAAAGATAGTGTGTCAGCGCGAGCGCTTTCCTCTAGGCCTGCCTCCCGAATCAGGGAGGAACACAAGGTGCGGGATGCCAAATGACACACATAACCGTACAGTCCCTCAGAAAATCAAGGTAAACGCATATTGCTATATTGACATCTGGCAGCATAATTGATATATATAAATTCAATATACTATAAAACAACAATGAGAAAATTCAGGCTGGCCCTCGGGCTTGCATTCCTGCTATGCACGGGAGGAAATCCCAACCTGGTGGCCAGTGGCCATTCCGGACAAAAATATTTATTGGGGCTTTCGCCGAATTCAACCTACGGGGAAATTGCTGCCCGTCTGGCGGGTGGACTCATTATGGTACAAGCCCGTCTCAATGGCCAGGCCGGAAATTACATTCTGGATACTGGCGCCTCTCATCTATTTATCAATCAGGATTTAGTCGATCAGCAAACGATTCAGGCGTATGGTATTGGGAACCAAGTGTCCGTTCAGTCCGGATTGGTGGCTCACTTCGAAATAGGAACCGTTAGTTTTTCCAACCAATCGGTTTATAAAATGGATATGCGGCATCTGGAAGCGCTTAAAGGCTGTCGGATTGCCGGGATTATTGGTACCGAATTGTTGAAAAATTTTACCCTTTTTGTGGATTATAAAAACGGAATAGTCAGACTGACTCCTGCCGATCAGTCTGCCATTAGTGCAAGTAAGCATGTACTTCGAACTTATGCTTTTAAGATGCAAGGCCATTTTCCGATGTTGTCCGTTTTGGTAAATGATGTGGAATATGATTTTGCGCTGGATACGGGGGCGGAGGCTAATATTTTTGCGGAAAAATTTGAAAAAGAGTTATCCGCTCAAACGAAAGATTTGCGGGCTGGTCGAGTCGGAGGAATTGCCAATTCGGCTACGCAGGTAAGGAATTTTACGTTAACAGAAATGGAATGTCTGGGATTAAATTATCAGACGATGGGATTTATGTTTTCTGATTTGGCAGCTTTCAATAATGCTTATGCCGTTGAGCTGGATGGTATTTTGGGATATCCTTTTCTGCGCCGGTATCCTTTTACAATTGATTTTTCTGAGAAAAAATTGATTCTCTGGCAAGATTCAAATCGGAATTTCCCTAAAAGCTAAACGGGTTGTGTGAATGAATGAGGTATGATTTCTGAATCCCGATTTTATATTACCAGAATATCTGTAATTTTGGTCGACTCACAAACTGATAAAATTTCTATTTTTGAATAAAATTCTCATCTCTTTTTTACTGCTCATCCCGGTGGCAATCGGCGTTTACAAACTGAACCGTTCCACTACTTTTCAGCTCTTTGGCGAAATTCACGCCCGTATCGACACCCATCAGAAAGTGGTAGCACTGACGCTGGATGACGGTCCCAACGAAAAACTGGACACCGTCCTGTCTATCCTGAAATCGCAGCAGGTAAAAGCGACCTTTTTTCCGATTGGCAATTTGATGGAAAAACGGCTTATGGATATAACAAAAATTGTAAACGACGGACACGAGCTGGGCAACCATAGTTACACGCACCGGAAATTAAGTTTTAAAACTTACAATACGATTCGTGAAGAAATTGAACCGACCGATCAGTTGATTCGTAAGGCTGGATATACCGGAGCGATTCACTTCCGGCCACCTTATGGAATGAAACTTTTTATGCTGCCATTATATTTACAACAAAGCAACCGCAAAACAATCACCTGGGATGTTTGTCCGGAAGGTAACCCGGATATTAATTCGAATCCGGATAAGATGGCGGCGTTTGTTATTGATAAAACCAAAAACGGTTCGATCATTTTATTACATCCCACTAATGATGGATACGAATCATCTCTCAAGGCCCTCGAACCAATTATTCTGGGTTTAAAGAAAAAAGGTTTTGCCTTTTTAACCGTGTCCCAATTACTCGCCTTGCAAAATTAAACAAGAATATTTTATAAGATCTATTCAGTTTACTTTAGTCCCGAATCGTTAATCCAGGCCCAGTATTTTCCGGTATTTCACATCCTCCAGACCATTTTTACTCCAATAAGCCGATTTGATGGTTTTTATCCGCGTTGCGCGGGTAACAAGATTGGCATTTTTTGCGGAAGTTTCCTCCCAGGATTCGATGACGTGTGGAAACTCCTTTTTGAAGTAAATGGTCAGGGTTCTTCCCAGATTAGGATAAGAAATTTGATAACGTAGTTGTTCACTGTTCTCCGCATCCATCAGGGTTGCATTGGCCGTTTCGACTTTTAAGGGAACGTGGCTGAACCTTGAAAAAATTGTCCCGGGAATAAGGTCAATTTTTCCTTCGGGTAACGTGCCGGGCTGAATTCTGATCCGGTTAAATATTTCATCTTCCAGCCATGCTTTTCCAATTTTTTTACGTTCGTCTCCCTCCGATTCAAAATAAGAGAACAACTGATGTTCGTAGTTGCTTTTTTTAAAATTTAATTGTTCAAAAGTATGCCCACACCATTCCTGAGAAGACGTAGCCACTTTGAGCGTATTTGGATGTTTTTTATAATCAACCGGCGTAAAAACCGATTGCATCGTTGAATATGGATAAATTCCGGTATTGAATTTTCGGGTAGCATTTAATTTCAGGACGGGTATTTCATCTCTTCTGTTTTTATCCGGATAGTCAAGTTTTACTTGTTTGGTTTTTGAAAATGGTTCGGTGACAAAAATAAAGACCGAAGTACCCTTGCGTATTTCTCCGTAGCGTGCCTGCTCAAGCTGGTAACTGGAAATTTCGGCTTCGCCCGCGTACCAGTACTGGTTAAAATCATCTTTCACAGCGGCAGTTTGCAGGGGATAGGCTTGCTGATTTGATGGGGTAGAATCGGTAGCCGGTGTCTGACAGGCACCAAGGAAAATCAGGATAAGAAAGAAAAAAGAATATTTCATGGTACGAATTATTTAGGATGCGAAGTTGTTTGAAAACTTCAGAAGAAAAATTGCTGTATTTCAGCCTTTGTGCGAAATACAATTTTACAACAGCGGTTCGGGGAAAATTGTTCGTAGCGATAAATCCTAAAATTCGTCCAGGTAGTTTTCAAAAAAATGATCCTTGTAGGTTCGACCGATGGGCAATATTTCGCGTTGGATAAAAATCTGGTTGCCGGATACTTTTTCGATGTGGCGGATATTGACGACCGAAGATTTATGTATTTGACAAAAAAACTGGGTGGGTAAATTCTCCGACCAGTATTTGAGTGGATAGGAAACGAGATGCTTTCCGCCGGGCGTAAATACCTGGGTATAGTCACCGAGCGATTTTATAAACTGGATGGATGCAATTTCTAATTTTAAAAAGTCATTGCCTATTTTTATAAAAATATAATCCGCCTGATCCGGACTGGCCGTTGGGGAAACAGAGCGTGGTTCGGTGGTATTTCGGGACTCCGAATATATAATTTTTGAGACCGCCTTGTAGAATCTTTCAAAAGAAAAAGGTTTTAACAAATAGTCGATGACGTCGAGTTCGTAGCCATCCAAAGCGTATTCGGTAAATGCGGTTGTCAGAATTATTTTAGGCCGGGGACTTAATAATTTCAGGAAAGCCATTCCGGATAATTTGGGTAAATGAATATCAAGAAAGATCAGATCCGCCGGATTGGTTTTTAAATATTCCAGTGCCGACAACGGGTCACCAAAAGTTTTGGTCAATTCTAATTGGGGAATTTCATTAATATAATTGATCAGAATTCTCTGAGCGGGCAACTGATCTTCAATGATGATACATCGGGTCATTTTTTTGCTGCGTTTAAATCCAGAATAAGTTCTACCCTGTACTGACCTTCCACACTTTGTATGGTCAGTGTGTGCGCATTTGGATACAAAAGTCTCAACCGGGTTTGTACATTTTCCAAACCAATACCATGCGATAATTTTTCCGTATTGGCTTGTTCCGAATAATTGTTTACACAGGAAAAATACAATTTATTATCCATAATTTTTAAATCAATATCAATTGCGATATTTTCGGTCATACTTGACAGACTGTGTTTAAAACTATTTTCTACAAAAACCACAAAAAGAAGTGGTGCGACCCGGTGCCCGTTTAAACTACCTTTGATATTTAAATTAACCACTCCTTTTCCTTCCAGTTGCAATTCCTGCAACCGGATAAAATTCGCGAGATAATCAACTTCTTTTTCCAGGAGTACCCAGGGTTCTTTACAATCGTAGAGCATATAACGCAGCAATCCGGAAAGTTCCAGAATAATTTCCGGTGTTTTCGGCGAATTTTCCAGCGTGTAGGAATACAGATTATTCAGATTGTTAAATAAAAAATGCGGATTGATCTGAGATTGTAAAAATTGTAATTGACTCTCTGCGACCCGCGCATTCAGTTGTTCCACTTCCGATTGTTTGATCTGGGTATCCCACCCAAGTTTAAAACCAACGAAGATAGCGATGGTCGGAATGATATCAAAAATGGTTGGGACAATTCCTAAAAAGGTCTTTCCTCTGGAATCGGGATAGAAGATTTTTTCCAGCACAAATTCTTCAATATACAGCACTGCACCCAGGGTCAACAGGAGCGCAATAATGAACAGAATATATTTTTTATTATAAAAAAGACGCGGCAAAAACAAATAGCTGATCAGCAACGAGGCGATCAGGTAGTTGGTAAAAAAATAAATATCTACCAGTCCCAGCGACAAATCTTTCTTGTCAAACACCGTTGCAAAAAATAGAATGACCGCCAGCAAAGCCAGAAATCCGTGTTCCCTGGTTAGTTTAAAAGTGGATTGATTCATAAAAAGACCTATTATCCTGCTCCAAAATTAATCAGATTATCAGATTTCCAGCGGATATTTCGATCAACGACCGAATTTGACCCCTGACCCGCTGAACATCCGGGTATTCATTGTGAAAACTTCAGTTATCCGGTTTTTTCTGCCGTTGACCGATTATATCGGCAGTCGCCCGTGAATCCACCTAACTTTGAGTTGAACAAAAAGTATCATTTTACTGTACTTGTTCTGATTTTATAATTTAAACTTTTTTTTGAACACACCTACAATTATCGACGTGATGAACAAATTTTTACTCTTTCTTTTACTGAACTGCCTTTCTGTGGTAGCGATTGCCCAGCCAAGAGGCATCACCGTTACCGGAAAAATAACCGCAGAAAATGATCAGCCCGTCGAATTCGCTACCGTTATGATCGCCGATAACGCCACCGGATCACCTATTGCAGGTACGACGACCGACGAAAACGGTTTTTTTGAAGTAATCGCCAAGAGCAGAGATTTTTATATTGAGATCAGTTTTATCGGATATTCGGCCAAAAAAATACGGGACTTTACCATCGCTGATAAAAAAGTTGATTTAGGAAATATCTCTCTCGCCGAAGACAGCGAAATGCTTCAGGAAGTAGAAGTCCGGGCCGAGCGTTCGCAAACCGAATTTAAACTGGACAAACGGGTTTTTAACGTCGGGAAAGATTTGAGTACGACGGGGGCGAGTGCCCTGGAAGTGCTGAATAATGTGCCTTCGGTCAACGTAGATATCGAAGGGGCGATCAGCCTGCGGGGAAGTCAGGGTGTACAAATCCTGATCAATGGTAAACCATCCGTGATTGCTTCGGACGGAGCACTGGGGACGATCACCGCGGATATGATTGAAAGTGTTGAGGTAATTACAAATCCTTCGGCGAAGTACGAAGCGGAAGGAACGAGTGGGATTATTAATATTGTGTTGAAAAAAGAAGAACGAAGAGGGATCAATGGTTCCTTTACGGTTAACACTGGTATTCCGGATAACCACAGCTTTGGACTGAGTGTAAATCGCCGGACCGAAAAGTTTAATCTTTTCAGTCAGGTTGGAGTTGGTTATCGGGTACGTCCGCAGGATTCGGAAAATATCAATCGGGATCTGGTGAACAATACGGCGATCCTTTCCGATGGATTTGAAGACCGGAATGAATTGTTTTACAACGTAATTCTGGGAACAGATTATCACATCAATAAATTTAATGTAATTACCTTGTCGGGAAGTTTTGCGTACGAAATTGAAGATCAGCCATCCCAAACCAATTTTGTTTTTCAGGATGCTTCGGGGCAGGAAGTAGACAAGTGGCAGCGTACCGAGGTGACCGATGCGACCAATCCAAAATACCAATACGAATTTCAATACAAAAAAGATTTTAAAGATAACAAAGAACACACGTT
>CAKZUV010000168.1 GCA_937921555.1 uncultured Saprospiraceae bacterium
CCGATTTATGGCTGGCCCTTTTGATCCAATATTTCGTTAAAAAGCCTCGCCGATGCTATGGCATCGTCTACGTTTTTTGCCTCATCTTGAACCAAAATTCCCTTGCCAAAATGCGGAACTTATTATTCGACCATTACTAAATAAAAAAATAGAAAGGTATGAAACGAGCAATAATTAAATCAGAGTTGGTCATGAAAACTGCCCGCAGTTCGGGAAGTGGCGGACAACACGTCAACAAAGTTTCTACGAAAGTAGAGCTGCATTTTCATATTTCCAATTCAAACGGACTGGAAGAAACTGAGAAAATAAGGCTTTCAGAAAAGTTGGCCAACCGGATTACCAAGGCCGGAACCATCATCGTTACCTGTCAGCAAACCCGTTCGCAATTAAAGAATAAAGAACTGGCAATCAACAAGTTATTTAAATTATTAAAAAAAGGATTGTACGTTAAACCATTGCGGAAGAAAAAAGGTATTTCCAAAAATCAACACACCAAAAGATTAAAAAATAAAAAAGAACACAGCGAGAAAAAAGCGTTGCGCAAGCCCGTCAAATTTCCTTAGCAATTCATTTACGGACTAATCAGACACTGATTATTATGACGACTTAGTTACAATTGGAATTTTGATATTAAATCAATTTTATTGAGTTTTGTTATTGTACCAAAAAAATAAAAAACGTCACACTATGCGCAGGTTATTCGTACTATTTTTTATCCTCTTTTCCTTCTCTCTTTTCTGGGCCGCTTCCTGCCAGCCGGAAAAATCGGCAAGAGAAAAATTATACACGGAGGTAATGAAAATTCACGACGATGTAATGCCCGAAATGAGTACCATCCACCGCTTGAGAAAACAGTTAAAAGCCATTGATACGACGGTCGTTGCGTCTCCGGACTACCCTACTATTTTAACGCATCTGAATATGCTGGAAAAGGCCGACGAAGGGATGATGGGATGGATGGCAGCATTTGATAATCCGGCTCCGGACGCCGAAGAGGCAGTTGCGCTGAATTATCTCCAGCAAGAAAAAACAAAAATTTCAGAAGTCAGAGATCAAATGCGGGAAAGTATTGCTTCCGCAAAAGCAATTTTATCAGAAGCCAAAAAAGCCGCAGCGCCTGATTCTACCGCTGTCCAATAGACTTCAATTTCTAAAAAAAAAAGCATGTCTAAATACCTCTTTTTCATTTCCTTACTCACTGCCGGTTTGCTTTACAGTTGTTCATCCAAAGAGGAAAAATTTCCTCTGCCGGGCCGCCATGATATTGTTGACGGGAAAACAGTTTATTCATCCAGAAATGCAAAACTACCCGTTTTGGGTAACCGGGATACCGTTGATGGGAAGTTGGTCCATCACCGCATTTCTGATTTTGAATTTATCGATCAGGACAGCAACAAGATTACCAATCAGACCTTCAAAGACAAAATTTACGTAGTAGATGTTTTCTTTACTTCCTGCCCCACCATCTGTCCGAAAGTCAAGAAGCAGATGCTGCGGATTTATGATAAATACAGAGCGGACGACCGGGTCAGCCTGATCTCTCATTCAATTGATACCCGGCGCGACAGTGTACCTCGACTTAAAGATTACGCCAATAAACTGGAAATAGACTCCGAAAAATGGCATCTGGTGACGGGCGATAAGGAAAAAATATATGATATGGCCGACGAATATTTTTTGGTGGCACTGGAAGATCCTTCCGCCGAAGGAGGATACGACCACAGCGGTACCGTTATTCTGGTTGACCAGAACAGAATGGTTCGTGCCTACGCTAACGGACTGATTCCGGAACAGATAGATCGTTTTATGGAAGATATGGACCGGCTGCTGCTTGATAATTCCATCCCAGAATAAATCATCCTATGAACGCCAGCCAATATCTTCCGGGTTTCTGCTTCTGCACGCTGATCATGATTTTATCTTTTGTCTCGTGCGATTATCAACCTTACAAACAAGGCAGAAATCTTTATAATTTCTACTGCGCTACCTGCCACATGGATGACGGCTCGGGACTCAGGGGCCTCTACCCTCCGCTGGCCGGAGCGGACTATCTGGCAAATCATCAGGAAAATCTCGCCTGTATTATCCGGTATGGCCTTGCCGATACTATTTTGGTCAATCAAAAAATGTATAACTATGCCATGCCCGGTGTAGAAGAACTGAACGACGTACAGATTACCAATGTCATCAACTATATCAACCACGCCTGGGGCAACGATTTACAACACGTAAAAGTAGAGGATATTAAAAATGCGCTGACGGGCTGCCAAAAAGACCAATCTTCCGGCGCTGATTAATCTTGCTTCGTTCGTTACCATCAATAAATTGGAGGTGTAACATTCGTACAAACAACCTTCAGACGAGCACTGTCTGGGAGAAGGACCGGATATCTGTTTCCGGAATATAACTCGTTTATTGTCTAAATTCGACACCTTTTTTTTTTAGTATAAGTCAGGGAATGATTAAAAAGATTCTATCTTTGGGCTATTCTGCCTCTAGTATCAGGTGGATTTAGAGTTTGTTTAAAATTTATTTTAGCATGCTCTTACAACTCATTACTTATTTCTGCTGAAACAACTGATTTTATGAATAAGATATTTACCTTCCTTTTGCTTTTTCTAAGTTCTATTCTTTTTGCACAACCGGCCAACGACGAATGTGACAACTTTATCGACCTCGGTGTTTTGCCATTTTGTGCGATGGACACTTTTTTTACCAACGTTGGAGCCACCCAATCAAATATCGGAAATGATAATTTCCCGATGGACTGTAATCCGGGTGGTGACTGGAATTTTACCGGAAGAGATGTATGGTTCAGTTTTACAGCCAGTGATACCATCGAAGATTATTCGGTGACCATTACCGGAATTATGGATAGTCTGGGCGGCAGTCCGCTGGCCAATCCCCAGGTAGCCATCTACCGGGGAGAATGTGGTTTTGATGAACTGGCACTTTTATCCTGCGCCCGGGTAATGGCAGCCGAAAATGGCAGTACAGAACTCAACTTCGAATTATTGGGTCTTGACTTTGGTGAAACTTACTTTTTAAGAATCAACGACTGGTCCTCTACCGCTACCCCTAATTCGGGATCGTTTCTGCTTTGCCTGAAAGAAAGAGACCCCATCAGTACCATCGATCAGGACGGTTCGACGGCCTGTACCGGAATGCTGTTCGATGATGGCGGGCCAAACGGAGACTACAGTCCCGACGGTAATAATGTATTTACGATCTGTCCCAACCCTCCGTTCAATAGTTGTATTACTTTCGATTTGGAATATTATAACCTCGAGGGAGATAGCGACTTTCTTACTTTTTACGACGGTCCGGATGTCAATAACAGTCCCGTTATCGGACAAGTAAATAGTGGCGCGTTCCCCAATAATCCAAACCCTAATGAAGGAGGCGTATGTTACTCAGTTCAAGCCAGCAGTGGTTGTCTGACCGTAGAACTTATCAGTGATGGTACGACTCAATTTGAAGGATTCGCCGGAACCTGGCAATGTTCTGGTTCTCCGTGTGAAGAAACTTCTCAGGTGATGATTGATGATAACGTTACCAACAGTACGATTATAGACGCACTGACGACCAGTCAAACGGTGGTCACCATCGATTCTATCATCTGCCCGGACGGCGCCCTGGGCACATTTACAGCGGGAGATAATTCGGATCTGGGTCTGGAAAAAGGTATTATTCTGAGTTCCGGCCTGGTAACCGACGCTATCGGTCCCGCTGGCAACTTTGCGTCCACTCCATTTAATGCGCCCGGAGACGCCGATCTTGATTATTTTTCCAGTCTTACCAATGGTGAGGAATCAAACGACGCGTGTGTCGTTGCGCTGGACGTTTTTGCGGCCACCAACGAGTTAAGATTTGAATATATATTTGGTTCGGAAGAATACCCATTCTACGTTTTTGATCCCAATGGCTTTAATGATATTTTTGCCCTGCTGGTAAAAGGGCCCGGAATTACCGGAGATCCCAATATCGACAATCAGCAAAACGTAGCAGTGGTCCCTGGCACCAATACCTTCGTTGAAATCAATACCGTCAATCCAACATTAAACTGGGAATTTTACCGCGATAACGAAAACGGAAACTCGGTGAGCTATGATGGCTTAACTTCTGATTTTCTGGGAGTAAAAAAATCAATTACCGCTTCCATTCCGGTCATTCCATG
>CAKZUV010000169.1 GCA_937921555.1 uncultured Saprospiraceae bacterium
TCACCTTTGGAGAAGTAATGATGCGGTTGTCACCGCCGGGATACGAAAAATTTTCGCAGGCTCATTCCCTGGATCTCGTATACGGCGGGGGAGAAGCGAACGTAGCCATGTCTTTGTGTTATCTGGGAATGAAAGCTGCCCACGTGACCCGTTTTCCGAACAATGCGCTGGGAAAAGCCGCTACGCAGTTTTTACGTAAACACTGGTTGAGCACGGACCACATTATTTATGGTGATGACAAGATGGGAATGTATTTTCTGGAACGGGGCGCCGTGCACCGGCCCAGCGCGGTGATTTACGAGCGGGAAGGTTCTGCTTTTTCGCTGATTCAGCCAGCTATGATTGACTGGGCGGAGGCCCTCAAAGACGCCGACTGGTTTCACTGGACGGGTATCACACCCGCCATTTCAGAGGGGGCCGCTCAGTGTTGTCTGGAAGCTATTCGGATGGCCAATAAAATGGGCATTACCGTTTCGGGTGATATTAATTCGCGTGAAAATATGTGGAAATATGGTAAGACCATGCAGGAAGTTATTCCGGAACTGACCGCTCACACAGATGTGGTAATTAGTAGCCGGAAAGGCATTTATAATATATTTGGATTTAGTGATGAGGCGGGAAAGTTTCGGGATTACGCGCAACTGCTGATGGAGACCTATCCGAGGATTCAGAAAGTGGTTGGAAAAAACCGTACTTCGGTCAGTGCTTCCCACCAGCAGATACAAGGCAAGATGTGGACGGGTAAAAAATATATTAAAACAACAACGCTCGACATCACACACGTGATTGACCGGGTGGGGACCGGAGATGCGTTTGCTTCCGGACTCATCTACGGACTGTTACATTACGAAGAGGACGAGCAGGCACTGGAATTTGCTGCTGCTGCCTGTGCGCTGAAACATACCGTTCCGGGAGATGTAAACTTAGTGTCAATGGAAGACGTGGTTAGTTTGATGGACGGGAATACTTCGGGGGCTTTGCGGCGATAGGGGGGAGAAATAGAATTAAAATAGAATATGAAACAAGTTATTGCTTTAGTACTCTTTGTGTTTTCAGCGGGTTTGTTTTGAACAACAAGTTAGCGGGTTCCGTTTTCTCAGATATGATCAATTTGAAGATCGATTTATTTGCAAATCAAAAGAATGACAAAAAAATTTCAATCCATCAACCAAGGTTACAATTATGTATTTAAACCCGGCCGGTTAAGTATCGGTTTGGTGGTCCCCATTGAGAATTACGACCAAAGTTCCGTTCCCGGAATGCAGCACCATCTGGAAAGAGTACAACGGGCAGAACAATTAGGCTTTAAGGCGATCTGGGTGCGGGATGTTCCTTTTCACCTGCCGGCGTTTGGGGATGCCGGACAAACGTTTGACCCGTTTACTTATCTGGGATTTCTCGCCGGACAAACGAATGAAATCGCGTTGGGAGTAGCCAGTATTGCTCTGCCGCTGCACCATCCTGTTCATACTGCCAAGGCTGCGGCCACGATCGATCAGTTATCCGGCGGACGAATAATAATGGGGGTAGCTTCGGGGGACCGGCCTGCGGAATATCCCGCCATGAATATTGATTTTGAAAACAGAGGCGCTTTATTCCGGGATGCCTTTCAGTATATTCAAAAAGGAAAAACTGATTTTCCGGTTTTACAGGGAAATCGCTACGGAGATTTAACAGGGAAAATGGATATTTTACCAAAGCCTGTTTCCGGGCAGATTCCAATGCTGGTTACCGGTTCCAGCCGCCAGACGGTAAGATGGATCGCAGAAAATGCGGACGGTTGGATGTACTATCCCCGACCAGCTACGGACCAGGCGTACACCATCGCAACGTGGCGAAAAGAAATAGCAAAATATCACAATTTTGATAAACCGTTTATGCAGCCTTTATACGTGATTTTGGAAAAAAATGACGACTTTAAACCTCAACCTATTCAACTGGGCTTCAGAATTGGTGTCAATTATCTGATTGAATATTTTCGGGAAATGCAGCGTATCGGCGTCAACCATATCGCTGTGAATCTTAGATTTAATTCGGGAAATATAGAAGACACGCTGGATAAACTGGCGAAAAAAGTGCTCTGCCATTTTCATTAGGAGGGCCGTAAAGACACTAAGGTTTTTTAGGGTTCCAGTGCCCTTAGCACTAGGTCTCTATGTCATTTGTGAGCCACAAAGTCACAAAGGACACGAAGAAAAAACTTTGTGATCTTCGTGTCTTAGTGGCCGAAATAATAAATAAAACTTTAGTGGCACAGCCATTAGTAAACTGATATAAGAACATGAAAAAGACTATTTTAATAACGGGCAGTACCGACGGAATTGGAAAACTGGCAGCGCTTAAACTCGCCGGAGATGGCCATGAAATTTATTTACATGGAAGAAATGTCGACAAGTTAGCAGCTGTAATTTCAGAAATAAAATCTGCCTCGAAGAACGATGTAGTCAAAGGATTTGTCGCCGACTTTTCCGACTTAGAAGCCGTAAAAAAAATGGCAGATCAGATTAATTCGGAATTACTGAAACTGGATGTACTCATCAATAATGCGGGCGTTTACAAAAGTCCGGTAGCAAAGACCAAAGATGATCTGGACATCCGTTTTGTCGTCAATTATTTTGCACCCTATATCCTGACCAGGGAATTAATGCCTTT
>CAKZUV010000170.1 GCA_937921555.1 uncultured Saprospiraceae bacterium
AATTTCAACTTCTTCGACCAAAACCGCGTCAAACCATAAACACTCATCCACGCCGGATTGGCCTTTTCGTATTTCTTAATATTTTCTTCGGAAAGACCGGCTGCTTTTAACTGTCCGTTGACGTAGTCTTCAAACAAAGCAATTACTTTTTCTTTCGGCGTACCATCTTCGGCAAACGGGCGCATCCATTCTGACCAGTTGACAAGTATTTTTTCGAGATCTTCGAGATGACTGTGGATATTTACCAGACTACCAAAATGCGTCAGGTGCAGTCTATTCAAATCCAGTGCTTTCATCCGGCGGATCGAGTACGCCCAGTCTTCCAGATCAATATCCGGTGGAGGGCAGGGCGCCACGACGGGACCTTCGTTGATCCTTACACCCGCTACGTCTCCCGCTACAAGTTCGCGATTGATCTGCCACGCTACGTGGTGTCTTGCGTGTCCGGGCGTGTGCCAGGAACGCACCACCGTATCACCGATTCTAACCATCTCCGCATCTTTGGTACTCATAATCAACGGTTTCGAAATCGGACGCATCTCTCCCCATAATTTACCCATTTGATCTCCGTAAATTCTTTCGGCGGAAGCCAGTAATTTAGTTGGATCAGCCAGATGTTCTTTTCCGGATGGATGTGTATAAACCTTTGCGCCCATCTTGGCAAATGCCCAGGCAGCACCCGCGTGGTCCAGATGCACGTGGGTAACAAATACGTGACGAATATCCTCGGGCGCGTAGCCAAGTTCCCGAATGCCTTTACAAAGCGTCGGATAACAGGAAAAGGGACCCGTTTCTAATAAAATAGGGCCTTCTGAACTTTCGTACAAAAATGCACCAATCGTATTGGATTGTCCCGCGAAATTTAAATCAATCGTCTTTATCATATTCTGAGAATTTTTGTTGGGCTTAACGTATATAAATTTATTTAACATAAATTGAGCCGAAAAACTCAATCACCCCAAAACGCGGGACTATTCGATCAATTCTTCTCCCAAAACTTGACAAGCGGGCCGTCATTTTCCTTCCGGGGGCTAGATGGCTATCCTCACCCCTTAATTCCGTTCAGAAAATCGGTCACCTTCATCTTCCGTTTTCCGGCCATTTTTAGTTCCCGGACGTCGATAATACCATCCTGGGTAGTAAATTTCAGGTATTTTTTATAATCACTTAATACCGTTCCCGGAAGGTAATCGTGCTCGATGAGTTCAGGGCGGGCATCGTAGATTTTCAGATTTTTTTCCTGAAAAGTAGTCCAGGCGGCCGGATATGGACTCAGACCCCGGATAAAATTATAGACCTTTTCGGTCGGTTGGTTCCAGTCAATTTCGCAGGTTTCCGTAAAGATTTTGGGAGCTTTGCTGACCAGCGACGGATCTTGTGGCGTCGGAGTATATTCCCCGGCGGCGATGGCGTTGACGGTTTTTAAAATAAGATTTGCGCCCAGTTCCATCAGTTTATCGTGGACCGTTCCGGCCGTATCATGCGGCAGAATCGGCATTTTATCCACAAAGAGCAGATCGCCCGTATCAATTTCGTGTTTTAGAAAAAAAGTACTGGCGCCGGTCTCTTTATCACCATTAATGATGGCCCAGTTGATGGGAGCAGCGCCCCGGTATTTAGGGAGAATAGAACCGTGGAGGTTGACGGTCCCCAGTGGAGGCATATCCCAAACGGCCACCGGGAGCATCCGGAAAGCGACCACAATCTGCAAATCAGCCTTCAGCGCCGCTAATTCTGCCAGAAAATCCGGATTTTTTAGATTTTTAGGTTGTAAAATGTTCAGATGCTGTTCCCGGGCGTAGCGTTTTACCGCTGATTCGATGAGTTGTTTGCCGCCACGGCCCCCCATTTTATCCGTGGCCGTAATCACACCGACTACGTCGTATCCATTTTCCAGTAATATTTTCAGGCAGGGTACCGCAAAATCCGGGGTACCCATAAATACAATTTTCATAGAATAAATCGTTGATGAAGCAGCAAAGATGATAAAAATAACCTGATGCGTCCGGAAGTTTTTTAAAAACTTTGTGGTATCAAAAAAACTGTGCAACCAGAAGTATCAAATTATCGTCCTGTTAGTGTCTAACAGAAGGAGATTGTCCTGTAATGTGTGTCAGCGCGTTGGCCTTCCTTTAGAAATACAAGGTGCGGGATGCAAAATGACACATATAACGGTACAGTCCCAGCAGAAGTTGTCTAAGCAACTTTTTATACTCTTTAGTAACGACCAATTAATAAGTCCGTCATCTTGGCTAGGAAGAATTGGAGCTAAACGAGGCAAAAAACGTAGACATAGCTGTGCTATGGCGAGGCTTTTTAACGAAGTATAGCTCAAATTATTTTAGCCACAGATGTGGAATTTATTATTTGATCGTTACTTAGTATCTTTGTAAGACGTTCTGCGTCTAAAAACGTGCATACTGACTTTTTTTATAACGAATAAAATCTGCTATATAATAATGAGAAAATTTAAATTACTACTGCTACTTTCTTTCACCCTCCTGGTTTCTGTGGCTTTTGGCCAGAAAGTGACCATCGAAGGGTACGTATTTGAGGATGGAAACCGGGGCTATCTGAACGTAGCCGAAGTGCTGGTACTGGATGCGGTAACTAAAACACCTGTTACCAAAGCACTCACCAACAAAAACGGGGTTTTCCTCGCCGAGGTGGATCCCGGAAAGGAATATCTGGTCCAGGTCACCAAAAAGGTATTCGAAGAACTGGAACTGCCCGTCTCTACCGTTGGGAAATCCGCCGGAGAATCGGTTTATCTGAAGGCCCGGATGAAGCGTAAACCCGGCTATCGTTTTGAAGTAACCATGGCCGAACCACGACAAGATGACGAACCCGTCAACGCGATTCAGGGAGCGACCATTGAAGTTTATAATAATACCACCCAGGAACCGGTCCTGGAATTGAAAAATCATCCGGTCCATACTTTTGCCCTCAACTTTGAGCAGGGAAATCACTACACGGTAATGATTCGGCAGGAAGGATACTTCGTTAAACGAATGGAAGCTTACGTCAACGTCGAAGGTTGTATCCTTTGTTTTGACGGAGTGGGAGAGGTGACACCGGGTGTATCGGATGTACTTACGGAACGCAACAAACAGGGTACACTGCTGGCCAACGTAGAAATTCAGCCGATCAAAATGAACAAGGCCATTGAGATTGATAATATCTATTATGAAACGAGTAGTGCCCGTTTGCGAACCGCCGCCCGGGCAGAGCTGGATAAATTAGTAGGTGTCCTGAAAGACAATCCAACGTTGTTAATTGAAATTGGTGCTCACACAGACTCAAACGGAAAAGATGATTTTAATCAAAAATTATCAGAACGGAGAGCAAAGAGCGTAGTGAATTATCTGGTTAAAAATGGTGTGAGCAAACAGTCCTTGATTTCGAAAGGTTACGGTGAAACACAACTGGTGAATGGATGCAAAAATGGCGTGGATTGCAGCGATCGTAAACACGCTAAAAACCGACGTACGGAACTCAAAGTAGTAGGTTACAACAATACCGGTGAGGCTAAAAAATCTTTATTTGAAATAAAAGAAGAGGAGAAATTCGAAATGATGTTGAATGAAATTCAAAACGCGGAGCAGATACAGGTACAGGCGGGAGAAGAATTGCCGGAGGAAATCAGAAAGCAATTGTCCGTAGAAGAAATTGATCAGAAGATCAAAGAACAGGAAATGGAGTCCGGTACTAACACAGAAACGAATAAACCACCCATGTCTATGAAAGTGGATAAGCCGATAGTGCCAGAAGCACAGCAAGTACCAACTCCTTCGACAAAAATTCCGGCGACGCAACCCGTGGTAGAAAAGGTAGACGAAGTGAAAGCGCAAAGTGGAAAGTTAAGTGGTTCTACTAATTATCGGCGTCAGGAATCCACGACGATGACAAATAATACGCCCGTGATGGAAAAGGTTGAAAAACCCGTTACCCAGATTATCAAAGAAACCGTACCTCCAGCTAAGCCAGCCCGGAAAATGGAAGAAATGGAAGAAGATTTTGGGGACCAGGGTTTGACCAAAGTAGATGACGACGCTATTTTTAATGATCCCCGGAATGATAGAAGCCAGGGAGAAGTCCGGGTTAATACCGAGACCACATTGCGACAAGCCAACGAGCTGCCCGTTAATTATACGGGATATAAAGTTGAATTTATGACTTCTATGTCCGAATTACCGATGAGTCACGAGATTTTTTCCCGCCACGGAAATATTTATAAGGAACAACGTAAAGATGGCAGTTATGCTTATTTGTTGGGAGATTTTAAGGCGGAGACCAATGCGTATAATTTTTTAAATTCTATTATGAAAGAACGGTACCCTAACGCACGCGTGGTGGGCTACGAATTGGGCAGAAGAAAAAATTAATTGAAATAATCGTATCTCCGCAATCTTTTTTTATTTTGTGGACATTATTCCTTAGGAGATTGTCCTGTAATGTGTGTCAGCGGGTTGGCCTTCCTTTAGGCCTGCCTCCCAAATCAGGGAGGAATACAAGGTGCGGGATGCAAAATAACACACATAATTGTACAGTCCCTTCCTTAGGGACAGTTATTCCACGTCCCTTAATCCACGGTGCACTAAATCTTAAACGTTCAATTTTAATAACATTACAATGACTGCAAAAGAATTTATTAAAAACCTTCCTGCCCAGGTAAAACCCGAAGCCCTCGAAGGAGTCGATACCACTTTTCATTTTGACATCAGTGGGCCCGAAGGCGGACAATATACTATCTCGGTAGCAGACAATAAAATCGAATCTACTGACGGTCTGGTTGGTACGCCCAAATGCGTAGTAAGTGGTTCAGACCAGAATTTTATGGGTATCGTTACCGGAAAATTAAACCCAATGATGGCTATTCTTACTGGAAAAGTCAAAATCAGCAATCAGGGCGAAATGCTTAAATATGCCAAAATGTTTGGTTTGATGTAGCACGCGCTGAAATGCTATAAAAAATATATGACTTGTTACGTTACGAATAATGAATCTTTGGCTATTCTGGTGCTCAAAGATTCATTATTCTTTTTGTGAGCAGATAGTCTTCGGGTTTGACTTTTCTTCTCTTTTCTGCCAAGTACGTTTTTTACTGATCGAGTAATAAAATCCTCCTGCTTTTTCTGTACTTTGAAAAAAATCTTAGAGCTTGTCCAAATTTGCCAATTGTAGCCAATTGATGGAAGGTTTAGATAAGATCCTAAACAGCTTCAAATCTTTCAAAATCTGACTGGTACTTCATTGGCACCTCTTTTGTCCTTTTTTCTGTACGGTACCCACAAAAATTTTATTAAATAAATCATAAAAATTTTCCGGGTTTTTATATATTTTTAAATTTAATTTGACCGTAAAATAATTTACACCTACCGTTTTATTGCTATCTGATACCGTTCTAATTTTTTATATAAAAAAAGGTCTGTTTTTTGGTTCTGTAGTTTTGAGCTTTGCTCAAAACGAAGCCTGCTGTGAGAATAATTTATTAGTAGAAAAAAGAATAATTTGCTGGTCAAAAACCAAACGAAAATTCTCCACCGCTTATAAACAACTCAGAGTTTGTCCAAATTTGCCAAATTTGCCAATTGTAGCCAATTAATGGAAGTTTAGACAGGCTCTCATACTGAAACTACTTTTGAGTGCCCTGTTTTTTGTTATTTTAATTTTTTATCAAAAAAATAACTGGAAAATTACAGCTGCTCATTGACGAAACATCTCTAAAAAATACCAAGCGGAAAGCATACAAATGCCAAAAAAACTGCCAAGTTATCGACAATTAGACGCCATGGATTGCGGATCAACCTGTTTAAGGATGATCGCGGCCTACCACGGACGCCGTTACCGACAGGACACCCTGCGGGAGTTGAGTAATGTGGACGTCGATGGTGTTTCGCTGATGGGAATTTCCGACGCCGCCGAAGCGATTGGGATGCACTCACTGGGTGTAAAAGTGGGGTATGACAGATTACTGGAAGATCTGCCACTACCGTGTATCGCCCACTGGCGACAGAATCATTTTATCGTCGTTGAAAAAGTCAATAAATCGCACGTATGGATCGCAGATCCCGCCGCCGGAAAAATTAAAATTACCCGCGAAGAATTTATTAAAGGCTGGGCATCCGATATTCACGAAGGGGAGCAGGTAGGAATTTTACTCCTGCTGGAAACGACGCCCGACTTTTTTGAGCGGGACGGAGAAAAACAAAACAAAGGCAGTTTTAGTTATGTCTGGTCGTATCTCTTCAAATATAAACCGTACATATTTCAGCTCGTCATCGGAATTTTGCTGGGCAGTGTCCTGCAAATTGCCTTTCCGTTTTTGATGCAGACCCTGGTCGATCACGGGATCACCAACCGGGACTTTGATTATATCGTCATCATCCTGGTGGCCCAGTTGGTCTTGTTTTTCAGTCAAATTTCCATCGAATATATCCGGTCGTGGTTACTCTTACACATCGGTATCCGAATCAATATCAGTCTGGTTTCTGATTTTTTAATTAAAATGATGAAACTGCCGATTAAGTTTTTTGATACGCGGCATACAGGAGATATTCTACAGCGGATTTATGACAATCAGCGGATTGAGGATTTCCTCGCTTCGGCCTCTTTGATCACTTTATTTTCGATGATCAACTTTGTTATTTTTGGTGGAATTTTATTTTTCTACGATGGTAATATTTTCCTCATTTTTGCCCTGGCTACGGTGGCCTATCTGGTTTGGGTTATGCTATTTTTTGCCAAAAGAAAAGAGTACGATTACCATCGGTTTGATCAGCTTTCCGAAAATCAGTCTAACCTCATTCAGCTCGTCGGTGGTATTCAGGAAATAAAATTGCACAACGCCGAAAAGCAAAAACGCTGGGCGTGGGAAAGTATTCAGGCTAAACTTTTTCGACTCAGTCTTAAAACCTTACAGCTCGATCAGATGCAACGTTTTGGTGCGTCGTTAATCAACGAATCCAAAAATATTATCATTACTTTTTACGCCGCAAAAGCGGTGATCGAAGGATCTATGACACTGGGAGGAATGCTGGCTGTACAATATATTATCGGACAATTAAATGCACCGATTGAACAGCTCATTGACTTTTTCCGCTCGGGACAGGATGCCAAAATCAGTCTGGAACGAATGAACGAAATTCACGTTCAGGAAAACGAAGAAGAGCCGGGCGCCAACATTAATATTTTACCGGAAGGGGGAAATCTGATACTGGATAAGGTAACCTTTCAGTACGGAGGACCACACTCTCCCGTTATTCTGAGAGATGTTGATGTGATGTTCCCAAAAGGAAAAACCACCGCGATTGTCGGAACGAGTGGAAGTGGAAAAACGACCTTGTTAAAACTGCTTTTAAACTTTTATCAACCCACTAAAGGAGTCGTAAAACTCGGAGAAGTCAACCTCGCTAATTTACAGAACAAACTCTGGCGGAGCAAATGTGGCGTGGTGATGCAGGAAGGATTTATTTTTTCCGATACTATTGCTAACAACATCGCACTGGGAGATACGAGGGTCGATAAGAGGCGATTACTCGAAGCTGTAAAAGTGGCAAATATTCAGTCTTTTGTCGAAGCCATGCCGCTCAGTTATAACACCAAAATTGGAGAAGACGGCGTTGGATTAAGTCAGGGACAGAAGCAGCGGTTATTGATCGCACGGGCTGTATACAAAAATCCGGATTACCTGTTTTTTGACGAAGCAACCAACGCACTCGACGCCTACAATGAAATGGTCATTATGGAGAATCTGGAAAATTTCTTTAGAAACAGAACCGTTATTGTCGTAGCACATCGCCTGAGTACCGTAAAAAATGCGGACAATATTATCGTGCTGGAAAGTGGTGAGGTAGTGGAGCAGGGTAATCATGCGGAATTGACCGCACTGCGCGGTGCTTATTTTTATCTGGTTAGAAATCAGTTGGAGTTGGGAGCGTAGGAGCGTAGGAGCGT
>CAKZUV010000171.1 GCA_937921555.1 uncultured Saprospiraceae bacterium
AGAACAAACGCCTGGCTTGATGCATTCAAGGCACTTTTAGTGAGATTTGAAACCAAGTCTGAAACTTGGTCTAGCTTACATTATTTGGCCTTCGCACTGATCTTATGCAGAAATTAAACAAATCATTTTTAAACAGCCTCATCTTTTTCTTACCAAGTTTTTTGCTGCTTACTTCTTGCTCAAGGTGTTCAAATTAACAATATAAGTTGACTATATTTTTTCATTTAAGTTTTTCCAGGAATTTTAGTTTTTTCTTTTTCTTTCTGTTCATTTTTTTTGACAGAAAAAAAAACGAAACAAAAAAATCTGCCGCCTGTCGCATTTTTCGAATTCGGTACTTCTAATAAAATATCAAACCGAATAAACTCGCTTTTGAGTTTTGTCTTTGAATTTTAAGTTATTGATTATCAGTCTTTGAATTTTAATCTGACCGTTATTTAGCTCATACAGTATTCGTTTTAAGATATTTTATTAATATACCGAATGGAAAAAAACTCAAGGTCGGAAACTTCATTAAATTCGAACCGTTTCGGTCATTAATAGAAGCATCTATGCCGAAAAAATTGCTGAAGTATTCCATTGGTCCGTCTAGTGGTTCACTCTGAAATAGAAATAGCCCCCTTTCTGCGAGAGAAAGAGGGCTACTGGAAAAGGCAAAAACCTTTAAAATTTAGTTTATAAGGCCACTTTAGCGTGTATCCCATCCTGGTGTTTTTTACCAGTAATCAGCGCTTTGCCGATGTTAAATAGCCTGGCTAGTTTGCTGTCATTACTGTCCCAGTATTCGGCGTGGTGTGGAGTAATTTTTAATAAAGAAATCTCACTACTATCTTTTCCTTCCGGAAACCAGGCTTTTACAAAATGATTAAATTTATCGTCAATCTCCGACTGTGCGGTTACCAGATTAGCAGTACCTGCAATCGCCAGGTAATCTGCGTCTGACACGTTGGCGAAGCTGACATTAACTTCCGAATCCTGCTGGATTTCATTTACCTTATCCGATGACTTTGCGGTAAAAAACCACATAGTCCCATCGTCTTCTATTTCGTTCAGGGCCATAGGACGACTGTGTAAGTGTCCATTTGCATTCGTGGTGGTCAGCATACCAATTCGGGTAGCATTGGCCAGTTCTTTTACTTTCTTGATTCCTTCTGACATGGTGTTGTTTTTTAATAAAAAAATAATTGGTCATTACTTAAATAGAAAGGATTCTTCGGCAGTTTGTTCACCACATTTTTTAAATTTGAACCTTTTTAAATCACAGGTTGTTCCATGCCCACATCAGTTTTACTAAAATCAAAATACCATGAAAGGAAATTTTCATAAACTAATCAACGGAGAAAAACCGGTACTGATCGACTTCCACGCCGAGTGGTGCGGTCCTTGCAAAATGCTGGCCCCGATTATTAAGGAAGTGGCGCAGGAGATCGGTGAAAAAGTCCGGGTAATCAAAATCGATATAGACAAAAATCAGGCACTTGCCCAGAAATATCAGGTACGGGGAGTTCCTACGCTAGCATTGTTTAAGGACGGAAAAATTATATGGCGGGAATCAGGGGTGAAAACCAAACATCAGATTGTAAGTAGCGTAGAAGGGAATATTTGAAAAACATGATCACTAATAGACTTAATTCAGATGTTGATTTTATCGTAGATATATTAGCCTATATTTAGTCCACGTTCCTTGACTGCCAATAGCTGTTTATCTGGTCAACCAATTCTATCCTTAGCGAAAATTCTAGAATTCTCTCTATCTGCTTATCCCGCCTTTTTATAATTGAAGCAATCAAAAATGCAGGATTCTAACAGGTCATTTTACTATATTTTTGAAGAAATTCGGCTTTCCTGGAATAATTTTTTGTTTATAATTGAGGTAAATTGTAATTTTTTGACTTTTAGAGTTATTATTAATCAATTAGTTAGTAAATAATTGGTCAACCAAAACAGGCATGTTAGAAAATTTTACTGAAATCAATCAGGAATCGCCCAGAGATAAAATTATCCGTCAAATTCGTATGCTCATTACTTCGGGTCAATTGAAATCGGGTGATAAACTACCTCCGGAAAGGAAGTTGGCTGAAAAATTAGGAGTAGGTAGAACGGCCATCCGGGCCGCCATCCGGAAACTGGAGTTTTATGGCATTCTGAAAACACTCCCACAGAGTGGAACGGTAGTTTCAGGAATGGGCTTACCAGCACTGGAAGGACTAATTACCGACGTATTGAAACTGGAAAGAAGTGATTTTAAAGATCTCGTAGAAACGAGGGTTATCCTCGAATCCACCACTGCCAGGCTGGCCGCTGAGCGGAGAACGGACGAAGATATTGAGGAAATACAAAGAGCGTTGGAGTCCTACGAAAAAAAGGTAAAAACCGGCAAAAATGCGGTGGAAGAAGATTTGTTATTTCATCTGAAAATTGCCGAAGCCAGTAAAAATGCAGTCCTGAAATCCCTGATGCTGATCATCACGCCCGATATTATCAAGCAGTTTATTTCCTATAAAGTTTGTGATGAAAGCACTGAATTAAAAGCGTTAAACGAACATCAGAAGATTATCCAGGCGATTATTGATAAAGACGGCGATAAAGCCAGCGTATTTATGGAAGAGCATCTCAAGGATGTGATTAATTTTAGCGTTATATAACCGACCCTCTTTTCCATAAGGAATGTTAAATAAATAAAATACGATTCTATACTTCCTCTTTTTGCCTCACTCTGCACTTATTTATTTGCCATTCCTAAACGAGGGCCGGTTAAATATTTTGCCAACAAGAGCCTGGTGCCTCAGGCACTAGTTCGTATTACTGGTCAGGCATTACTCTTTCTGATCTTCACAATATTGGCCAAAGCCTCTCTGGTCACTTGTTCTGTTCTGGAAAAATCAAACTGACCGTCTTCGTTTTTGACGAATAACTTGGAACCCATTCCAACGCAATAAGCTCCCGCCTGCATCCAGCCTTCCAGATTTTTATAGTCCGGAGAAACGCCTCCCGTAGGCATAATGTTCGTCCACGGTTGCGGCGCTTTGACATTTTTGATAAATGCAGGTCCGTAGATACTGCCTGGAAAAAGTTTAACTATTTCACAGCCTAACTCTTCGGCCCGGGCAATCTCCGTCAGACTCCCGCACCCCGGAGACCATAATACTTTTTTCCGGTTACAAACCACCGCAATATCTTCCCGGAGTACGGGTGTTACGATGAAATTTGCTCCCAGTTGCATATATAAACTTGCCGTTCCACCGTCGGTTACCGAGCCGACCCCCAGGATCATATCCGGCATGGTTTGCGCGGCATACTTGTACAGTTCTGCGAAAATTTCGTGGGCATAATCTCCCCGGTTGGTAAATTCCAGCAACCGGGCACCGCCCGCGTAAATTGCATCCAGCAGTTTTTTTGCAACAGTAATATCTGCGTTATAATAAAGCGGAACCATTCCCTGTTCCTTCATTTTTTGTGCAACCTCAATCCTTGTAAATTTTGCCATTTTTTTAAAAGTTAATTTAATTGTTAGGATCATTTACATCGTATTCTTTTAATGATCCTTAGGTTATGAATGAAATAGGATAATTCATTAACGAGCGACCCGTCCACTGGCATCACCGCTCATCAATTTCTCTACTTCGCTGACCGTCACCAGATTCGCATCTCCGTAAATGGTGTGTTTCAAACAGGAAGCTGCTACGGCAAAATTCAAGGCATTCTGGTCGTCCTCCGGAAATTTTAAAAGTCCGTAAATGAGTCCTCCCATAAAGCTGTCACCACCACCTACCCGGTCTACGATGTGGGTAATCTGATACGTCGGAGCTTCAAACAACGTTTTACCATCGTATAAAACACCGGACCAGGTATTGTGAGAAGCACTGATCGAACCTCTCAACGTCGTAATGACTTTTTTGGCGCGCGGGAACATTTTCATTAATTGCTGTAAAACGGACAGATAAGATTTCGCATCTACTTCGTGACCAGCAGTTACGTCCAGTCCTTCTGGGTGTAATCCGAAATGTTTTTCTGCGTCTTCCTCGTTTCCTAAAATGATATCGCAACCTTCTACCAACGCCGGCATAACCTCTCCCGGTTCTTTGCCATAATTCCATAAGTTTTTACGATAATTCAGATCCGTAGAAACAGTAACCCCCATTTTATTTGCTACCTTGATCGCTTCCAGACAGGCGTCCGCAGCTCCCTGAGAGATCGCCGGAGTAATTCCCGTCCAGTGAAACCAGCCAGCATCCTTGAATACCTTTTCCCAGTCAATCATCCCCGGTTTGATTTCACAGATAGCGGAATGATCCCGGTCGTAAACTACTTTACTGCCCCGGCTTACCGCTCCTATTTCCAGGAAATAAATCCCAAGCCGGTCACCACCATAAACAATGTGATTGGTACCTACGTTACGTTTGCGCATTTCCATCAAGGCACAATGCCCGATGTCATTATCCGGAAGCCGCGTTACAAATTCTGTCGGGATTCCATAATTTGCCAGAGAAACCGCTACATTACTTTCACCACCACCGTAGATCGCTTCAAAAGAACTGGCTTGTGAGAATCTTTTCCAGTTGGGAGGCGTGAGCCGTAGCATAATTTCGCCAAAAGTTACTACTTTTTTCATGTTTGTAGTTTGATTGTTAGTTTATCAATATTAGACTTAAAAAAATTAGGAGAAAGCCAATCCACCGTTGATGTCAAAGTTAGCACCGGTGACAAATGAGCTTTGATCAGAAGCCAGATATACCACCAGGTCAGCTACTTCATCTGCTCTTCCCTCTCTTCTTACGGGTGTTTTTCCAGCAACAATTTTCCGGATTTCATCCTTCGTAAAATCGTCGTGAAACTTGGTTCCGATGAGTCCCGGACAAATTGCATTAACCCGGATTCCCTGAGGCCCCAGTTCTTTGGCCATAGCCCGTGTAAACGTAGTCGTTGAACCTTTGGAAGAAGCGTACAGAGAAGATCCTCCACCTCCACCATCTCTGGCAGCCAGTGACGACAGGTTGATCACCGATGATCCTTTTCCCATCAGTGGCACAAAAGCTTGCATCACAAAAACGGTAGATTTGAAATTTACGTTCATGACAAGATCATAGAAGTCCTCATCCAGTTCCTGTAAAGTTTTACGAGCAAATAGACCTCCGGCATTATTGACCAGAATATGGACTTTTTTTCCAAATTCTTTCACGGTCTTCGCTTTCAGGGTTTTAATACCTTTTAAGGTAGAAACATCTGCCTTTACGGCAATCGCCTTTCCTTTAAAAGATTTAATTTCATCGACGGTCTCTTTTGCTGCTTTTCTGGAGCTATTGTAGTTGACCACTACTTTGGCTCCTTCTTTTGCGAGCTGAATAGAAATAGCCCGGCCAATATCCCGGCCACCACCAGTTACTACAGCTACTTTTCCTTTAAACTTACTCATTATTGTTTTTTTATATAGAAAATTGTTCAACAGTCGTACGATAGCGTCCGTTGAACAACTTTCCGTTTTTTGATAATATTTATATTCCTAAAGCCTGACCACCGCCAACCTGGATAGTTTCTGCGGTTAAGAAAGCGGCATCTTTACCTGCGAGGAAAGAAACCACTCCGGCAACATCTTCCGGCTGTCCCAGTCTGCCAAGCATAATATTTTTAGCCCACGACTTAAATACTTCCGGCTTGGTAGATTTGATCTGCTTGTGAAAATCAGTGTCAATTGTTCCAGGAGAAACGGCATTTACTCTGATGCCATATTCTGCCAGATCTTTTGCCAGTGCTCTGGTGATGGTATGAACGGCTGCTTTGGAAGTTCCGTAAATGCCGGCACCGGGGCCACCGGCATTCCAGCCTGCGTTGGAGGTATAATTAATGATGGTAGGATGGTTTCCTTTTTTCAGATAAGGAATAGCTGCTCTGGAAGCAAAAAATACAGAATCAAGATTCAGCGCCATGACGAATCTGTAAAAATCAGTGGTCATTTCTTCAAACCGAGATCTTCCGCCCAATCCACCGGCATTGTTAACCAGTACATCAATTCTTCCGTATTTCTCCCCTATTTTTTTGATGTTTTCCGTTACTTCATCTTCTTTGGTAACATCAAAGCCGTAGTATTCAGCCTTAATGCCTTCCGCTTTGAGTTCTTCAACTCTTTTAGCGCCTTCTTCGTGCTCAATTCCATTGATTGCAACGGTAAAACCGTCTTTTCCCAATCTTTTGGCTACGGCAAATCCAATTCCACTGGTGGCACCAGTTACAATAGCTACTTTTCCTTGTGATTCCATTATAAGTAATTTTTTAAAATTTTAGTTAGTTATAAAAAATATGCATAAGTACTTAAAAAATTAATAAAATGCATACGTGCAATGTTATTAAGCGGTTGTTATTTTCTTGGTTTCAGGGGTTCCACCCGTGGACATAATATCCAAACTGCCAGCAATGCAATGACCGCCAGAGCTACACCGACCAAAAAAGCAGGTTCGTAATTTCCACCCTTTGTAATTATCGGAATCAGCGCCGTTAGTCCAAAAGCACCCAGTTTTGCACCCGTTCCGGCAAAACCGGATAAAGTTCCCACTGTTTTTCCACTAAACATATCGCTGGGCAGCGTCTGTACGTTTCCGATAGCGGTCTGAAAACCAAACAGCAAAACGGCCATAATCAGAACGGCATTTACCGCACTTCCCGGAGCTTTTAAAAGAAAGAAACAAGGGATCATAATCAAACATCCGAGGGTGATCACAAATTTTCTGGTTTTATTGACATCCCAACCGGAATTCAATCTGTTCTGAGCGAGCAGTCCACCAAACCAGGCACCAAACATGGCTCCAACGTAGGGAACCCACGCGGAAAATGCAATATCTTTTACGTTCATTCCAAAAGTCTCAAACAGATAAATCGGAATCCAGACAATGAAGAGCCACCAGATGGGATCAATGGCCGCCGACGCAATGATAATACCCCAGCTTTCCTTACGCGATAACAACTCTCCCGTAGGAGGATTATACCCTTCGTCGAAAGTACCGTCTTCGTTTAAATCCTGATTTTCCTGTCCGGAAAGAATATATTGTTTCTCACTATCCGATAACCAGGGATGCGATTCCGGTGGTGCTTTTACGAGGTACATCCAGGGCAATAACCACAAAAATCCCAGCATGGCGACACAGACAAAGATCGCCTGCCACGAAAGATAAATGGATAACAATCCGATGATTGGATAGGCAACGATTCCACCAATGGCAGCCCCCGAATTAAAGATTCCCTGGGCAAAAGCTCTTTCTTTGGTAGGAAACCATTCCGCGTTGGCCTTGGCCGCTCCCGGCCAGTTTCCAGCCTCCGCAACACCAAGCAGTGACCGGAAAATAGCAAAAGACATAAAGCCTTGTGCCAGTGCGTGAATCGCCGTGGCAAAAGACCAGACACCAATCGAAATGGCAAAACCTATTCTGGTACCAATCCAGTCGAAAATCTTTCCGAAAATCGTCTGACCGGCGGCGTAAGAAAGAATAAATATTGCAGATATCGACCCATAAATAGCTTTGGTTTCATCCCCGTTCATATCGGGAAAAAGTTCACCAGCTATTTCGGGCCACAGTGCGCCAAAAGCCTGTCGGTCGATGTAGTTAATAATTGCGGCCAGTGCCACCAATCCAACTACCCACCATCTTAAACCTTGTGTCTTCATAATGTGTTTGTTTCTTGTTTTTTAAAAAAATCGTTCTTTCGCCAGTTGGTTACTCAATTGGCTGTTTTATTTTACGGGTCTGTATGTTCCTGATTATTTGCAAATATAAAGAACTATTTAAGGATATACGGTCCTTTCCATTCAAAGATTTCTTTTTCAATTGTTACCTGGTGATTACGCGCTTCCGACGCATCTATATTGGCGATGGCCAATGTCCAGGTTTTACCCGATTCGTGCGTAATTTGCACCACGGTATACGCTTCGGAGTCCAGCAGTACTTTTACCGATTCCATGCTGGGAAAAGGACTTATCGGGATTTCTGAAACCGGATCGTAGGAACCGTGCGATTCCACGACCGACGCAAAAACGCTGTTCGTAGCTTTTCTTCTTTGTATAAAAACGGGATCAGGACGCAGATTAAAAGTCGGATCACTGGCTCCTGCTCTTCCTAAAATTAATTCGTCGTTGGGTATCGCAGAAGTTGTTAAAGTAAAAATCTTTCCTTCTACCTCACCACTGCCAATCGTCTGTGGCGTAAACCACGTAACCTGCGTAGGTTCTCCCGCCGACATACCGTCAGCTTCTTTCCAGATGTGTTGATATCCATGCCCCTGACCGAGCGTCGTCATGCTGGTCATCTGCCGGGCATAATCAAAACTGGCAGCCAGCAAATGCCCCTGAAACCAGGTGGGTAAATCGTACTGATTTTCTTTTTCTGAAGTAACTTTCAACACATCAATCAGGATGGGATTTCTGAAACTTTCGTCTTTCAACAAAACAAAGGTCCGGTGAATTTTCACCCCTTCGTAGGCATTATTTTCTTTTGCACTGACCGCCTGAATATCCGGATTTTTTGCGTCGAAAAAATACTGATCCGGATGGCTGGCTTCGGCGGCTTTCACTTTTCCCTGGTAGTGAGAAGTTTCGTTGACGGCCAGGGCGTTGTGCGCAATTGTTTGTTTGGCAAAACTTTGATTTTCTTTTAAATAACGCCCCCCTCCTTTCTGATCGATGTTTACCCAGCGGGCCGCACCGTAATCCTGGATGACTTCTCCCTGCTCGTCGTACAATGCGTAAGAGAGTTTGTCAAAATGTCCGTGTCCCATTCCGTGCGCTGCGTATTTTGATACCACACAAATTTCTCCTCCGTCCGCGCTTTCTGTTCGTATAATTCCCAGACCTCCGTGCTTTCCGTCCGCACCGTCGTTGTAAGCAATAGATCGATGTTTGAAGGGTTTCGCCAGTCCTTTTTCAATGTCAGCAGCGGTTTTAAAACCGGCTACATCAAGTGTTACTTTACCCTGTTTTTCCGCAATAGAAAGCAGTGTTGGATCATTACCAAAGTCCAGGTAAGCGATATCGACGGCAGCGACTACTTCACGGGAATTCCAGGACATACCCTTCTGGGAATCATTGATGGGAAAAAATCTTCCTTTTGTATCGGTTTCGTATAAGAGCGAGTAAATTGATTTTTCTAAGATACCATTCCGGTACTCATAAATTTTTAAATCAGGACGATTATTGGCCAGTGATTTTGCGAAAAGCAAAAAGGGCGTCATGGCGTATCGCAGATAATAAGGGCCTTCCGTAAAATGTCCGTCGGGAGAAAAAGAGTAATCTAATTGCGCAAAGAAACCAGCTTTGTTTTGCCCCTCCACTTTTATAAAACCACCATCGTTGTCTACCATGGTATTGTCCAGTCCGTCATTTTTCAAACCGTACAAAGCGCGTTGAATCAACGCCTCATCGTTCATCACCAGTCCAATCATTCCGACGGCAGCGTTGCCCCAGGTACTGTGATTGTGTACGCGATTATAAAATTGTGGATTTTCGGTAGAAATCCATTCTGCCAGCGGACGGAACAAATCTTTTTCAACGAAATCTCTTTCTGACTTTGGCATAAAATCATAGACCGCATCGTAGGCCTGACTAACGTAAACCAGCCAGTTGGCATCGTTCAGACATTGCCAGAATATCTTTCCCGTCGCATAGCTGCGGTCGGTCGGATGTTTGGGTAAGGTGGGAAACATTTTAGCGTAGGCTAATAAACTTTGACGAATGTATTCCGCGTATTTTTGATCTCCGGTAATTTGGTAGAGGTTGCCCGCTTTCTGGAGAATAAACCAATTTTTTTTGTGGCGTTCGTGGGTATAGCCACCCGCCATATCTTTTGGAATGGGGACTTTTATACCGATTTCAATTTCGGCGTCCACTTCTGCTTTGATCGTCGCCAGTACCTGGTCAAACATTGGAACAGTTCCAAGATTTTTACGGATTTTTTCGACTCCTTCTTTGGTTAAAATCAAGTTTGGATGCGTTTGTGCAATGGAGATCAGTCCAGTTCCGGTAAACAATAGGATCAGGAATAAAGTGTTTGTTATCTTTTTCAAAATTATTTTTTTAATGAAGCTCCCCGAGGCAAGCCGTTGGGATATTTATTGTTCAAGGTTACGTACCCTCAGAGCTTGTCCAAATTTTCATGATTGTGCGAAATTGAGAAAATTTTGTTTTGAATGAGGCAAAAAACACAGGCGATGCCATAGCATCGGCGAGGCTTTTTAACGAAATTCAGAATAAAATTTGCCAATTGTAGCCAATTAA
>CAKZUV010000172.1 GCA_937921555.1 uncultured Saprospiraceae bacterium
TCTTTGGAGAGAAAAGCGAGCAGCTGGAACAAAAAAATCCGAGGATGGCCTAATATTGAAAGAGAACTTGTTCAAAGATACGGGGAGCGATATACTAAATATTTAAAAAATGACTAGACACAGTTAAATGAACATTCCCTATTGCGTTCGCGATAAAAGATATACACGTTAAAGAATCTCTGCGTTCTCTGCTCCTTTGCGCGAAAAACACTTTACCAAAGCAGTCCCACCAATAAACTGATAACCAATAACTGATTAACCGATAACTAATCACCAATTAACCGACAACTAACAACTGATACAACTAAAAAACATGAAACGAATCCTAACGCTACTATGCTCCCTCCTCTTCCTCAGTGCCACCCATCCTCCCAACGATGCCCGCGAAGAATGGGTAGAAAACACCTTCAATTCACTGACCCAAGACCAGCGAATTGCACAGTTATTTATGATCCGGGCGCACTCTGACAAAGGCCCCGACCACATCAATAAAGTTACCAAACTGGTCCGCGATTATCAGGTGGGCGGTCTCTGTTTTTTTCAGGGAACACCCGAAAAACAAGCCGAATTGACCAATAAATATCAGCAGCTCAGCAAGGTACCGCTCATGATTTCTATGGACGCAGAATGGGGACTGGGGATGCGCCTCAAATCTTCTACCATCAGCTTTCCGCACAATTTGGCGCTCGGGGCGATTCAAAATAATAATCTATTGTATGACATGGGACTGGAGGTCGCCCGGCAGTGTCGCCGCCTCGGGGTACACGTCAATTTTGCACCGGTAGTGGATATTAATAACAACAAAGACAATCCAGTCATCAATTACCGTTCGTTCGGGGAAGACCGCTACAACGTGGCCTCCAAATCGTACATGTATATGAAAGGAATGCAGGATGGAAATCTGATGGCTTGCGCCAAACATTTTCCCGGACACGGAGATACCAACGTGGATTCTCACTATGACCTCCCGATAATTCAACACAACAGGGCCCGACTGGACAGCATCGAAATGTTCCCTTTCCGGGTACTGGCACAACACGGGATGCAAAGTATGATGATTGCCCATCTGCACGTTCCCGCAATCGATCCTACGACCAACCGTCCCACGACGCTTTCTCCCAGGGCGGTCAACGAAATTTTAAAACAGGAAATCGGTTTTGACGGACTGATCTTTACCGATGGTTTGGGTATGAAAGGGGTTACCAAACATTTCCGCGCGGGCGAAGTGGAAGCCAAAGCCCTCGTCGCTGGCAATGATATTCTGTTACTGCCACAGGATGTTCCCGCTGCCCTGAAAGAAATTAAAAACTACATTGCTTCCGGCGAATTATCCGAAGCGGACGTAAATGAAAGTGTACGCCGGGTGCTGCGCGCCAAGTACGACCTGGGCATTTCTGAACCACAACGGGTCGCCGCCACCAATTTACGTACCGACCTGAACACGCCCGCCGCTCAAGTGCTGAAAAGAAAACTGATCGATAATTCGCTGACCCTGGTCCGCAACGATCAGCAGATTGCTCCTATCGAAGATATTGATAATAAAAAAATTACCGTGTTAAGCATTGGAGAAAACGCCCGTACGCCTTTTCAGAATACACTTGCTAAGTACGGTGAGTTTACACAAAAAAATATTGGAAAAGAAATCAGCGGCAGCCAAAGCACCCGGTTATTACAACAATTCAAGTCACAGGATTTGGTCATTGTCAGCCTCCACGACATGAGTAGCAGATCTTCCAAAAATTTTGGTATTACGAGTAGTACCCGGAACTTTCTGGAAAAACTGGGACAACAAAATAAGGTACTTTTGGTTGTTTTTGGAAATCCTTACAGCTTAGAATATTTTGATAATTTGAATAATATTCTGCTGGCATACGATGACGATGAGATGGTACAGGAATCTGCTGCTCAGGCTATTTTCGGGGCTACGGGTATCAATGGTCGCTTGCCCGTAACTGCATCTCCACGATCCCATTTCAACGCCGGCGTGACCACGAATCCCCTCTTTCGTTTTGGCTATGACATTCCGGAAAGTGTGGGTCTGAACAGCATGGTACTCAACCAGATTGACGACCTGGCTAAAGACGCAATTGCCACCAAAGCGACCCCCGGATGTGTCGTATTAGTGGCCAAGGATAATAAAATTGTTTTTCACCGTGCCTACGGTCACCACACCTATTCCAAGCGTACCAAAACTCAAAAAGACGATATCTTTGATCTGGCTTCTATTACCAAAATAGCGGCGGGAACGCTCTCCGCCATGAAGCTCTACGAAGAAGGAAATATCAATATTTATCAGCCGATGAGCACTTATATTCCCGAGCTGCAAAACACCGACAAAAGAGACCTGGTCATCTACGATATCATGGCCCACAAAGCCGGACTAAAACCGTGGATTCCTTTTTTTGAACAAACAGTCAGCGGCTCCAAACGCAATCCTCGTCCTTCTTCCAAAATTTATAAAAAACAAGTAAACGGTAATTACTTTGTTCCGGTAACCAGCAAATTATTTATGCTTTCCAGTTTCCGGGATACAATGTGGAATCAGATTTTTCGCTCTCCCCTGCGGGTAAATAAAAATTATAAATACAGCGACCTTGGTTTTTATCTCGTAGACCGGATGGTAAAAAACAAATCCGGAATGACCCTGGATCAATACGCCGACAAAAACTTCTACCAACCATTAGGATTGTCCAATACAAGTTTTAATCCGTGGAAAAAATATCCCATTCAGCGGATTGTACCTACGGAAGAGGACAAGTACTGGCGACGTCAGCGCGTACAGGGTTACGTACACGATATGGGCGCGGCCATGCTTGGAGGCGTGAGCGGGCATGCGGGTTTGTTTTCCACAACTACCGATCTGGCCGTGATCATGCAAATGCTCCTCAACGGCGGTTACTACGGTGGCCGGCAATTTTTACAGCCCGGTACGGTACAAACTTTTACGACCCGCCACAGCGGAGATACCCGGCGGGGCATTGGCTTTGACATGCGCGAACTCGATCCCAGCCGCTCTCAGAACATGAGCAGTCTGGCTTCCGCCAATACATTCGGTCATCTCGGTTTTACGGGCACCTGTGTCTGGACCGACCCCGACGAAAATCTCATTTATATTTTTCTCTCCAACCGTACTTACCCTTCCATGCGTAACAATAAACTGGGACGCGACGATTACCGCCCCAGAATTCAGGATGTGATCTACCGGGCGCTAGACCCGGCGCTTTAGATTTCACAAAAAATCAAAAATTTTAAGCTAGAAGGGTTTAATCAATAGACTTAATTTTTAACCTTTAGTTCACTTACATTTGGACTTAGTACTCCGTACACTATACCAATACCATCACTCAAAACAAATCCCAGACCGCAGAGCGGTCTCATTATGTTAGCCACCATAGGTGGCGATCAATCGACCCCGTAGGCGGTCGCATTATTTTTTTTGACAAGCAGATCGAAAAATACCACAATAATCATATTTGACAAATTCACCCATTTACGTATCAAACAATCCGTACATCAAAAAATCCGTACATCCACAGAATTAGTTATCTTTACGCATACAAAATTGTAAATGAATCTACCGCTAAAAATAGCCCGACGTTATCTTTTTGCTAAAAAAAGTACCAATGCCATCAACATCATTTCCGGCATTTCTGTCTTTGGTATTTCCGTCGGAACCGCGGCGCTGATTCTTGTTTTATCCGTATTTAATGGTTTTGAAGATTTGATTACCGGATTATTCAGCAATTTTAATCCGGATATCAAGGTGACCATCACCGAAGGAAAAACCTTTGACGCTGATACCGTGATGATTGAAAAAATAGCCGCTTTACCCGCCATTTCCATCGTATCACAAACCCTTGAAGAAACTGCGTTATTTGTTTATAATAAAAATGAAAGTGTCGGCATCCTGAAAGGCGTAGATGATTACTATAAAGATGTGACGGGTATTGACACCACTTTGCGCGAAGGCGAATACCGTTTTCAGGATGGGAAACGCGAGATGGCCGTGCTCGGAGTCGGCATCCGCAATAAGCTTTCGGTCAACGTGGGAGATTATCTGTCAGCGCTGGAAGTATACATGGCCAAAAGAAAAAACACGGGACTGATGTCCAAACCATTCAATAAAAAACTGATCTATCCCACGGGAACTTTTGTCATTCAGCAGGATTTTGACAGCCAGTATATTTTGAGTTCGCTTTCCTTTGCGCAAAATATTTTACAACTAAAAAATAAAATTGGTGCACTGGAAATTCAAATCAACGGGGATGCGGACCCACAACTGGCCGCCGCCGAAATCCGTAAGATTGTCGGAAATAAATTTACCGTCAAGGATCGTTACCAGCAGGACGAAGCTTTCTTTAAAATTATGAATATTGAAAAATGGATGAGCTACGCCATTCTCTGTCTGACCCTGATTTTGGTGGCCTTTAATATGATCGGTGCGCTGTGGATGATTGTGCTGGATAAAAAACAGGATATTTCAATTCTCCGCTCTATGGGAGCTACCCGTAAGGTTATCCGGCAAATATTTTTGAGTGAAGGAATACTGCTCGGCGTTCTGGGCATGTTGTTGGGGTTCTTTTTTGCGGTAGCATTTTATGTGGCCCAGAAATCATTCGGAATCGTTCCGATTCCCGCAGGATTTGTGGTCGATGCCTATCCGATCAGTATGCGGCTTCCCGACTTTATCGTGGTGGCAATTACCGTACTTGGTATTACGCTGATTGCGTCGCTTCCGGCCGCTTTTCGGGCCGCCAGAGTTCCTGCCATCATCGCGGCGGATTAATTCCCAAACCATTCGTATATTTGTAAGCGTTATTTAAGAATTTTTAAAAATTCAGAAATCATGGAAGAGTGGCAACTCGATTTTAAGTGGCTGGAAGTGCGACATTACGTTAAAGATAGTTTGAGCCGGAAGGAACTTCCCGACCTTAATGGAATTCTGTTTATGATCGGTATCCAGGAACTCGGACGCTGGCAGGAAAAATTTACCAAAGAGGAAAAACAGGACTTGATGCACATTGCTGTCTGTCGCCTGCTGAGCATTGATGGTTTTTACGAATTTGCGGGCCGGGATGCCGATGGATGGCCGCACTGGAAAGCGCTGAGAGGATTTACCATGAAAGGGGTCAAAGACCAGGAATCACTGTTGAAAGAAAAAATCATTCAGTATTTCGCCGCTGAAAAAGAACAGTCCAATTAGGAAAGACATTGAATATTGAATATCCAATATTCTATATCCAATATTGAATCCCGGATGGCCTTCCATGAAACAAGGTAATCTTTTTAATAATTGAATATCCGCTAAATAAAACTCAGCCTATAATTCGCAACAACCTATTTTACAATGAAAAAAATACTATTCCCGATCTTTTTATGTTTAATGATGTTTTCAGCTTGTGACAACAACAAGAAAACTTATGCCCTGATAGAGACCGACTTTGGAAATATCAAAGTCTTGTTATACGATGATACACCGTTACACAAAGCAAATTTCGTAAAACTCGCCAACGAAGGGTTTTACGACGATCTGCTTTTTCACCGGATCATCAAAGGGTTTATGATGCAGGGAGGAGATCCCGATTCACGGGAAGCAACACCCAATCGTCCCTTTGGTAGTGGTGGTCCTGGCTATCAGGTACCCGCCGAACTTGGTCACCTGCATTACAAAGGTGCCCTAGCAGCGGCCCGTAACGGAAATCCAGAAAAGAAATCTTCCGGCTCCCAGTTTTATATTGTTCATGGTAGTCCGGTACAGGATGCAACGCTGAACTCGATCGAAAAAAGACAAGGTTTTACCTATAACGAAGCGCAACGAAAAAAATACGCAGAAGTAGGGGGTACGCCGCAACTGGATATGGATTATACTGTTTTTGGAGAAGTAGTCGAAGGACTGGACGTAGTAGATAAAATTTGTAGCGTTCCCAAAAATCCGAGTTTGGGTGACCGCCCCATTGAAGATGTCAAGATGAAAATCAGTATTGTAAAATAAATTTTAAACAAGCTCTAAACTTCAAAAATTTCGCTAAATATTTTTTCATGCAATTATTCCGTTTTTTACTATTTATCAGTACGCTGCTCTTTTTGAGTTCTTGCGCAAAAACCATCGCTAATTTTGGTTTTACCGAACCCGAAAAGCCCGCTCCCGCGGTCGTTAATTTTGACAATCAGTCTAAAAATGCGGAATCCTACGAATGGAATTTTGGAGATGGCACCATCAGCAACGAGGCAACACCACAGCATACTTTTAAATCTTCTGGCAGTTATGTTATTTCCTTAAAAGCCATGAAAGGTGGTAAAGTTTCAACGATCAACAAACAACTGACTATTCAGCCTCCAAAAGTTTGTCTGGTAGAAATCGAGACGACCCTCGGAACTATGAAGGCAGTCCTCTACGATGCCACGCCGCAACACCGGGACAATTTTCTGAAACTGGCCGAAGAAGGATATTATGATGATCTGCTTTTTCACCGGGTCATTAATGGTTTTATGATTCAGGGTGGAGATCCGGAATCCAGAAATGCGGACGCCAAAGCAAGATTAGGCGGTGGAGGTCCCGGCTATCAGATTCCGGCAGAATTTGTGGATACCCTGGCACACGTCAAAGGCGCACTCGCCGCGGCCCGGACCAATAATCCAAAGAAAAAATCTTCCGGCTCGCAGTTTTATATCGTTCAGGGACGAAAATTGAGCGATGGTCAACTGGACATGATGGAAGCACAAAAAGATATTCGTTACACCCCCGAACAACGGGAAATTTATACTACTCAGGGCGGTACTCCGCAACTTGATCAGGAATATACCGTATTTGGACAAGTAATAGAAGGACTTGACGTCCTGGACAAAATTGCGGCCACGGCCACAGCACCCGGTGACCGGCCCAAGATGGATATTAAAATGAAAATAAGACCTATAAATTAATAATTGCAGTCTGGATTTTAAATGAATGAGCAGCATCAAATAAGTAGCAATGACAGCGTTGTTTATCTGATTTTTTGCTTTTTGCTTTTGGCCACTTGCGCTTAAGCACTTTCGCTTTTATAGCAAATTAGATCAAAAAACAGCACTATAATTCTCTGTAAATCTCGTCTTGCACGAATACTAAAAAAATGTCAAAAAAATTAATTCTTGGTGTGGATGTAGGAGCTTCGGGTATCAAAGGAGCACTCGTAAATATCAACACCGGAGAGATGGTTACCGACCGGTTTCGGGTACCAACTCCTTCCCCCGCGACCCCAAAAAACATGGCAAAAGCCTTTAGTCAAATTGTAGAACATTTTGATTATCAGGGTCCCGTTGGTTGTGGGTTTCCGGCAATTATCAAAAAGAATGTCGCCAAAAGTGCTTCTAATATTGACAAATCCTGGATCGGTGTCAACATCAGTGAAGTCTTCGGAAAAGCGGCAGATTGTAACGTGTACGTGACCAACGACGCGGATGCGGCTGGTGTAGCGGAAATGAATTTTGGATTAGGAAAAAATAAAAAAGGTATAGTCGTATTGATTACCATCGGTACCGGCCTTGGCTCGGCGATGTTTTTCGATGGAAAATTAATTCCCAATACCGAATTCGGACATTTTTATTTAAAAAATCAGTCTAAAGTGGCCGAGGCTTTCGCCGCAGATTCTGTTCGTAAAAAGAAAGATTTGTCCTGGGAAGAATTTGGTAAACGGTTTAACGAATACCTCGAAACACTGGAAAGAATCACTTCTCCCAACCTGATCATTCTTGGTGGTGGAAGTAGCAAAAAGTTCGATCTTTTCAAAAAGAAAATTAAAATAGAAACGGAAGTCGTTCCCGCACAGTTAAGAAACGAAGCGGGAATCATCGGCGCGGCGGCTTATGGTTTTCAGCAGGCCAAAAAGATGGTTACTTCGTAAATGGCCTGGTGCTAAAGGTGTTTTTGTTGCGTGGTGTATTCTAAAAAACGAGTGTATTACAAATTGAAGGGCTAGCATAATTTTTTGCTGGTTAGCCTGTTGACTATTAACTGAGGTGTTCAATTAATAAGAAAAAATGGCTGCATTTTTTCATTTAAATTTTTCCAAAAATTCTGAGGTTCCTTTTACTCTGTTCATTTTTTTTGGCAGAAAAAAAAACGAAACAAAAAAATCTGCCGCCTGTCGCATTTTTCGAACTCAGCACTTCTAAGAAAAAGTCAAATCGAATAAACTCGCATTTTACTTTTTGTACTCATTTGAGTATATTTTTTATTACACTCTTCAGATTAATTGTTATTATCTATGCTCACACAGTATTCGCTTTAAGACTTTTTCTTAATGCACTGAGTGGAAAAAAGCTCAAGGTCGGAAATTTCCCAAGGCAAGAGCAGTTCCGTTATAAAAGGAACATTTTGTCCGTATAAAACTACTATAAGAGTTCAAATTAGCTATTAGCTCGCTGGCTTTCCTCAACCGTAAAATACGCCAATAGATGGCTAATCAACAAATCCCCAAATTTATCACATAAAAAAAGTAGGTTTTATTTGCCGCTCCTACAGATGACCCTGTCTTAATTTAATTCGCCCTCTTCTTATGTAAGAAGAGGGCGAACTCGCTAATAAGCAAAAGTCATATTAAGCAACAACATCCACACGTTACAACTTCGCCACCATTGCCTGATAACGATCCGCAAAATCACTTTCATTACTACCACAACCCGGCGAAGGTTCTCCACTTAACTGTTCCAGTCTTTTTACCGTTCCGGGTCTGCGGACGAGCCAGTCCACGGTTTGTTCCGGGATGTTGTCCAGTCGCATGATGGCACTTCGGAGTCCTTCGTGGTCGTATAAATAAGGACAGATAACGTCCAATGCATACTGATCGGCTTCCAGCACTTCCTCTTCGCTGTAAGACAGATCCCGTAACCACAATGCCATATTATCAATGGAAGATACTGGATTGCCCAGAAGAATATCTCCCATAGCCACACCACCAAATTCATTTTTAAGACTCAGAATGGTTTTGCTGTCGTCGGTATATTTTAATTCGTGCGCCATCAGTGCCAGCAGTTCTGCCTCGGAATTTAATGCTTTTAGCAATCCCGTATAAACAAAAAAGTGTCCGCCGGGCGCGGTAAAAATATGCATGTCCGGCGCGTCGATTACCGTTACGCTCCAGTTAAAACTATTGCGGTTGATGACCGGCGTAGAAATCGCGGCCGTTTGCAATAATCTGGTCAGATAAACGGTGAGTTCTTCGTTAAACGCGGTATTATCGGATGTAAAAACCGGAAAATTATGATCATCTTCTTTTACCTGATCGACCAGCCTTGCACCGATCGCATTCTGATCCTGGCTGCTGAATTCTTCTTGATTTTTGGCAGCAATGACAGCTTCTTCCTCCTGACAGGAAGAAAATAAAGTAAGGATACACATTAAGGTCATCGACCATAACAGGGTTGCAGTTATTCGCATGAGTAATTCTTTTAGAGTATGTTCAACAGGATACGACAAAAGGGGAAGCGTCGCTGAAAAGGGAGGAAATACAGTGATTGACGGGCAAAAAATATGCCATTGACCGGTAAAGATCAATGGCACGGTGTATCAGTAATTTTGCGGGTACCCGGAATGGTACCTCTAAGTAGTAGAAATTTTTATGAAATAATACTGGCCACGAAGTCACAAAGTCACGAAGAAAAATCTTAATGTTTTTAGTAAAAAACACCTATTAGTCGAGCGTCTTCTCCAAGTGTGTCAGCGCGTTGGCTTTCCCTTAAGGAATACAAGGTGCGGGATACCAAATAGCACACATAACCGTACAGTCTCTAAACCCAGTGCCTTCGGCAATAGGTCTTTGTCTTTTCTTCAAACGTGCTGATATTTACATAGCAGACGAACGATGTCTTCATCAACTGTCAGAGCTGGTATCAGTCTGAAAATATAATGGTGTTCTTCGTAATTTTCTATCAGTGCTTCTCCGAAATAATACAACGCCTCTTCGCGTTTCCCCAGATAAAACAAACAGGCAATCCGGCAGTAAAAGAGCGCTACCCCTTCGGTGTAAATTTCCGCATCATCCAACACTTTGATGGCCGCTTTGGCCTCTCCGATATCGAGTAAAAACTCTGCCCGCCGTAACCAGTAAACGGTCGTTTCCGGAGCCGTATCTGCTGCTTTCTGAAATAACTTACGGGCTTTTTCGATATCTCCTGTTTGGTAAAAAGCTTCCGCTAAACCCGTAATATACTCCTCCTTTCTCTGGTTTAAGAGAAAAGCTTTTTTGTAAGATTTCAATGCCTTTTTCCATTGGTTATTACGTCCATGGCATTCTCCCTGCTGAAAATAAGCGCGGTCATTCCTGGGGCAAAGTCTGATCGCCTGCTTATAATAAGACTGGGCCTTTTTAAGGTCATTGATCATTTCGTAGCAATATCCAATGTCTACGAGCAACGCCCCGTCCAGTTTAAATTTACCTTTGGTATCGTGGTAGCACTCAAGTGCTTTTTCGAATTGTTTTAGTTTGATGTAGGTATGGGTACATTCCCGGTAAGCGTATTCATTTTCTTCGTTACTGATCAAAGCATATTCGTACGCCTCGATGGCCATTTCATCGTCTTCCAGACAAGTGTAGGCCTGTCCCAGATTATACCAGGCCTGATCGCAATAAGGATGCTGATCAATAATCGCGGAATGGATTTCTATACTTTCGTTGTAGTTGCCACTCATTTCTACGGCCCAGGTCATTCCTTCCAGGGCCTCTTCGTTGAGTGGATCTATGGTCAAAGCGTCACGGAGTGATTCGAACATCCGATTAAATTTTCCAGTGGACTCGTGCAGGATTGCTTCGCAACAATAGATTTGGCTCAGATCCTTTCCGAAGGCAATGGATTTAGTAGTATCAATAATTTCGAACGCATCCGGAATGTTCTTTAACCCCGTCAACGCCTTGACTTTTAAAATAGATATCGTAACTGATGCGGGCGCATAAACGGCCGCTATATTTAAAGAAATTAAAGCTTCCTCGAATAATTCACTATAAAGCAGGATTTCACCCTTGCGACTATAAAAACTGGCAGAATAAGGATATTGCTCAATCGCATACTCAATCACATCCAGCGCAGATTCAATCTTCGACGAAATACAATAATGATCTATCAGACTATGAAATACCGTTTCCTCAATGAAACCTACCGTTCCTTTTTGTGACATGGCCTCATACTCAATAACTTGCGCTTTTGTTAAGTTTTCTGATTTGTAGTTTTTCATATTTCTTTGTGTTTTTATAGTGTTTGAGGTAAATATAGATAAAAAAATAGGACTTCCTGCAAAGAAACTTCTACCTTTTTTTCACAAAACTAAAAATTTTTTTCATATTAAAATAAATAAATAATTAATACAATCAACTATATATCAACTAATTACAAAATTTTTTAATTAGAATTTTTTATAATTAATTACATTACTGCTTCTGTTTCTTTGGAGAAACATATCCATAAAAATAAGAATAGAGAAAAAAGGAAGAAATAAAAATACGAGGATTGTATTTTTTGCTAAAATTCAATTTTTGTGACATTTAAATAAAGCCCTCCAAGGCAAGTCGTCGGGGTATCGCTCAAAGCTAAGCACCGTTAATCGGTAAATTAGTTAATCAGTCCCGCTAACGTGTTCATCCGAGGCAGCGACTCGGAGAATTCTTATTGATTAACAAGAAATCAGGTTTTGTTAGTGGGAAAGAAAGCGTGGGAGGGAGTTTAGGCTATTTCGAAGGCACTTTACTGACCAGGTAAACGCCTGTAAAAATCAGTACTGCTGCAAAAATTTTAGCGACACTCAGTGTATCGCGGCCAGCCAGTAAAGCCACGATGGTCGCCATGATGGGTTGTAAAAAAATATAAATACCGGCGACCGAAGCACGTACGGTTTTCAAGGCAAAAGCATTCAAAAGATAACTGAAACAGGAAACGGCAATCAGCACGTAGGCAATTGCCAGCCAGATAGAAACGGGAAACGACTCCCAGGGAACGCCACGTAACTGCCCCGAACCGAAAGGTAAAACCAACAAAAATCCAAGGCTGAAAATCCATTTTAAAATAGTAACGGGCTGGTAGCGCTTCATCAGTGATTTCACCAATACCAGGTATAAACCGTAGCTGGTGGCATTGGCCAGAATCAGCAGATCTCCCTTTATATGTGCCATCTGAAAATCCAGAGATTGACCGTAGCTGATCACAAAAACGGCACCCGATAATCCCAGAAAAATCCCCAGCAATTTTTGTCCGGTAATTTTTTCTTTTAAAATAACCGCCGCAGAGAGCAGTACCATCAGCGGCGTAATTGTCATAATGAGCGATGCGTTGATTGGTTTTGTGAGCTGTAAACCACTAAAGAAAAGCATTTGATTGATCGCTACCCCAAAAAATGCACAAAGTATGATTCTGACAATATCTTTGCGGTCAATCCGCTCAGAAGGCTGAAAAAAAGAAATTCCCCAAAACAAAATCGTTGCACTGGCTGCCCGTAATACGATAAATCCAAGCGGTTCCAGATATCCATTCATCACTTCGCGGGCAATTGTATAATTGGCACCATAGATTAATGCTACCATTATCAGGGCAATGTGGGCACGGAGATTTTTGGACATCTTTTTTTGGGGCAAAGATAATAGTAATCTGAATTAGAGCTTTTCCAAATTTTCATAATTGCCAGGCGTACGCTGAAAACCAAAAAAATAAAAACGGTACCCTCCGAAAAGAATACCGTTTTTGGTATGGCAAACTTTTTAAAAAATTTGCTTACAGTAAATGTATAGTTGTGTGAGCTGCGTAACAGTACGAAAAGGTCCGTTACTACTTCTTTCCGGGACTATGCACCGGCGCATTTTTTCGTCGTTCCTTGGCTGCTTTTAAAATTCTTTTTCGGAATTCCTGCTCTGTCGCTGAAAGCTTGGCCACTTTTTCTACGGGAATCACCGCTTTCAACTGATCGTAGTATTTCTTCTTCAGTTCGATTTCTTTAGCATCGTTTTCAAAAGACCCTTCGATCATTTCTTCCGCCTCAACGGAAGTCATACCGGATTTTGGGGTCGTGGATCGCTTTTGCTTGCGGAGTGTGCGACGCTCGGCGGTGTAGGAATCATAGATCGGCCAAAAAGCTTTTGCCTCGTCGGCGGATAAATCCAGTTCCTGGGTAATAAAAGCAATCCGCATAGAATTTAATTTCTTTTGGAATGCGGCTCTATCATTTTGTGCGTGGGACCAGCCCGCAAAAAATATCATTGCTAAGGTCACCAATATTAACTTTTTCATGTGTTAGGATTTTTAGGAAGGTTTCAGGAATAATTTCAATTAAAATGTCTGAGGACCATTCCCTATAAATAAAATTCTAAGGTTTCTAAATCTATGTCTTCTCGTTGTAGTTCATCCAGCAAATCATCCACGTCGGTATCGTTAAAAAAGGTCTCCTCCACTTCCAGAAAATCCTCTTCTCCAAAACCTAATTCTATCAAACTCTCCGTATCGAATTCGTCCAGATTGGCCAGTACATACTCTGATGCTTCGTCGGCGGTCAAGCCGGCCATGACATCGGTCTGCTCGGCAGCAGGACGATTTATAAAAAATAATCCGGCTAAAAAAAGCAGCGCTACACCTGCGAGTTGTAAAGCCATCCGTGGTTGTAACAACCAGCTGATCTGCTGCACCAAACCATCCAGCCACGAGGTCTTCGGAGCGGGTTCTGATACCGGCTGCGGGGCGGGTTTTAACTGCTCCCAAAGGTCGGCTTCCATCCGCGCAAAATAGTCATCGGGGACTTTGTATCCTTCCGACCGCTCCGGCATTGCGGAGAGCAAAGGTGCGTGGTTTTTTAATTCTTCTTTTATTTCCTTTTTTACCATTGCAGTTTGCGGAGCAGATTCAGTGACCGTTTTGATGGCAGGCTTTAGTTGTTCCCAAAGGTCCGCCTCCATCCGCGCAAAGTAACCGTCAGGGACTTTGTATCCCTCCGGCTGTCTGGACATGCCAGAAAGTGAAGGCGCATGGTCATTTAATTCTTCTTTTATTTCCTTTTTCATCATTACAATGAGTTATGTTCGACATTCTTTAAATAGGTTTCAACTTTTTTTAAGGCGTGGTGATAAGATGCTTTTAAAGCACCCACCGTAGTATCCAGCACTTTCGCCATTTCAATGTAGGGCATCTCCTCGTAGTATCGCAGATTAAAAACTGCTTTTTGTTTTTCCGGCAATATCGCAATGGCAGCTTTCAGGTGACGTTGCGCTTCGTCGGCGTCAAAATAACTATCAGCCGTCAATTGGTGCGCTACCGTGGACAATTCATCATCCAGTGAATTCGTCGCCTTTTTATTTCTTTTGTTCAAAAAGGTAATTGATTCGTTGGTCGCAATCCGGTAAAGCCAGGTATATAATTTAGAATCTCCTTTGAATTTCTTTATATTCCTGAATACTTTGATAAAAACATTTTGGATCACATCATTAGCGTCCTCGTGGTTATCCAGCATCCGGCGTACGTGCCAGTACAAGCGTTCCTGGTAAATACTCATCAGCGCTTTAAATCCCTGCTCGTAAGAAGCCTCGTTCTCCAGGAGGGATAATATCTGTTCGTCTGTAATCGAAGTTTTATCTGCCAAATCAACTGATTTATACAAGTATTTAGACAATTTCCTTGAGTGCTGACCTGAATATTCGTCATTACTCAATGTTTATTTTGTCTTCGTACTTATGACTATGAAATAAAAGAAAGGTTTAAAGGTAATATTTACAGAAATGTTAAAACGGAAAGTTTACCATTTTTTGTCTGCATTTCACCGGCATCAGAAGTGATGTAAGAAAGCAGACCGTACAGCGTCAGGATACTCCTGCGGGCCGCTTCCGTTTTTGCCGCATCATCAACAGGAGTACGCCGCAGATAAATACGCCGATCCCTACCCCGATCCGCATCCACAATTCCTGTTCGGCCTTAATACTGCTTTCCAGATAGTAGGGATTGGGGCGATTGGGCGTTCCTTTACCAGGATTGATCTCCCAGTTGTCAAAATCTCCATTATCCAGAAATGGTAATAACAATCCAATGGTAAAAGCGCTATCCGTGGGCGGAACTTCGTAGGCTACACTGTCAATAGAGGCTCCGTGGCCATCAAACAGTCCCACTTTTTCCCGGCGCTTTCCGAGACCAAACCCAAAATTACCGACTACATTATCTACTTTGGGAAAATGCTCCCGGAAAGCAATCGAGTCTTCGCAAATAATTAAATATGATTTGGATCGGATTTTAGCATTTGGAATATTAAAATATCTTTTCTTATCCGTAAAATACCAGTCTTTGAGATTGATGGTTTCTTTTGAATCGTTGTAAACTTCCACCCAGTCTCCGGTTTTTTTATTATTACAACTTATCTCATTGATCATAATCTGACCAGCCAGCGGATGTACATATTTTTCAAAAACCGCACTGATTTTGTGGATGCTTTTACCTTTTAAATCGACTTCCACGGCGTGCTCTTCCGCTCCGGTGGTTACCCCTTTCCAGTGGGAAAAACGGTAGCCGAAATCCGGCATGGCCTTGAGCGTAATCGGTGTATTTTCAAAATATAAACCCCGGAAATCTTCCGTTCTGATGTTGACAGTATTATTAAGAATAACCTGCCCGCCGTTATTTGTTAAAATAGAAACAGAAACAAGTTCGCCGGTTTCAAAAAATGAAGAAAGATGAAAACGCATATATTTCACCCGCTTGGAGGCAAATTCGCGCAATCTGCCTACGTGTTCCTCCCATCGTTTTTCGCTCAGTTGCCAGCGATCCAGATGCCGGTCCATTTCCGGCACTAAATCCTGGTGCAGTTTGTCGATTCTGGCAAGGACGCGTTCCGGCGTAAAAGAAGTATTCAACCGATCGGTAAACCGCCGGAGAAATTCTTTTTCAAAATCTGGATTTTCCAGCAGCTTCCGCAAAATAAGGGTACTCCACGGTGGATTGGGCCACGCGGGACCATTCGCTTCGGTGTAAAATTCAAGGCTGTTATTTTTATACGCTTCTTTGTCGTGAAGACCAAAACCCCAGTCTGTGTCGTACAGAATCCAGCGCCAGCGTCCGCTTTCCGTCTGTGGTCGCCAGAATTTGATATTACCACCCGCATCACGATTGTCAAAATAAATCTGAGCAATTTGATAATCCATAAAATTATCAACATCCATTTGTGTTTGCAGATATCGGTAACTGGCCGGATCGCTCAGATCGCTTTTTTCGATAAAACGGACCATGTTGAGATAGTGCTGACGACTCCCCCGTTTGGTGCTGCGACGGTGTTCGATCAGGTCGATACTATCCTTATCTACCTCGGCGTGCGACTGAATAAAGAAGCGGTTTACTTTTTCCCGGATATTATAAATCCCCCAGTATTTTCCGTTGAGATAAACGTGAGCGGGGCGAAAGTTTTGTTTTTCAATATCCCAATCATCCAGAAGTCCCGTCATGAGTCCATCCCGGAAATGAGATTTTCCCCAGTCACTACCGGAGTTTCGCAGGACTAAAAATTTATATTTTTTAAATCCGTCTTTGCCAAAAATCCGATGCTTGAAATGTTTTTTTCCGTAACGATCCCGGGCAATCAGGGTAATTGATTTTTGTGGAAATAACCGGCTCATTCCTCCGAAAAGCCGAAAACCTGTTACGCTGCGAAATTCGATTTTCCCATCCGTCTCAAAAATTTCGGTACTGACCTCTACTTCCCGCTTGCTCCAGAAATTTGCACCATCTTTGGTCCAAAGAGAGTCTACCGCATCCGGTCCCTGCATGTAAAGGCCCGTTTCGGCATCAAAGAGAATAGACGGAGTAATTGCCACCGAGACAATCGGCAGCGTAGAAGCGGGTTCGTTAATAAAATAGGTATGACCGATGGCTTTGGTCTTCAATTTGTCTTTATAAGCGATCGCCCGAATCACCGTCGTTTTATTAATTTCTACTGGTTTCCGATAGGTTTGGCTGTATCCGTCGGGCGTAGAACCATCCAGGGTGTAAAATATTTTAGCACCGGGGCAACGCAATTCTACTGTTTGACCCGATTCATATAGTCCACCGGGCGTAGAAAATTCAAGGATCAGTTTTTCTTTTTTAGGTTCGGGAGCAGAATGAGATTGTCCGCTGACTTTTAGGGTCAGAAAAATCGAAACGAATAGTAAGAATAGAGCACTGTTTTTCACAAAAAAGATCACTTAATGTTGGTGTCTTGTTTATCAATAGTAAAATTAAAGAAAATAGTGGCATTTCGCCTAAGAATTGGTATAAATTTCCTACGTTATTTTGGGGAATATGTTGTGGGGGGGGTGATTCTTCTATTTAGTGCTGATTCTTTGGCGATATGGGGCAGACTCCAGAAGGACATCTAACGGTGGCATACCCGAAGGCTGACTGATAAGAAAGCTTTTGGGTATGCAGTGTTCACTGCTGGCTTACTTATTATTATACGACTCTTTTGTTTTAAACGAATTAATCATTTTAACTAAATTACACATTCTACTTTTAGGCTCTTTATCACCCAAAACATTGGCTAATATCCAAAAATAATGATTTTCATTTTCTATAAAAATTGCAAAAACAATACTATTTAGATCATCTTTTACGAATTCAGAACTTTGATAAAGTATCCAGTTTGCGTTTCTGAAATTATTTATTCCTTTACCCAGATCAATAATTTCTAGCTCATTATCTTTTTTTATTTTTTTCAGAACTTCTTCGAATGACTTATCGTAGTCGTATCCTTTACGAATATCATCAGTAACTGTTAAAGATTCAAAATTATAAAGATCAACCATCGTATCTTGAAACATACAAGTTCTATATGGCTCATTAATAGAAGTTTGAACCTTCCAATTTTTAGGAATTTCCAGCTCATATAAATTTAAAGAATCACGATAAACGAATCCATTATTTAATGGCCTTTCAGAATCACAGTTTCCCAGATACTTTGGAAAACCGCTTTTAAAATTACAACCCGCTATTCCTATTAACAATAGAATAAAATATCTGTAATCTTTCATTCAAAATTTTAATAATTCTACTTCAATGTCTAAAATTTGGAGATAGTTTTAATTATTTTTTCTTATGCTAGCAGTGAACTCATTTATAAACCACACAAACCGGAGATTTAACAGCAATCTTTTCCGGATTGTCGCCCAGCATACCCGTTTGCGGATTTCTTTTAAATAACAAAATAAGGTCATCATCCTGCAAAGCCACCGTCAGATTTTCTTCGTTGGGTGAAAAACACATAAAGCGCGGAGCCGATCCTCCGGCGTCTGTCCGTTGAATAATTTCCAGCTGATACGTCTCAGGTGCTATCTTTAAAACCACCAATTCGTTGAATTCACCCCGCAAACTGGCGTATAAAAAACGACCGTCCCTGCTAACATGAATCGCGGCACTTCCCGGATATCCCTCCGCACCTTCGGCGGGTAAAGCGATCACCTGCCGACGCTCCCGGACCGCTCCGTACCACTCCCACAATTCTACCGTCCCGTTCAGTTCGTTGATGATGTAAACGTGGTCTCCTTTGGGGTGCCAGGTCAGGTGCCGGCATCCACCTCCCGGCGTTACGGATAAGCTATCTTCCAAATTTAAACCATCAGCCGCCGGCGAATAACGATATACTTTATCCGCTCCCAGATTCACCGCGTATACTTTAGAACTTACCGGATGCTGGTGGATAAAATGTGCGTGTGGTCCTTCCTGCCGGTCTTTGCTGGGGCCGGTTCCTTCGTGTTGATGGGCGGTTCCATCGGCCAGTGTTCCGTCTTTTTTTATCTGGTATTGCACGACGTTCCCACTCCCGTAATTGGCCGCCCAGAGAAATTTTCCCGCCCGGTCCGTACTGATATAGCAGGAACCATTTCCCAGGGACGGGACCGATTGTATTTCCTTGATTTTAAAATCAGCAGGATCGTAAGTCAATACACTGATGGTACTTGGCCCCCCACTCCCTTCGCTGACCGCGTAGATGATCGGATGATCGGGCGAATGACAAATGTAAGAGGGATTGATAATATCCGAAAAGCTGTTTTTAAGCTCCCAATTTTTATAATCCGCATCGGTAGTGTAGATGCCTACCCCCATTCCACGACCGTCTACGTGTCCCTCTTTTTTGGTGTAAGTCCCAATGAAAGCCAGATGATTATTTTTTGAATTATTTTGTTCCATATTTTTTTCTTTCGGCTGGCAAGCCGGCATAAAAAAGAGTGTGATTAGCAGAATAGTATAAGTTAGCGTTTTCATTAAAATTATTTGATTAAAAATTTGTTTGAGCGCTTGTCCGATTTTTTATGCTTGTGCGAAATTGAATAAATTCAAACAAGCCTAAATAGTATAGTCGATATTTTTACCTGCCACTACTTTCTTCTTCATGTTCGGCTGATTCACTTCGTTGAGTAGTTCTTCCTCCGGATCATTGGAGGGAACAAATAATCGTGAAGTTCCTTCCATTTCCAGGCCGGGTTGACCGTCCATTTCGACGGGCATTACTGGTATGTTTACCTCACTTCGATACAGGAATAAATCCTTCACTTCCTGATCGTGATCAAAACGATACAACAGATCCTTAATAGAAAAATCGGGTGCCGGTTTTCTGTTGTTAAAATATTCACTGAGTCCTCTGACGTCGAGTACTTCGGCACCGAGATATTGACCCAGCATATAATAGGCCTCCCACTGCACCGGGTCGAAGAACTGATCTGCCGTTGATTCGTGCGGAAAATCGGGGTGGTAAATTTTGTATTTATACGCTCCGTACATCGTTTCGTCGTCCGTTACAATTTTCCCCTTCGGGGCTTTGACACTGGATTTGATGTAGACCAGCGTACTGGCTTTGATGTCATTTCTTACTTGCTCTTCGATCCGTTGAGAGACGAGTTGCATAACCTCCGTAACTTTAGGCTGTTGTTGTTTTCTCAGTTCCAGTACAGTAGCGGCGAGCGCGGGAGAAATATTAATTTCCGACAAGGCGTCCTCTATTTGAGTCATTAACGATTCCGGGTCGGGTGCTTCTTCGTTCAGCAATTCATTTACCTTCAATAGGGCTGGCAGAAGAGCCGCAAACTCATTTTCGTTGAAGTCGCTTTCAACTTGCGATCTCTGAATTTCACCGATGGTTATTCTTCTGACATTGTCGCGCAGGGTATCACGTTGAGTAAATAACTGATCAACAATATCTGCTGAAATATTTTTTTTGATTAAAGCATCTTTTAACGTTTTATCGTCCGGTTCTTCCCGTAATATTTCTTTTAGTTCTGCCTGAGGCATTCCTCTTTGCTCCATGATATTTAGAAAATATTCATCTTCTATTTTTCGGAGTAAATATGCATTTACCAGTTTTTGGTCAACGCCCGCTTCAATTTGGGAAAGCAGTCTCAGAAAAATTTTCATTACCTGATAAGCATTGTCAATTGCCAGTTGATCCATTCCTCTCAGAATCGTTTGTTCGATCTCTCCGATGCCATCATCCAGCCGGCGAGCGATCAAATCCTCAATCACCGAATCGGGTAAATGCACATTGTCCTGAAATTGAGGAGGAAGTATTCCGGCCAGTCGCAAGATAGGTTTTATTTTTTCGGGCTCGTGTTCAATAGCATGTTGTAATACCTTTTTGATGCCCGCCGTCCGGTTGTGTTGTTTGTCTCCGTGACAAAATATCTTTTCATTAAGTAAGCCAATTACATCTTTATCATTACTAACATCCAGTCCGTTAAGCCGGCTACGCAATTCGTTGACTTCCTTAAATTCATTAATCACCCGAAAGATAATCCGGACCAATAATTTGCCACTATAATTCAACAATTTGATGGCATCTTTTAAATCCGGATAGTTAACCAACACTTCAAAGGATCGGTAATTTTCATCTTTTACCGGATTACCCGCCGCGTCCAGTGCCGCAATTTCATCCCACAGATGGTACACATCGGCGATGGCAAAACGTTCCAGCGAATATCCGTAAGAAGGTTTGGGGCGAATCACATCTTCGGGAATGTGTCCTTCTCTGAATTCGATGGAAAGTCCCAGCTCGTTCCGGGCCCGCACGGTCAGGATTTCCAAATCCGCAAAACTATACAGAGGATCTGCACCCGCATCCACTGAGAAAATCAGCCGGCAACGACGACGCAATAATTCGTATACACCAAGATTTTCGATGTGACCTCCGTCGGAAATATTCAGCTTTCGGTTGGCCGTCCCGATTTTGGAAAAAAGTTCTTTAAAAAAATACCAGGGCCACCACACCCGCTCGGATTCGTTGCGCTTGAGTGGATTAGAAATCCAGAATCCCAAACGAACATTGAAGGTAGTCATCAACACACTGAGCAGCTTATTGGAGTACGTCCCCATCCCCGGATTGACGGCAGCGGCAGAGATTGTGGTCGCGGCGGGCAGGGTCAGTTCCTGATAATCTTTGAAGGTATCGGTGTCCACATATCCGGTTATTTTTGATCCAAAATAAAAAGGAGATAAAAGGAAGTAGTCACTGGCTTTGGCACCTTTAAAGTTTTCGTCTCCTCCTCCCAGGAGCTGTAAATTCAGGCAGGTATTGATCAAAGGATACGGAGCAACCAGATTTGCGGGAGCAGTATTGTTTTGTTCAATAAGCTTAGCTAATGCGATATTTTTATTTTTTTCGGCAAAGTTCAAATAGGCTTCAGCCAACTGATTGCGATAAAACCGGTGAAAACTGATGGCGTTTGGATTGGCTACATATCCCAGTGCAATAGCAATGGCTGCGGCTAAAATGTGCAATCCAATAATTTCTGTTTTTCCAATCGAAAAATAATTCTGAATATCTTCGTAAAATACTACCTCAGCAGAACCAATTTTTAATAATAATAAAAACCCTCCGGCCAGCAGTGTCACGGCCGCCAGTGCTGCTTCCGCCTGATTAAATTTCCGGGAAATTCCCAGATCATATTTCATTCTTATATTATAAATAAAATGAACAACGTAAATCAGGAAAAAGAACGAGATTCCAATTTCAACAATATTATTACTTTCAATAAATTTATAAACTTCAAACTGAAAATCATAACCGTCTACCAAGTTTCTGACTTTTCCGATTCCCGACAAAAGTGTCAAAGACAAAAAGATAAAAATCAACGGGCTGACCCAACTCATCAGCGTACTGACCAAATAACCAATCACCAGAATAAATGTATTCCATACTTTGCCTTTACCCACTCCCGGCATCATATATTCTCCCCGGGCCCGAAGATAGTTGATGTGTTCCTGATCGAATAATGCATCGTAAGGCGACGCCATACCCGCTTCTTTTTTTTGTGAATTTTCTTTCAACAAAGACTGCACGTAAGCGCCCGTATACCCACCACCGGAAACGGTAGAGAGGTAATCGGCCTTTTCCAGAATGCCAAACTTATTGAGGGTCTTGAGAATGCCCAGATTGATGGTGGCGGATCGGATACCACCACCGGACATAGCGATTCCGAAACGGGTATCATCTAGTTCATTTGCCTCGGCTTCACCGTTTCGATGTTTTCTTCTGGCTTTTAAGTACGCATCTTCCTCCTTGATGACCTGATTAAAATTGAGTTTTTTCTTTTTTGACATGGGGAATGTAAATTTTCGAATAAAAAAAGAAAAAACCAGCGTAGATTGAATATTCTATCAAATAAGACCCGCCCCGCGTCCTGCGTTTTTCTTTTATCCCAGGTTACTGGTAATCAATAATTCCAAATCGGTGTATTTGATACCGAAACGTTCGCTCAGGTATTTGTTGGTGAGTGTCCCTTTGTAAATATAGACACCGTGCTGAAGTCCCGGATCGTTCTGGATGAGTCTTTCCAGGTTACCGGAAGCACCCGATCGCAACAGGATAGACACCAGAATATTACTGACCGCAATAGAAGCCGTACGGGCTACTTTTGACGGAATATTGGGTACACAATAATGAATGACATCGTGTTTTGTAAAAGTTGGCCGGTCGTGATTGGTTACTTCAGAGGTAGCAAAACATCCTCCCTGATCGATACTTACGTCAATAATCACGGCGCCCCTTTTCATTTTAGAAACAATTTCTTCGCTGACAATAATGGGGGTACGCCCCGAAGGCGAATGCATTGCACCAATCGCCACGTCAGCCGTCAGTAATTCCTTTTCCATTTGCATGGGATTCAAAGAAGACGTGTTCAGTTGACGACCTACCTGGCTTTGCAACCGCATCAGTTTGGATATATTGTCATCAAAAATACGAACCTCGGCTCCTAATCCGATGGCCACCCGCGTAGCAAATTCCGCCACTACTCCTGCACCTAAAATCACCACTTTGGCACAAGGCACACCAGATACTCCGCCGAGCAATACCCCTTTTCCGCCATTGGAATTGGTCATCAGCTCTGCGGCTGTCAGCATAATACTCATGCCGGCCAGTTCGCTCATGATGCGTACGACGGGAAAAGCATTGTTCTCATCTTTGATGTATTCCATGGCCATGGCAATGACCCGTTTGGAACGCAATTTCTCGATATAATCGCGTGTGATAATAGGCAAGTGCAGCGGAGAAAATAAAATCTGATTCGGTCGCAGGTAATCTATCTCATCGATCGTTGGCGGTGCGATTTTGATGATAATATCCGATTTGTAAACCTGCTCCTTGCTGTACGCAATATCAGCCCCAGCTTCGGAATAACGATGATCAGAATAATTGGCTCTGAGTCCGGCTTCCGTCTCAATGACCACCCGGTGACCGTGATTGACCAGGGTAGCTACCGCCGAGGGCACCAGGGCGACCCTTCTTTCCTGTAAGGTTGTTTCCTTGGGAATCCCGATAAACAAAACATTTGACTTTCGCTGCACCTGCAGCATTTCTGTCTGAGTCTGAAGTCCTCCTTCGGTAAAAATCTTAGGAATGGGTATCCGCTTCTTCTTCTTTTCGTCACTCATGCCGTATTATTTGAATAATATTAGATAGATCGCTAATCCGATCTCTACAAAAGTATAATTTTCCGCTTTGAATCTTCAACGATTTCAATTTTTATTTTCAGAACCTGCTCCGGCAGTATAGGAGCTACCAAATCGGGCCACTCAATCAAACAGCGCGACTCCCCGTAAAGCAGGTCTTCAATTCCGATATCAATCGCTTCGTCTATGTTGTTCAAACGGTATAAATCGAGGTGATAGATAATACCTTCAGCGGAATCATACTGATTGATCAGTGAATACGTCGGACTGGTTATTTTTTCCGTTACTCCGTAATGTTGACAAATTCGCTGAATTAAAGTGGTTTTTCCCGCACCGATTTCCCCGGAAAACAGCCAGATTTTACGTTCTCCCGCATAAGCTGCGATTTTTTGGGCAGTTACGGGTAATTCGGTCAGATTTTCTACAATGATTTCCATAAAATATCGGGTGATTCCGGACAAATTTCGGTTATTTTTTGGTCTTAAAAACCAGAAGTGACCGATTTAGGGAAAATTGGGAGAAAAACTGTTAATATTTCACATTTTTCAAGGGTTTTTCAACTTGAAATAACCGGCTTTTTTCGTAGCCCGTTTAAGTCGAAATTGTCACCCAAAACCCCTCTGAAAACCGAATAAAATGCGTATTTTTACAACATGGAAGAAAATAATAAAAAAGGCACTCCGGAGTCTCAGAAGAACGATTATGGCGCCAATAATATCCAGGCACTTGAAGGTCTGGAAGCCGTACGAAAAAGACCCGGAATGTATATCGGTAGTACCGATGTAAAAGGGTTGCATCACCTCGTATGGGAGGTTATTGATAACTCCATTGATGAACACCTGGCGGGACACGCCTCACTGATTACAACGATCATCCATCCGGACAATTCTATTTCGGTCAAAGACGACGGTCGGGGTATTCCTACCGGAATGCACAAAAAATTACAGAAATCAGCGCTGGAAGTGGTTATGACCGTTTTGCACGCAGGTGGAAAATTTGACAAAGACACTTATAAAGTTTCCGGTGGTCTGCACGGGGTGGGTGTTTCTTGTGTAAACGCATTATCCAGTTACCTCAAAGCGGAGGTACACCGGGAAGGTAAAATTTTCACCCAGGAATATTCTGAAGGTAAACCAACGACGGAAGTAAAAGAGTTTGGTAAGTCTTCCGAAAACGGAACGATCATTACTTTCAAACCGGATGCGTCCATTTTTGAAACACTGGAATACAAATACGAAATTCTTGCTACCCGTATCCGCGAACTCGCGTTCCTGAACAAAGGATTGCACCTGGTCCTGATCGACGAGCGCAGAAAAGACGAAAACGGCGCATTCATCCGGGAAGAATTTATGTCAGAAGGCGGGTTGTCCGAATTTGTGGCCTATCTGGATGAAGGTAAAACAAAATTGATTGACAAACCGATTCACGTAACGGGTCGGGAAGACAACGTAGAAGTGGAAGTGGCTATTCAGTACAACACAACCTTCTCTGAAAACATTCATTCTTACGTTAATAATATCAACACCCGCGAAGGAGGTACGCACGTCGCGGGATTCCGCCGGGCGGTCAACCGGGAATTTAAAAAATACGGGGATGATAACGGTTTGTTCAAAAAACTAAAGTTTGCTATTTCCGGTGAAGATTTCCGGGAAGGGTTGACGGCGGTCGTTTCTGTAAAAGTGCCGGAGCCGCAGTTTAAAGGTCAAACGAAAGGTGAACTTGGTAACTCCGAAGTAACCGGAATTGTGTCACGGGCCGTCGGGGAAATTATTGGTCATTACCTGGAGGAGAATCCCAAGCAGGCAAAACGAATTATCGAAAAGGTGATTCTGGCCGCAACCGCTCGTCACGCTGCTCGTAAGGCACGGGACATGGTGCAGCGAAAGAACGTTCTGACGGGTAGTGGTTTGCCGGGAAAATTGTCTGATTGTTCTTCTAAAGATCCAAACGCTTCGGAGATATTCCTCGTAGAGGGAGATTCGGCGGGTGGTACGGCCAAGCAGGGCCGGGACCGGATGTTTCAAGCGATTCTGCCGCTGAGAGGTAAAATTCTCAACGTAGAAAAAGCCATGGAATATAAAATCTACGAGAATGAGGAAATAAAAAATATGTTTACCGCACTGGGTGTAAGCATCGAAGATAAAGAGGACCAGGGTAAAGTACTGAATATTGAAAAACTACGTTACCACAAGATAGTCATTATGTGTGATGCCGATATTGATGGTAGTCACATTGTTACGTTGATTCTGACATTCTTTTTCCGTTATATGAAAGTATTGATCGAAGAAGGATACTTGTACATCGCCGCACCGCCATTGTACATGGTGAAAAAAGGAAAGCAGTTCCGTTATTGCTGGAACGACGAAGAACGGGCAGAAGCCATTGTTGCGTACGGTGGAAGTCTGACAGAAGAAAATTCTAATATTAAGATTCAGCGGTATAAGGGTCTGGGAGAGATGAACGCCGACCAATTGTGGGAAACAACGATGGATCCAACTGCCAGAATTTTACGACAGGTGACCATCGAAGATGCCGTAGAAGCGGACCGGGTATTCTCCATGCTGATGGGCGACGAAGTGCCACCGCGAAGAGCATTTATTGAAGCGAATGCGAAATACGCAAACGTGGATGTTTAATTAATAAAAATTGAGACTCCTCTGAAAAGTTTTTTGTCGCGCAGAGGCGCAAAATTGTATTCTCAAAATACCGAAGTCCCCGGACTTTGGTATTTTTTTTGACACTTACCGCACCACTCTCCCCTTCCAGCTATATTCCTTTTTCAGATTGGCCAGCAGACCGATACCTGCCACGTAAAGGATGTGCAGAACTTGTGAAATCCAGAAGGTTTTTAGTAAATTGTTCCGGTCAAAAAAACGGGTCATCGTACTGAGCAACTGGTAATCCATAAAAGATTTCACCAAAAACTGAACGATAAAAACACCAAACATTATTTTTCCAAAAAATGGAATCAACAGGAAACTAATCAGAATACTCCAGCAAAAAAAGAAGGTCATCGCCAGCATGAACGTCACCTGCCATTCCGGATAGGCGGCAGATTTAGAGGCCCAGCGTAATCGTTGACTGACAAAACTTTTCAGATCAGGCTGCGCGTAAGTGAAGGTGCAAGCCACAGGATTTTTCAAATAGCCAACGCTACCCGGAAACTGCCGGATTATTTTTTGCATCAATAGCATATCGTCGCCGGACGCCAGCTGATCAATTCCTGCGAAGCCATCCACCGCCTTGTACGCTGCCTTTTCGTAAGCCAGATTGGCACCGTTGCACATCCGCATAAAATCGCCTTCTATGCCTGCACCAGTAATCCCCATCATTCCCTGAAAATCCAGCGACTGAAATTTTTCCAGCGTATTTTTCTCCTCATAAAAATTAACGGGCGCTGCAATAAATTTATGGTGTTGGGCTTCGTAAAAAGAGACCAGATAATTCAACCAGTCCGGATGCACCGTACAATCGGCGTCCGTGGTGACGATGAGTGTTCCAGTGGCCTGCTCAATGGCCGTTGCAATACCTATTTTTTTAAAAGACTGAATTTTGTTTCTGTCCACGTAGTCCGCCAGGGTGATAATTTTCAAATGCGAATAATTTAACGCAGCGGCTATCTCACCCGTTTGATCGGTGGAATGATCATCGACCAATAAGACTTCGTAAAGTTTTGTTGGAAAATTTTGTTGGCAAACACTATTAAGACAGGCAACGATATTTTCGGCCTCGTTGCGGGCGGGAATGATGACGGTGACTTTGGTTGTTGGTTGAAAGGAGACGGGAATTTCCCAAATGGGAATTTGTTGCCAGAAACGGAGGTAGCGTCGCATCAGGCAGATGTAGTAGCCGGTCAATATTAAAGGAATTAAGAGCAGCCAGGTCATCTGAATGATTGTGTTAAAACTACTTTATTTTTACAAAGATATTCAGATAGAATATGGTATCCAGCCGGGACAGGTAAAAATATATGCTGCATTTTAACATGAATTATTTCAAGCCCCGGAATTACTTCTTTAATCTGCTCATCAAAAAATAATGCGACCTTCCTGGGGTCGGCAAGCTCTCTAAGATTATTAATCAAACAACTGTTCGTAATCGTCGCTGGAATTTTCTTCGGCTCTTTTTTGACGAATGGGTTCCGGTCTGCGTTTGGGAGGCAATTCCAGTTTTTCAAAATCTTCTTCGATGTCTTCCACCTCCTCGTAATCGACTATTTCTCCTTTGGTTTCAACGTCGTACTTTGATGCTATTTTTCGGACTTTTTTGCGCAGATAGGCTTTTCCAAATAAAAAACCTGCGATAATCGGAAATCCAAAAACGGTCAGCATGATCGCCGCAATTCCCATCAGTGGATTTTCTTTCAGCATTTTAAAAACCCATTTCACGAAATCGGTAATCACCGTATAGTCGATAATCGCCGCACCAATCAGCAATAGTGGCGACGCAAATACTAAAACCTGAAACGCTAATTTGGCTACCATAAATAATCCCCACAGGACTAAAATTGCCACCAGGATTGCGCCAATCGCATTAAACGGATTTATATCAATTCTTCTTTGTGTCATAATTTTATGTTGAATCGTTGAGTCTACTCTAAAGGTGATTTTCGCGCAGAGAAGCAGAGGACGCTGAGCGATCATGTATACCTTTTATTGCGAAGATGGTAGCAGGTTTATTTCCAGGAATAAAAAGCTACCAAACCAATATTAAAATCTTGCGGGGGCCTTACTTCAAGATAACTATAAATTTAAGCAATTGTTCTCAAAAAGCAAGAACGATTAGACCAGGAACGGGTTTTCGGGGATAAAAGAAGGCGTTTTTTAGTTGAAATTACTGCTCTACCTGTAAAAACTGCATCTCGTACAATTCGCGGTAATGACCATTTTCTAGCTGTAATAATTGTTCGTGCGGACCGTATTCGATGATCCGGCCTTTGTCCAGCACCAGGATATTGTCCGCGTGGCGAATGGTAGAAAGCCGGTGAGCGATGATAATTGAAGTCCGTTTGGCAATCAGTTTTTCGATGGCGTATTGGATGACGGATTCCGTCTCAGAGTCAATCGAAGAGGTCGCCTCGTCCAGAATGAGAATATCGGGATCGAAAACCAGCGCACGGACAAAGGAAATTAGTTGTCGCTGTCCCATCGATAAGGTCGCGCCCCTTTCCATCACATCGTACTGATAACCACCGGGAAGTTTTTCGATAAATTCGTGGGCGCCAATTAATTTTGCGGCCTCCAGCACCTGCTCTTCGGTAATCCGGTCATCCCGCAGCGTGATATTGTCGTACACCGTTCCTGTAAACAAAAATACGTCCTGTAAAACGACCGCAAGCCGGTTACGCAGGGCTTGTAATTCGTAATCCCGGATATTGATTTCGTCGATTTTGATCTCCCCTTTTTGGGTTTCGTAGAAACGGCTGAGGATATTAATGATCGTGGATTTACCGGAACCGGTACTGCCGACGATGGCCAACGTTTGTCCGGCTTCGATTGTAAAATTCAGATTCTTTAGTACGTAGTCTTTGGCCAGATACGCAAAAGAAACGTCCTTGAATTCAATACGACCTTTGAGTTTTTCTATTTTTTGGGTGCCTTTATCTTCGATTACCTGATCCATATCCAGCAAATTAAATACCCGTTCGGCGGCGACCATTCCCATCTGGAGCGTATTGAATTTATCGGCCAGCATCCGGATCGGACGGAAAAGCATGGACAGGTAGATTGGGAAAGCGATGAGTACCCCCAGTGATATTTGTCCGCTGATCACACCTCTGGCGCCCCACCAGACCATCAGTCCCAGGGCGGCGGCAGAGATAATTTCTACCACGGGAAAAAATACCGCGTAGTATAAAATGGCTTTGAGGTTCGCGCCGGTATAAGCCTGATTGATCTCTTTGAATTTTTGCATCTCGTCCTCCTCTGCATTGAAAATCTGGACGATCCGCATTCCGGTAATCCGCTCCTGCAAGAAGGCATTCATTTTAGAAATTTGCGTTCTGACGCGCTGGTAACTGGCTTTTACTTTTTCTTTAAAAATATAACTCGCCAGAATCAGAAAAGGAACCACCGTAATACAGACCAGGGTCAGTTGCCAACTCGTGTACAACATCACAGCCAGCACTGCCACGAGTGTAAACATATCCGCAATGATGGTAATGGCGCCCTGCGAAAAAACGGTATTGATCGTTTCAATATCATTAATGGTACGGGTCGTAATCGTTCCGATTGGTGTTTTGTCAAAAAAATTAAGCCGGAGATTAGTGATGTGTTTAAAAACCCGAATCCGCAAATCTCGGATCACCGATTGTCCGAGCCAGTTACTGGAATAGATAAACAGATAATTCATACCTACTTCCACCAGTAACACGGCACAGAATATAAGTGCCATCATGCCTAGTCCGTCCAGATCATACTTAAAAATATAATCATCAACCATCCGCTGAATCAGGTACGGTCGTACGACGGCCAGGGGCGCCAGCACAACGGTGAGCGAGGTGGCGAGTATAAAAATTTTACGGTAAGGTGTGGCCAATCGCAAAATTCTTCCCAGCAGTTTAAAATCTATTTTATTCTGATCCATAAATTGAGCGCAAAGATAGTTGATTTATCAAACAACAGGAATAGGTAATGGTTTTCGCTGCGACTACAGATTTGAAGGAAGAGCTAACTGGCAAAAAATATACAGCCCCTCCAACCTTTTATACACTGAGCCTGCTTTAAAAAGTGTTTTTCGCGCAGAGGAGCAGAGAACCATCCCTTTGGGAGGCAGGCGCTGAGCGATCGTGTATATCTTTACCGTGTATACCTTTTATCGCAAAGATGGTATGTAATTAATTTTATTAAATGCGTTCCCAGGCTTTAGTTTTTCTAGTTTTTAGAGGGAGCTCTACACTCAAAAAAGATATTCTATCATCATCAAAAACAGGAGCCTGCTCCTTTACAATTTACCTTCGTCGGCAAAACTATAATATCCGCGATCAGAAATAATCAGATGGTCCAGTACCTGGGTATCCAGAAATTTACCTGCTTCTTTCAGTTTCCGGGTCAGCGATATATCTGCCTGACTGGGCGTCAAACCACCGGAGGGGTGATTGTGAAACAGCATCACCGAAGAAGCTCTTTTTTCCAGCGCTTTATTAAAAATCATTTTGGCGTCCACCATTGTGCCCGATACGCCTCCACTGCTGATCCTGGCTCTGCCCAAAATACGATTGGCGCGGTTGAGCAACAGTACCCAGAATTCTTCGTGCGGTAAATCCTGAATCATGGGCGCCATTTCCCGGTAGGCATCCTGGCTGCTGCGGATTTGTGGTTTTTCGCGCAAATCAGAGAGCTGACGACGACGGCCTAATTCGAGTGCAGCGATAATTGTGATGGCCTTGGCTTCTCCGATTCCTTTAAATTTCCTGAGGTCCAGTACGGTGCTTTTTCCGAGTTCATTCAAATTATGGTTTTTACTTTGTAAGACCAGTTGCGCCAGTCCAACGGCTGATAATTCCCGGCTGCCCGATCCCATTAAGATGGCAATCAGTTCTGCGTCGGAGAGATTTTGTTTGCCTTGTAACAGTAGTTTTTCGCGGGGACGGTCGGCTTCGGCCCAGGCTTTGATGGAAATTTTATTGATGTATTGGTTCATTTTTTTGTTGATTTGTTGAACTTGCTCTAAATAGTGTTTGTCGCGCAAAGAACGCGGAGACGCTTTATCGTGTATATCTTTTATTGTTAAAAAACTGTATTGTATTTTTATCAATAACTTTCAATATTTTCGTTTTTCTAGTTCTAGATCAGACGATTTCCTGATTTGTTGAACTTGCTCTAAATAGTGTTTGTCGCGCAAAGAACGCAGAGACCCTTTATCGTGTATATCTTTTATTGTTGGCCAGTTGACTGCTCTTCAACGTATATGAAAATTGTATTGAAAAGCAGCCAACCGGCTAACCAACTACCTCAGAGAATATACTTTTCTTCCAGTCTGAGTTTTACAATCCGGGCATGAATGGCGGTTTCTGTTCTGCCTAAAATTTCGGATAGTTCGGTGAGGTTTTTTTCGTCCGCAAAATTAATTTCCAGGATTTCTTCTGCTTCTTTGGTCCAGGGTTTGGAGGCGTTTGGAAAACTTTTAAGGGTTTCTGCGTTTCGCTTTTCTTCTCCTGTTTTTTTGAAATTAATAACGGATCGCATCAGCGCCATGGAGAAATCTTTCATCTCATTTTCAAAAACGGTAATTCCCTTGTTTCTAAATTCTCCGGTTTTATCCTTCCGGGAAATATTAATATTCAGGTAACTGGCACCTTTTTTTGTTTGTCTGATGTTAAAAAAATAAGTGCGGTCTCCGGCGGAGAAATAGTTAGAAGGTTGGGTGGTATTCATAATCGTATGTTTTTAAATTTTTTAAAAAAAGAATAAAAAAGCTACCGGATTTGACCCCGGTAGTTTTAAGAGCTTGTCTAAAATGTTTAGAGGGTAGCAGCAGTGTACTTGGGATCAAGTTGCAGCTTTTCGATTCTGGCAATAATGGCATTTTCGTTGCGTCCCAGTTCCTGGGCAATCTCGATGATTTCCATTTCCTGCACATAAAAATCAGTCAGGGTTTTGTCTTCTGCTTTGCTCCACGGAGCGAAAGCATTGGGATATTTTTCGCGGGCTGTTTCGATGAGCGCTTCGCGGCCCGTCTGCCGGAAATTAATCATGGCCCGCATGATTCCTTCTCCGAATTTTACGATCTCGTGTTCCATCACGGTAATTCGATCACGCTTGTAAGTTCCGTCTTCCTGCTTTTGGGTAATGTTGATGGTGAGGTAGGCGTTGCCCTTTTCAGATTGTTTGATATCAAAAAAGAAACTACGGTTACCTGATCTGATGAGTTCGGTGTGCAATGGTTTGATTTGCATGTTGTTGAATTTAAAAATTAGTTTGAAATAAAAGTGTCGGTACTTAGATGCTCGACTTTTAAAAATTCCATAAAATATTTTCAAAAAAAATTAAAATCCAAAAACAAAAATGTCGCAACCCACTGAATTTCAGCGAATTACGACACAATATTTTTTTCAGAAAAAACTAAATAATTTCTATCTTAGCGGACTACCACCAACTTCTGAGAGATTTTTTTACCATCCGTTTCCATCACGAGAAGATACGTTCCAATCGCTAAATCACTCACCTGCACCTGTGTGGCGTGGTTGCCGGCCATCTGCGCAGCGGACTGCCGGATACTTTTCACCTGCTTGCCTTCCAGCGTGTATAGTCCAAGACTGAGATCAGCCGGGGCGGGCAAGTAATAGCTGATCCGTACTTCGTCGTTGACCGGATTCGGAACCGGATTATATAATTTTACACTATTGTCAATTGCAATTTCTTCGATGTTCGTCAGCTCACCTCCAATGTCAATCAATTCGTCTCCTTCCTGATACGGCACCCAATTGAGCGCGATGATGTACATTTCATCCGTCGTACTTTCTCCCCACGTAACAAATGCAGGAGGATTGTTTGGGTTCAATGGATTGTCAACCGTATTATCGTACGTTGCCAAAACGTGCATGACCGAGCCGCTCGGAATCTTCTGCATCCGGTCAAAAGTATAAGCCCCCTGCCAGTTAAAATCCCAATCTTCTATTTTGACCAGGTTGATCGTATCATTGGAAGGCGTCACCGCAAATACTTCCCAGTCGCGACAAAGCAAATGTGCGTGCGGATAGATAGAAAACAAACTGATATCCTGATTGATGGGATAACGACCGTGGAAAGATTTTGTCTGATTGGGCTGCATAAAAAACTCATTCCAGCCACTTGGTAAAATATTGGGCAAGACCAAACTCAGCTGAATGGGTCGCTCAATCGGATCACTGGATTCTTTAAAAAAGATATTCAGAGAAGACTGATCTGTTTCTTCGGTTGGCGTCGGCGCGTAGTGTACCTGTACCAGAACGTCCGCATTAGCGGGCAATATTTCCCCAATACCCTGCGGGTAACGAATCGTCTGAATACCGGGCGTGTATCCCGTACTGAAATCCGGAATACCAATACCAAAATCCCCGTAAGAAAAATAACCGTATTCGGGAGTCTGAGCATCCATGGCGGCCCCCGCTCCGGTTTCATCAAATGCGATCAAAGCATGGTGTACCACTTTCGCATTACCGGGTCGGAATTCAATCGCAGCCAGTTCGCGGTCCTGCATTTCACTGGTGGGTAAAACAAATACCCGGTAGTCGTCTTCGTTGTTACCGGCGATGGTATAAGATTGCGACATTTCCAGTACCAGATCGGGGGTGCCGAGTTGAGAACCGTCGGGAAATTCCGATGCGGGAGGTTCGTTGGCGGGGTCGCCCTGTGGCGTTCCATTGTCCACCCAGTTTCTGATAAGCTGGATCTCCTCGTCACTTAATCCTTTTTCTCCCACAAAAGTACTATAGTCGCGATCCGGTTTCCAGGGCGGCATATATTTTATTTCAGTTACGTAGGCGATGGTCTGGGCCCACTGGCTCACTTCCGTGTAATTGGTCAGCGGCATCGGTCCGATCTCTCCGGTCCGGTGACAGGTTGTACAATTATTGTAAATGATGGGCGCAATATCTTCACTGAAGGTTTGGGCGGTCATTAAATTCAGGGTAAAGCAGAAAGTAAGTAATAGTATTAATCGCTTCATAACGCTATTTTTCGTTAAATAAATCTATGATTCCATTAAAAATAACCATTTTTGAAGTAATAAATTTTTACCGGAAGGAATTTTAACGCTGTTCGCAGTCATAAAACTTGCACTTAAAGCTGGCACATTGTATCTTTATATCTCGTATATATTTTTTACCCCCATTCTAAATCATCTTTCCACCCCAGAACACCTGCTATTTCCTATTAGAACTTGTCTGAACTTCCATTCATTGGTTGTAATTGACAAATTTAATTCTCAACCCGTCCGCTTTACGGTTCAGGAGTATAATCGTTCGTACCTCATTCAGAATTAAGTTTTTCAATTTCGTACCATCAGGAAAATTTGGACAAAGTCTGAAAGCGTTATTCAGTTTTTGGCTGATTAACAAAAATCAAGTCAACTGAGCAATCAGTTGCACTGCGTCTAATAAGTACTGACATCTTCATCCCGGCATGATGGTACAGCGCTTGCAGCAAGATGACTTTTTACCAATTAAAATAAACATACCATGAATTTAATTTACCTGCAAAAAGGCCTCACGTACGGTGCTCTTCTTTTCTTTTTATTTGGAAATTTTTCTCTGTCCGCGCAGGACTGGGAGATTTCAAATAAGGAAGTATTGACCAAAATAAAAAACGGTGAATATAATATTGCGCTGGAAAAAGCCAAGTATTCCCGGGATCTGGCGGAAAAACAATTTGGCAATGCCCACGCCAATTATATTTGCAGTCTGCACAATCTGGCCAGTGCCAGATTTATGCTGGGACAGACTGAAGAAGCCCGGTTTATTTATTTACAATCTATTAAAATTGCGGCGGCCAAATATGGTCAGGAGGATGAAATCTTTGCCATTGGACTTTATCGCCTGGCAGATTTGCAACAAAACATCGGGGATCTGAAACAATCAGAAACACTTTACGAGCAAGCGCTACCAATCCTAAAAAACGAGGGCGGCATGAGTAGCGAACACTATGTTACTTGCCTGAAAAATATCGGAACGTTGCAGGAAAAAATGGGCAATAATTTGCCCGCAGAAGCGTACCTGGTCCAAGCCATCGAGATTCACGAAACCAAAGAATTTCTGGATATTGACGAATATTCGGAGACGTTGCACGACCTGGCCAACCTCTACAAAAATACCTGGCGGTACGACGAATCGGAGGCGCTCTACAAAAGAGTAATGGCCTTGCGCAGCGAAGAATTCGGAACGCTGCACCCGGATTACGCGGAGGTGCTGCACGACTTGGGAAGCCTTTACGAGATTCAGAAAAAATACGAGGACGCTGAAAAAATGTACCGCGAATCGCTGAAAATCAAGGCGTCAAAATTGGGTCGTTCTCATCCCAGTTATCTTCGTAATATGGAGGATTTGACGCAGTTGAGTCAGGTGAGGTAGGTTTTTTTATTTTTGATTAATAATGTTTTAATGAAGAATTAATAATGCCCTTTTATCGTGAGGAGATAGAAGGGCATTATCTTTTTGTGAAGGTAAAAATTTGTATGACTCGATCTTGCAATATGGAACGGGTGACCGAAAGAAGCCTAATCTCATTACCGGTTTGTTATGAGCTGGCGTTATTTTTTTTTGTCCAGATTACATAGATATCGAATACAATATATGACACCCCTAAAAGACAAAGAAATACCACTAAGAAACTAATTCCATCAGAATTCCAAATAGCGATTCCAAGGCTTAAAAAGCTAAGACAGAATAGATAAGCAATAATTCTCTTAAGTGTATTTTTAAAACTCCATTCAGGTTCGTTTTCTATGTCTTCTTCTTCATTTCTCAGGGTTTGAATAACTCGTTCGTTCAAATTTTCAACTTTATCAGACTGATAATAATAGTGAAAGAATATATTCCTATTTTTCCTGTTTATTCCAAAAAAATCTGGAACTGAAAAGAACCCAGGTTCAATTATACTGTTGATTAGAATTCTATCTTTTTGTCTTTCGATTCTAATTAATTGTGAATCTCTGCTTTTCCAAGCGTTATATCTAATGGCTTCAACTTTATTTTCATCCAAAATATCAATTCTCCAATTGAGTTTATTCGCAGAGGTTAATACAGCATTTTCAAACTCATTATCAGATCTTGATTCCTCAAGTTGATAGTACGACAATTCTCTCCATTTTAAATATCCAATTACTATACTGACTAATACAAAAATCAATTGGGCTGAAATTGAAAAAGTATTGACGGCAGTTTTACCACTTAACTTATAAAATAGTTCGAATGCAGGAAACATTAGAGGCACAAGCATAAATGAATAGTGCCCTATTGATTGCCAAGTTCTTAATACTACTCGTTTGTCAGATTTTGTATATTTAGTTCTACTTCTCATTCTGCTTACCCATGACGGATTCGTGACATATATCTCTATAAGGTACGAATAGATATGCCATCATCGCACATTGTTATAACACATTCATTTCCCCTTTTCAATTGGTATCTTTTGATTTATTATTATTTTATTTCTTTAATGTGATGCTTGCCAACATTATATATTTTCAAATTCAATGAGTCACTACTAATCTGAGAGGAGACCTCATGACTAATTAGAAACAACATGTTGATCAAGAAGTATTTCATAATGTGATTAACAATATTCCATCCGCACATCCACCCATCAAAAAATCCGCACATCAAAAAATCCACCCATCCACCCATCACTCATAAAAAGTCCTTTCGATTTTTTTTACGAAATCAAGTTTAGCAGTTTCAATTAAAATACTTTTCCAGTTTTCCTGGCTGGTAGTACCGAGGCAGAGTTGTTCGCCGCGGGTGCAGCCAATGCGTCCACGGCTTTTATCTAACATCTTGATGCCGGGATTCACCTTTTTCACAAGGTTTGCATATTCTTCCGAGCGGGGAATACAAAATTCGTAATCTACAGCCACCTTGCCGGAAACGGGTCCGGTCAGTCCGCGCTCGTCAATTTCATTCAGGTCAAATTTTATTTTTTCCATGACGGCCGGAGTAGCTTCGCTGCCTTTTGGAGTATTGCAGGCGAATAGTAATAAAAGAGATAAACTACAAGCTTTTAAAAACATGGTAATTTTATTTTAAAAATCGGAAAATTATTGTTTCACTACTAAACGTTTATCCATTCACCAATTCCTCCACCAGTTTTCCGCCCCGTAATTTAATAACTCTTTGCGTTTTTGCCGCCAGTTCCAGATCGTGTGTGACCATCACCAGCGTCGTGCCCGCTTCTTTATTTATTTCAAAAATAAGATTTTCTACCGTGGCGCTGGTTGCCTCATCCAGGTTACCCGTCGGTTCATCCGCAAAAAGAATAGCAGGTTTGTTGGCGAAGGCACGAGCCAGAGAAATCCGCTGTTGTTCTCCTCCTGACAATTGCGTGGGATAATGATCGTGGCGAGCGGCGAGTCCTACTCTTTCCAGCAGCTCCATACAATCTTTCCGGATACCTTTCATGCCCCGTAGTTCCATGGGCACCATCACATTTTCCAGCGCCGTAAGGGTGGGAATAAGTTGAAAATTCTGAAAAATAAATCCGACATTTTGATTGCGAACGGCGGCGCGTTCGTCTTCACTGAGATCATCCAGTTTGTGGCCATTCAGGGTAACCGATCCGCTCGTCGCACGATCCAGTCCAGCACATAAACCCAGCAAAGTGGTTTTTCCGCTTCCGGAAGGACCGACGATAGAAAAAGTTTCACCGGGCTGAATGGCAAAACTAACATGGTCGAGGACCGTCAGTGGCCGGGTATTACTTTGATAAGTCTTGGTTAAATTTTCTACGACGAGCATGTGGTATGTTGTTAGTTGTTTTAGAATGGAATTACAGACCATTCTAAAGTTGATTATAATAATTAGTGAGCCAGTTTTTTTCAGTTGCCTTCGGCACTAAATTTCTATATTTTCAGCTGGCCACAAAGTCACCAAGAACACGAAGAAAATGCTTTGCATTTCTATTGCTTCGCACATAAATTAACTAAGAGCTTGTCTAAACTTCCATTAATTGGCTACAATTGGCAAATTTGGACAAGCTCTAATTCATTGGGCAAGGCAGTATCTTTTGCTAGTTAGCCCTCTTTTCACGTAAAAAAGAGGGCCAACTAACAATTAATTTCTAAGTATAAAACACGGTGACACGTAGTTTCCAATGTTAATACAAATAGTACGATACTTTGGTTTAAAATTCTGCGCTGCCCGGCGTTCGTGGGAATGGAATGACATCCCGGATATTGGTCATACCGGTAATGAATAAAACCATCCGTTCAAATCCCATCCCGAAGCCAGCGTGCGGACATCCTCCGAATTTTCTTAATTCGGTGTACCACCAGAGTTCTTCTTCGTGAATATCCATTTCGGCCATCCGCTTTTGCAAATAATCCAGTCTTTCTTCTCTTTGCGAACCACCGATCACTTCTCCAATGCCCGGAAACAGAACGTCCATGGCGGCGACGGTTTTGTCGTCATCGTTCATCCGCATATAAAAAGCCTTGATATCTTTGGGATAATCGACCACGATCACCGGTTTCTGGAATTTCTTTTCTACCAGCCAGCGCTCGTGCTCCGACTGTAAATCTTTACCCCATGCTACTTCGTATTCAAATCGTCCTTTCTTGTACGGTTTGGAATTACGTAAAATATTAACCGCTTCGGTGTAGGTAATTCTTTCAAAATCATTGTCTACTACAAAGCGCAGCGTTTCAATCAGTCCCATCGGACGACGCTCCTCTTTTTTCATATTCTTTTCCATCTTCGCAATCCGGTCATCCAGTATTTTCAGGTCATCCGGATAGTTGTCGAGCACATAATTGATCAGATATTTACTAAAATCTTCCGCCAGATCCATGTCATCGTGAATGTCCGCAAAGGCGATTTCCGGCTCAATCATCCAGAATTCTGCGAGGTGACGGGAGGTATTGGATTTTTCGGCCCGGAAAGTGGGTCCGAAGGTATATACTTTTCCGAGGGCCAGCGCGGCGATTTCCGCCTGTAGTTGTCCGGAGACGGTCAGGTTGGTGGCTTTCCCAAAAAAGTCTTTTTTATAATCCACCGCTCCGTCCTCGTCCAGGGGTGCTTTGTTGGTTTCAAAAGAAGTTACGTGAAACATCTCACCGGCACCCTCCGCGTCACTACCCGTGATGATGGGCGTGTGCATGTAGTAGTACCCTTTGTCGTTAAAATATTTATTGACTGCGTATGCCACGGCGTGTCTGATTCTGAAAACAGCACTAAATGTATTGGTTCGCATCCGCAAATGTGCTTTTTCGCGGAGAAATTCCATGGATTGGGCTTTGGGCTGCAGTGGATAAGTTTCCAGATTCGTAGAACCCAGCACTTCAATTTCTTCGGCGTGGATTTCCACGGCCTGACCAGCTCCTTGTGATTCGACCAGCTTGCCAGTGATCGCCAGACAAGCGTGAAACCCAATATTTTTCACCAGTTCTTCCGGAAATTTTTCAAAATCCACCACCACCTGTATATTATTAATGGTAGACCCATCATTGAGCGCGATAAAGCGGTTGCTTCGAAAGGCACGAACCCAGCCTTTGACGAGAATAGATTCGTTTAGAGTTGGTTTTTTTAAAACCTCGGCAATTTCAATTCTTCTTTTCATATCTGATTTTAGTATTTCTTTGACTGGCGCGAAAATAATAAGAATATTTTAAGAATATTTAATGTAGTATACGAGCAATCAATTATTTGTCCTCATCCCGGTCTTTGTACGCAGCTTAACATCAGAAAGATGCACCGCCAACCTGCAGATTGTTGTGTTTTATTATAATGAAAACCATCATTATTTTGCCAGAGTTCCCTATATTGGGGACTGAGCACTTCAAAAGTGTATCAATGTATATACCTTGCTTAAAATACGATTAAGGTGCGCATAGCAGATTGATACATTTGTTCACACCGTACCATTATTAAACAAACAAAAAAATACCTCTCAAGATGTCAAAATACCTTTCCTCCGGTCGGCCAGAATCTGGTACTTCTTCGGAATATTTCAGAAAATACATTGATCTGGTACCCGATGGAGATATTACCGCCATTCTGATCAGGCAGGAAGATTCCGTAGCAGATTACTTCTCCGGGCTTTCCGAGTCTGACTGGGATATCCGTTACGCGGCCGATAAATGGACCGTCAAGCAAACCCTGCTGCACATTATTGACGTGGAACGGGTCATGGCGTACCGGGCACTAACCATCAGTCGTGGAGATCAAACACCGTTGCCTGGGTTTGATCAGGATGCGTACGCTGAGACAGGGCCGGTGGATCACCGCTCCGGTGCATCTTTGATTGAGGAATACCGTACAGTCAGGAGGGCCAGTATCAGCTTATTTAAAAATATGACACCCGCTGATTTTAACCGATTGGGAACGGCCAGTCAGAATCCGGCTTCTCCGCTTGCGCTCGCTTACATTATCGGCGGGCACGAGTTGCATCATATTCAGATTTTAGAAAAACAGTATGCTCCTTTATTTTCGTAAAAAAAAGGTACACTGCGTCAGACGCTCTCAAAAAAAATTAATGTCCAAAATAAAAATTAAAATACCCGCTATCTTCGATTTTCAACATTGCCTGGCATATTTGAATCAATCACCTCTGGAAATTATGCACCGGGTGAAGAAAGATAATATCTATAAGCTGATGTATTTTACCGGTAAGCCGGTTGTCCTGAAAATAAAGCAGAAAGAAAATTTTCTGATTGTAGAAAATTTGAATGGTGGTAAACTGAACGTTGCCTGGAAACACGCCATTCATAATTTTATTATCGACTGGTTCGATCTGGACCGCGACCTACAACCTTTTTACGAATTGGCGGACAAAGACAAAATCCTCAGTCCGGTTGTAAAAAATTACGGTGGATTGCGGTTGATGGGGATTCCGGATATATTCGAAGCCGTTAGCTGGGCCATTCTGGGCCAACAGATTAATCTCAATTTTGCGTACCGGCTCAAGGAACGTCTGGTAAAAAAGTACGGGAAGTCTTTCAAATATAAAAACACGACCTACTACGCATTTCCCAACCCTGAAACCATCGCAAAACTATCGCCGGAAGATTTGCGGCCCTACCAGATTTCCCAACGGAAAGCCGAGTACCTGATCGGAGTTGCTAAAATAATGATGCAGGGATCACTTGATAAAGTTGCCTTGCTGAAACTTTCGCCGGAAGCGGCCAAAAGGAAATTGATAAAAGTCAGAGGCATCGGTAACTGGACCGCTAATTATGTGATTATGAAATGTCTTCGCTATCCGGATGGGTTTCCCCTCGAAGATGTAGGGCTGCACAATGCACTCAAACTACAGATGCAATTG
>CAKZUV010000173.1 GCA_937921555.1 uncultured Saprospiraceae bacterium
TTAATCTATTTTAATAAACTTGGCACTCGCCACCGCCTTCGTAGCTGAAAACACCCGTACCGTATACGTTCCCAGCGGAAAAGATCCAACCTTCGATAAAGGAATGGTTACGATTCCTTCGTTAATATCCGTCTGGCCGGAGAGCATGGTCTTGCCCGTTAAATCTGTAATCTGAAACTGGACCTCCCGCTCCGCAAAATCACTCATCCGCAGGTATAAAGTTCCGGCAACCGGGTTGGGAAAAAGTTCTATTTTTCCGCTCTTGATTTCTACACTTACGATCTCACTGAAAGTAGCCGTACCATCAAAATCAATTTGCTTGAGTCGGTAATAGTTAATTCCGTTGAATGGATTTTTATCCAGCGATTGATAATGACGGGCGAGGGTAGTGGTACCCGAGCCTTTGAGAGTCGTCAGATATTCAAACGTACGACCATCCGCAGATCGTTCTATTTCAAAGCGATCATTATTTTTTTCGCTGGCCGTGGTCCACGTCAGTGCTACGGCTGTTTCTTCCGCTTTGGCAGCAAAAGAAATTAACTCTACCGGTAAAACGGTCTGTAACTCAAAGGCACCCATATCCACTACCGACTGGACCATTCTCGGATTACCGGAAAAATCATTGGCAATAGGACCAGGAATAAAGGCATTGTTTCCGGCATTGATGGCATCCGATGCACTGGTCAGGTCAAAATTTCCGGCGTCTTTATCTATGAAAGCCGGATTACTGCTGAACAGCGAGCTGCCATCACAATCGAGTATTTCGTTGGGACCATGAATTCCCAGATCATTGCAATCTGTTTCGGCGAAAAGAGAGTTTCTAACTAAAATAGTGGGCGAAGACGGGTCGGAACCACTCATATTGAATATATTATTGAAACTCGCTGTATTCTCTGAAAAGATAGAATTGTAAACGTTGGTTATTCCGGTGGAAGAAGAAGATTCATTCTGATAAACGGCACCACCTACCCCGGCAGAATTTTTATAAAAAGTACTGTTAATGATATCTGTGGTGCCCGTGCCACCTTCCGAAGTAAGGCTGTAAACGGCACCCGCAGACGAAAAAGAGTTGTTCTCGTCAAAGATATTATTGATGATCTGCAAATAAGAAGTGCCGCCGCTATTTTTTACAAAAGAATAAATGGCTCCGCCTACACTGCCGGCATCAACGACACGATTTTTTGAAAAACGGTTAGATTCCAGGTACAAATCTATACTTCCTCCATTGGCACTATCGTAAATAGCACCACCAAAATGCGCACTATTATCTTCGAAGTAAGATTCGGTGATGGACACCGTGACAGTTTCCCCGCTTCCATTGGCGGCAATGTACAAAGCACCTCCGCTGCTGTTGGCGGTATTGCTGATAAAATTACTTTCAAAAATAGAAATAGTACTGTTTCCATCACTGTAAAAAGCACCGCCCTGCTCCAGGGCATAATTATTTCTGAAAGTTATATAAGACAGGCTGGGAGAAGAGACGGCGGTTGAACTACTGTGGGAATTTAAAAATCCACCACCACTTTTTTCTTCCTGCAACGCCATAAACCCCTGGTCGGCATTTCCTTCTTCGATGAAAAAGCCACTGATTTCGGTATCACTACTAACGTCATGGGTATAAACCACGGTGTAGGAATTATCACTGAAATCTCCGCTTGTTCCAATATCTCCGCTAAGGATGGTAGCGGTAGCTGCCGGATTCCAGGTGGCCAGCGACGTTTCCGTCCCCAAAAAACCACCGTATAGTTTAACCCCGCTGGGTACTTGAAAATAGGCATTTCGATCCGTACCCGTGGTGGGTAAGTAGGTACCATTTTTAACCCAGATTTCATCTCCTGCACTGGCGGCTGCCAGCGCATCCTGTAAATCGCCGTAGGCGGACGACCAGCTCAGGCCATCACCGCCGGACATAGCGGCGTCCACGTAAATCGTTGCCGCAGAAAGCGAACAACAGGCCAATAGAGAAATGGATAAAAACAGGGAGTTTCTAAGTGACGTATAAGCTAAAAACATGTAGCAAAATTTTAGGTTTCCGGTATTATGAACCGTTCAATTGTGTAAAAAATAAAGGATGTTCCTAAGTCTTAAAGTTTTGGTGGGAATCCGGGGAAGAAAAGAAAAAAATTGTAGTGTGTAAGTGTATAAGAGATTCAATACAAATATAGGCCCATAGTAAGGCAGATGATATACCTGAGATAGGGTATATTTGTTATTTGTAAAACTTTTATTTGTAAATATCTGATTTCAAGGTATTTAAGATTGGTTTAAAATTTAATATCCCCCGCTTTGGGAATTTCGTCCCCCTGATAAAATAAAATCCGGCTTAATTTCCAGCCCGTAGCTTCCTTTTTCCAGATTTGTAATAAATCCTGCGCGTAAATAACCTCCTGATTTTCGTTGATAATCATGTATGCTAACTGAGCCGTGGCGATAACCTGTCCGTTGATGACCTCGATTACTTTGGCGCTGATGCGATTGTTTTGTTGGTTGAAGCCGTTTTGGATAGATTTTAGCAATTCCGCTTTTGAGGTTTCATAAAGTGGCGCATAGCTTTTAAAATCTTCCGCGTACAGGAATTTAAGGGTTTCGATATCTTCTTCGTTCATGGCACTGAGATAGCTCGAAATCGTAGTCCGCAAAATAGTATCCGTATCCGTCCGGTTAATTTTGGAACTGCGGCAAGCGGTCAGTGCCAGCATCAAAATGGCAAAAAGTAAGATGGTTGGATAGAATTTATACCTTTGCGTGATCATCTTTAATGTTTTTGAAATAAAAAAAGAGGAAGCACCCTGCTGAATCTGATAATTCAATATGCCTTACTATGAAAATATGGACGTTTTTTTTCAAAATAATAAAATGGATATGCTTACTCATTGTAGTTCCGGTCCTGATGTATCTGGGATTAGCCGCTCTGTTTTCCTACTGGGGCACCAACCCTGAAAAACCGGATTGCGTCGCAGATCAGATGGTTTATATCTCTTCCAATGGAATGCACATTGATCTGATTATGCCCTCGGCGGCGCTTCCTCCGTCTTTTGTGCAGCAATTATCCCCGAAATCCACCACGAAATATTACGCAATCGGGTGGGGCGACAAAGGATTCTATCTCGACACGTCAACCTGGGCCGAACTCAAGGTTTCCACGGCGATAAACGCCATGTTGTTCAAAAGTCCCACGGCCATGCACGTTACTCAGTTTAAGAAGGTACAATCACACTGGATTCCCATCGCAGTCTGCCCCGAACAAATTGATATCCTTAACAAACATATCACCTCCACCTTTGAAACCGATGCCAGTGGTCATCCTATAGAAATCATGGAAGCCGGATACACGCCGGACGACCGGTTTTACGAAGCCCACGGAAATTATACAGGGATTAAAACTTGTAATATCTGGGTAAGTCAGGGACTAAAAAAAGCGTCCATCAAGACCTCCCGCTGGTCGCCGTTTGTCTTCGGAATCCTCCACCACGCCGAAAAACAAGCTCCTGAATAAAGTCTATTGGTCTTTACAAAAAATCGACATCCACCCCGTAAGGATAATTCATTAGATAATCAATCGCTTTTTCAAGACTATACTGATGAAAAACAAAATTATAGAGCATCTCCGCAATTGGCGCGTGAATCTTGTAATGCAACCGGAGTTGTTCCATGATGGCGATGGTCCGGACCCCTTCCGCCACTTCGGGCATGGTCGTTAAAATATTTTCGAGCGTTTCTCCTTTGGCCATGCGCATTCCGAAGGTATAATTTCTGCTTTTTTCACTCGTCGCCGTGGCCACCAAATCTCCGATACCTGCCGTTCCGATAAAAGCTTTGGTGTTTGCACCCATCGCCTTTCCAAAATATACCATTTCCATCAAACCTCTGGTAATCAGCATTGCCTGCAAATTTTTTCCAAATCCGTACCCATCCAAGGCACCCGCACCGAGGGCAATCGCATTCTTTAAAGCCCCGGCCAGCTCTGCTCCCAGCAGTTCAAAACTACCAAAAACGTGAAACCGTTTACTATTCAGCACACGTCGGCCCGATTTAATCACCTCGCTGAATTTACTGGCGATTACCGTAGCCGTTGGTTGTCCCTCCATGATTTCCCGGGCCAGATTCGGACCGGACAGACACCCAATCCGGACGACTACACTTTCCTCGAGAATTACCTGACTCATGGTATGAACATCCGCCCGGTTAATTTTCAGATTACTAATGTCGGATTCATCCAGACCATTCAGATCAAAACCCTTCGTTCCATGAATCAAAATATGAGAAGGCTTGAGAAAGGGAGCCAGACTTTGCATCATATTACGAAAATTGGCAGACGGCACAATCAGAAAAATTAAAGTAGCGGCCTCAGCAACTTTTTGTAAGTCTGAAGTGGCGGTAATGCGTGGAGAAAGATCCACGTTGATATGATGATGGGTGGTATTGATTTTGTTGACAATCTTCTCCTTACGGGAAAAAATATAAACATCCGTATTGACGGCCAGCAAATTAGCAATAGCGGTACCGAAACTACCGGCACCAATGACGCCAACTGGTTTACGTTTTATTTCTGGAAGATTCGCCAAAAGCTAAGTTTATGTGATATTTTAGTATTGGTTAAAATTAAACACAACAACCCGCTCCTCCGGGTTGTTGCGTATTTGCATAACCAAATGCAAAGGTAATCTTTTAAGTAAGAGTTTGGCTAAATTTCCAGGATTGTACGAAATTTGCCAATTGAATTAATGGAAGCTTAGATAAGCTCTAAATTATACACACAAGACAATTCCTCTATCAAACAACGCCCGTTCAGCGATTTTGATCTATGAAATATTTACAAATACTAAGTTTAATTTTACTTTTCCATAATTTTCTCTTTAGTCAGTCACTGCCGGAGCAACCCCTTTCCGGTCCCGGAGGCCGCAATTATCCGCACGAGGACATTCGGGTGACTGATCGTTCGGACAGTGCCGATGGATTCTGGCTATTTGAACCCGTTGGTCCCGCAAAAGACAGTGCCCACGTCGTAGTCTTTTTACACGGATATGGGGTGCTGAATCCGATGGTTTACGGAGACTGGCTGGCGCATCTGGTCCGCAAGGGAAATACCGTAATTTATCCGCGTTACCAAAAACATATTTTCCCTCCGCGTACCCGTCGTTTTACCGAGTGGGCAGTGGTGGGAATTCAGCGGGCATTGGATACGCTTTCCAATGGTCAGCATACCTTGCCAATTACCCGGAATCTTAGCATCACCGGTCACTCCTATGGAGGTGCGATCGCTGCCAATATCGCCGCCCATCATCAGGAATATGATCTGCCCAGACCCGCAGCCGTGTTACTTTGTTCGCCTGGAACGGGGCCATTCAAAGGTGGATTACTGGATTCTTACGAAAATATTCCCGTGGACACGAAATTGCTCGTTATGGTTAGTGAAAAAGACAAAACGGTAGGAGATAAGCTTGGAAAAAAGGTGTTTGCTACCGCCACAAATACGCTCGATAAATATTTTATTACCCAGCGGGAGGATCGCCGGTTTAAGGATCGGAATATCCGGGCGGGACACAACGAATCTTATAGTATCAATGAAAGGCTGGACGTGGGAAAAAGAACAATGGTTACCCGACGGGCCGGGAACGTAAGCCGCCTGGATCCGGTGGACTATTTTGGGTACTGGAAATTACTGGATGCCCTGCACAATTGTACCCGGGAAGGAAAGGATTGTGAATACGCTACGGGATTCACTTTTGAGCAGGCCTTTATGGGATATTGGAGTGATGGTAGACCCGTTAAACCTTTGGATATCAAATAGTTAAATGTTTTAATGTAAATGAAAGAAATTATTTTTTTTTGAAAAAATTACAATTAACTAAGATTATTTTCTATATTTGAGGCGAACTACCTTGAGAAAACGCATAACAAATGGTCTTTAGAACATTTGAAAACAAACATATTGCGTAACTATTATTGACAGATTATGGTAGCTCCAACTCCAAAAAATGCTTTTTTTGAGGTAAATTATTCCTCAAAATCACAACCTCTTTTCTTTGAATTTAATTTAGAACCTACTCCCGTAAGTTTTAAACCCCAACCTAAACTATCAGTACCTCCGGCTCGTTTTCTCAATAAAAGAAATCTGAATCTAGTCGCATGCCTGACCGTAGGTATTTTATTCACTGCCTTTATTATAAATTCCGGCATTCTCAATAACGAATTATTTAACGGAAAGCTCGGTAATCAGGCCAGCCTGGGTTGGGGTCCTTCTTATTCCGCGGAGGCGCCCGAAAAATCCCGGAGTTATACTGCCGTCGCGGAACTTCCCACCGCCTCCGAAACATTTTCCAGTCCGGAACCTGTTCTTCTGTCCTCCGTGGCCAGCAATCCTGAACCGGAAACGGACAAAATAGCAATTGCCCCGGTGACCGCAACTAGTCCGGAGGCTAGTGAAAGTACCGAGCCATCCGGACCCTCGGATGTAATCAGCAAAGGAATCAAACCAATTATTAAGCCGCCGGTCAGTCCATCCAAGATTAAACTATCGGAGCCGGTAACAAATAAGGAAGCAAAAACGGTCAATCATTCAGCCATCACCAGCGAGGATTTTCACAATATCACTAATTCCTCCGCGCAGGACGGAAAAAAGGTTTTTATTAAGTTTGGTGCTAAATGGTGTTTGCCCTGTAAAATGATGGAAACCAATGTCTTTCCTGATCCGGAAATCAGAAAAATGTTGTCCGCAGGTTATCATACGCTCGACGTTGATGTTGATAACATAGACGGAATCAATTTACGTCAGTACTACAAGGTAGAAACACTTCCCAGTTTTGTTATTTTAGACAGTAAGCAAAATATGGTCGGAAAATACGAAGGTGCTAAAAGAATCGAGGAATTACGCAGTATTCTTGGAGGTAACGCGCCGTAGCAAAGGGGTAGTGAAAAATTTTCTGATGGAAAATTTTAATGAATAAGGGACAAGATTTAAATAGATTCAGAATTTTCAATTAAATTTGAGACAAAAAAAATGACAGGTTATAATCAGGAAATTGAATCAAAAATGCGTTATCACTATAGTCAATTGAATGAAAAAGAGAAGCGCCATT
>CAKZUV010000174.1 GCA_937921555.1 uncultured Saprospiraceae bacterium
CGGAATTTAAAAAAATATGGCGACACCTATTGTTTTAGTTTGCGCTATAATAAGGTCAATATCATCACGGTAGATCCGGACATCATTCAACACTTCCTTAGAAAAAATGAGGACAATTATAAAAAATCGGTTGCCAATAACGAGGTATTGGGTCACTTTGTCGGAAAAGGATTATTACTGGCAACGGGCGAACGTCATGCCGCCCACCGCAAGTTAATGGCCCCTGGTTTTCGACCCAAAAGTATCGGTCAGCTTATTAATTTTATGGATGAACAGATCGATCTCTATTTTTTAGAAATGGATCAACGCATTGAAAAAAATCCTGAAATAATTATTGATAAAGAATTCAGCGATCTGACTTTTCGGGTGATGACCCGGGCGATCTACGGAGATGATATGAATCAGGAAGAAATCTCTGCTTTCTCCGACAGATTTCAACATCTTCAAAAAATGATGATTAAGCTCGTTCGGATTCCCCGGTTATTGAAATTCTATCAGATGACCGGACAAACCAAATTTTACGAACAAGTAGCCAAAGAAAATAACGTCTATCTGAATCAACTAATCGCTGCCCGCCGGAAGCAACCACCCAAAGAAGATTTATTAGGAATGCTGCTCAGCTGTCGCTACGAAGATTCCAACGAAGGAATGAGTGACGATCAACTGCGGGAAGAGACGCTGACGCTGTTTGTTGCCGGACACGAAACGGCCGCCAATTCCTTATCATGGATTTTTTATATACTCGGAAAACATCCGGAAGTGATTAAAAAAATACTGGCAGAACGCGAGGAAATCATTGGAGATCAAATACCTGATTTTTCTAAATTATTACAACTGGATTATCTCAATCGGGTAATCGACGAATGTCTTCGAATTTATCCGCCCTCGTGGATTACTGATCGGATTGCCATGGAAGACGACCACATAAATGGATTTGATATTCCAAAGGGTGCGCGGGTAATTCCGTTTATTTATGGTTTACACCATTCGGAAAAATGCTGGCCCGAGGCGGAAAAATTTGATCCGGATCGGTTTACCAAAGAGGGGAGAAAAGGCCGGCATAATTTTGCGCACATGCCATTCGGGGCGGGACCCCGGATGTGTATCGGTCGTCATTTTGCTACCCTGGAAATGAAAATGATTATACTGAAAATGCTGAAACGGTATCGGTTTAAGTTGGTAGGAAACCATAAAGTAGAATTGCTGCCCTCGGTGACACTGAAGCCTGCAAATGGAATTAAGTTGCGGTTTGAGTTGTAGGATAAATTAGCAGTACTGGAATTGGATAAAATGTTTTTGAATGTTATTGATTTTCAAGGGCAAACTCAACTTCAAACTCAAGAGCAACTTCAACTTCAAAAATCAAACACTTCAATCGTGTTTTTTAGGAATAAAGTTACGGGTTGATCGCTAATTTGAAATCAAATCATCAAACGACCCAAAGGAAAAGGGTAGGGTACTGAGATATTCGATAATTGCAGAAAATTCCTGATTGGTTGCTTCGTGATCGTGGAGCAGTAAAATTTCGTTCGAAGGACTATCCAGCCAGCGATTTTCTCCCATCAAAAAACCGCGACAGTCCCGTGGATTTTTGGTAGCCAGTCGTTTAAAAACTTTCTCTAAATTAGAAAGACCTTGCGGTGGTCGGTCCATGTTCATCGCCCATTCCATCACATCAAACGTCCAGGTCCAGTCTGCGTAATCCCAGAGTTTTGCTTTTTGCATGTAGCGATAAGTGACGCCGTCAAAATCAGGTTGCTGGTAGCCTAAGTCTCTGAGCATTTGTTGAATGGCTGCGCCCCGTTTTGGATTACCTTTTCTAAAAATGGAAAAAACCTTTCCATTTTTTAAATCGCCTTTATCTCCGTAAGGAAACCGAAACCATTTTGCGGGACGAGGCACGCTGGCTTTCTGATAAATCTCTTCTATGATTTGATCCGTTTTATGAATTTCTTCTTTTGCTTGCTCAACGGATATTTTGGAAAAAGCGGGATGGGTATAACTATGATTGGCAATGATAAAACCTTTGTGAATACTATCGACAACGGCGGCTGGATATTTTTCAATTAATTGACCGATGCAAAAAAAGACGGCCGGAATCTGATGTTTTTTAAGCAGGTCTACTTTTTGGGTAAACTGCGTTCCGGGGGAGTCGTCAATGGTGAGGTATGCTTTTTTCAAGTTTTATTTGATTATTCTTCTACGTATCACAGACGTACCAATCATTCAGGCCATGTACGGTGAACATTGTACTTGGACGAATTATTTATCGAGTTTGGTCTTTCCACGAGCCATATAACTCTTCTAAGATAGTTTCTTTTTGAGCCTTTTTCCTTTTTAGATCAAATTTCAATGATTCTGAAATTTTAGAAATGAGTTCTAGCTTGGATTCAGGGCTTAATGGTCTTATTATTCTCATCAACCTATTCAACATTATATTTTTCATATGATTATAGTTCTATTCACACAGCCTACAAGTTTACAACTTTTTAAGTTTCTATTCTAGTGTGTATTAAAAAGTAGAATTCAATTATTTCATGATATCTGGTTGAATGGACTTAACTTCTCCTGAACTTAGCACATAATAAATTACGCCATTTTTCGAGAACGTTTCAGGAATTCCAAAACTACGATTTTCTTCTATAGCTTCCTTTATTGCAATATTTCCAATTCTAATTATATTGGTTAATTCAACGTATAGCTTTTCATCATTTAATCTCTTAACTCTTTTCATCGTTTCCAATATTTAAAAATTTAGAAAATAATATTTCGTTCTCAACACTATATTTTCCTGACTTTCCAATTGCTACTTGTTGAAAACTATTCTCTCCGTTATATATTAAAGCCCAGTTATCAGCTATTCCACTCATTTATCCACTTTCTAGTCTGATCGACACTCATATTGGTAAAGTCCAATGCGATCTTTAATCTTTTCTAAGGAGAAAAAGAATTAATGATTTCAATTTGTTTTTGAGCAGCTTCTTTACTGACATTAATTTTATTATTCCAGAATTCCATGAGTTTTCAGCATTAATTTTTTTATTAAAATATGCTCAGTGGGACTGGGTTTTATTCAGTTGCGAACGCTATTCAGCTTGTCTGCATCTTTATAGTTTTAATGAAAGTTGTTCAGGTAGAGTAGTTTTATTTTGATTAGAGGTTAGCTGAGACTGATTAGTATTAATACGAGACTGCATTACTTTATTTGATATACTATCATTTAATTTTACGTTTGATAATAATGCTTCATATACCGCATTCCTGTTAGATTCTTTTCCGCCAACATGATAAAAATGTTCTTTTGTTGAAATTGAATATTCCTTCCATACTGAGAAGATATAATCATTAGTACGATATTTATTACTTAACCAAGTTGAAAGAATGAATTTTGCATTTGCATCAATTAATCCGTCTCGTAAAAATATTTCTTCTTCTTCTGACCAAGAATCAAAATAATCCACATGCCTTCCTATGTAAGGTGGATCACAGTAAACTAAATCTTTAGAATCAATATTTTTTAGCGTTTCCTTGAAATCTAAATTTTTAAATTCAAAGTCTCCTTTTTCAATGATTTGAGATATATTCTCTACTTGATTTGTTATTTTAGTAACTAATGCCTGAGCAAATCGATTAGGTTTCTTACAAAATGGAACATTGTAACCTCCTTTCTTATTAAACCTCATCATTCCATTGAAGCAAGACCTACTCAAAAATAAAAAATCCAATGAACTTCCATTTTCATTAAATCGATTTCTTATTTCATAGTAGTGTTTTCCTTCACTTGCTAATAATTGTTCCCCTTCTTTAATTAAGTATTTCTTTACAATTTTACTTGTAATTTCTTTACTCTTCAGCGAGTTATAAAATTTTATTATGTGGGGGTTGCTATCACAGAGTAGAGCTCTTTTTGGTCTTACGTTAAATGCTACGACTCCTGTTCCCATAAACGGTTCTACCCACCTGTCGTAATCAACTTGTTCAGCATTAGATTTTATCCATTCAACAAGTTTTGTTTTTATTCCTTGCGATTTTATTGGTGGAACGAATATTTTCATTTTTTTCTACGTTTTGCGCCTTTGCCGACTTTATCAAATAAATCTTGTCTACCTTTAAATTCTAAGAAATCCCAAATATTTGTAACGAGTATTGTCTTCCCATTTTTAACCATTGAAACTGCTCCATAGTTTATCCAGTATTCATCAAACCAATCTTCACCAAGTTTACTGAAAACACCATTCCCAGACTTTAAATCATCAATATTTTTTATAGATCCAATATTTGCAGTATTCCCAGAGCCTCTTGAGTCACTTGCAATTTGCCATTTAGCTGCTGCAAAAAAGTCGAAATCTTTAATTACAGAAGTTATTGATTTTAAATTTTCGATCTTGGTAACTTGTCTTTCTCCTATTGGATCTAACTGATTTTCATATTCTTCTTCGAGGTCATTCACATTAAAAATTTCAGTTTCAGCTAAATCATCTTCAAAGTCAGCTCTAGTGTATATTATTCCAAGGCAATAATGTCCTGAATATTGATTATACGGAAATTGAATATTTTTATCTTTATCTCTTTCCTTGAAATAAGCACCATGACTTCCTAATGTAAATCCAGCTGAATTATTATTTCTACGAAAGGTAGTTTTTAAATCTAATGCAAATTTTATTTCTTCATTTTCCTTATTTACAAAGGTCAAATCTGGATACCAATTTTGATGTTCAGCTAATACTATTTTAAATCCAATTTCTTCGGCAAATCTAAGTATTTCTGGAAAGATATGAATTTCTAGAATTTTTGAGACTATTTTAGTGTCAGAGGATATTGTATAGATATTTTTATATATGTCAATGAATCCTTTAATAGTCCATTCTCCTGTATCTGTAGATACATATTTTTTCAAATCTTCAACAAAATTATTGAGTTTTGATTCAAAAAAAATAATGTTCTTTTCTTTCTCTGTCATTTATTTATTTTAGGTAATAAAAGTACTGATTTTTATCCGATTTTGACTTATTGTCTTAATTGCAACTAACTCGAGTGCAGATATGTAAAAAAACACCCTACTCAAACAACCTTACCTCCACCTGCTCCACCGCCTCCCGATAAGCCTGCCAATCCTCCGCAAAGAATCGACTAACCATCGCGTTTACCTCCGTCATTCTACGCTCCGCTTTCTGGATGGCACCATTGGCATTTTCGGAAACCGCATCATCCGCCCCACGGAAATATCTCATCGCCTGAAATATAACAGAAGTCAGTTTGTCTGATGACCGCTGAATACCTTTTGTGTCTGGTGGAAACATATAAATCGCCATCAGGTTAGCAATACTATCCGTCATGGCTTTCCCCATTTCTTTGATCATTTCCTGGGTACTGTCCGGTGCGTGTATCATGGCATCGTTGACCAGTTTGACCGTTTTTTTGGCCTTTTTCAATCGGTTAAAATCTGCGGTGGCCGTTTCTATTTTATCGTAATATTGCCGCTGTTGTGCGTACTTTCTTTTCAAGCCGTCCATAGTGACCGGACGGTGCGGATTCGCGTGCACCTTGATAGTCGTTGAATCTTTGGCCTCACCGTGCGTCACCACCACTTTATAATCTCCCGGCAACACATCCAGTCCGCCCGGTGGATCAGCGTCCGGTTTTGGATCGCGCTCGGAGGGGAAACGAATCCCATTTTCATCCAGCCGCCAGGATACCCGGTTAAGGCCCGGCTTCAGTTTTCTGGTGAAATTACGGACGGTATCTCCTTGCATATCATAAATTACAATGGCCGTTTTGTCACCACCTTTTTTCTTACCATCTTTCTTTTTTCCATCCTTCTTCATCTCCACTTCCGCTGGTTTTTTATTTTTTTCCTTTCCATCTTTTTTCCCTTTTCCTTTTTTGGCCATCGCTTCTTTTTCCGCTTTTTCTTTCTTTTTCATCCAGATAGAAAACATACCATTGGGGCTACGATTGGGCCCCTGAAATTCTGCGTTGGCAATAAAACGAACACCATCCACCGAACGGTAACTACTGTGATAAGCATCGGGTGGTGTAAAAATAGCGATATCCTGATCGAGTACTTTTTTGTTGGTTCGGGCAATTTCCCGCAAAGGTCTGATATCATCCATGATCCAGATGGCGCGGCCAAAAGTTCCGATAATCAGATCGTGATCCCTGGAATGAATTTTTAAATCACGCGTCGGAACACTCGGAAAATCTTTATTCCATTGTTGCCATTGTTGTCCACCATTGAAAGAAAAATACAACCCATAATCCGTTCCCATAAATAACAATTCCGGAACGACCGGATCCTGAACAATACACATCACATAACCAGCAACACCATCCTCACTGGCAATTCTTTTCCAGGTTGCCCCGTAATTAGTCGTGTGGTACGCATAGGGCGTAAAATCATTTCTGCGGTAATTATTGACTGCCAAAAACGCTTCGCCCGCATTTTTTGTAGACACCTCTATTTGAGCAAACCAGCTTCCGTTAGGTAGTCCCGGCAAGCGACCGGACATCTCCGACCAGTTTTTACCACCATCTTTGGTCAGGTGTAATTTACCATCATCCGAACCGACCCAGATCACTTCCCGGTCGACCGGACTCGGAGCGATGGTGGTGATGGTCGTAAAATTTTCGGCGTTGGTGACATCTTTGGTGAGCCCTCCGGTAACGGCAGATTCCTTTTGTTTAGTCGTATCATTGGTCGTCAGATCAGGAGAAATAATTTCCCAGGTTTTTCCGCAATCGGACGTTTTATGAACGTACTGACTGCCAAAATAAACTTCACAATTATCAAACGGTCCCTGCGCCAGCGCCGCGTTCCAGTTGTATCGAAGTTCTTTTCCATCGGGATGTGTTGGTTGGATAAATTGATTTTGTCCCGTTTCGTAATCAAAATAAGCCAGGTTACCTCCCTGCGACATTGCCATCCCGTGGCGTATATCGTCGGGCCTGAATAACATGTCGAACCCATCACCGAAAAGCACTTCCCGCCAGTCGGCGTTGCGGGTACCACCTGATTTCCAGATACTGGACGGGCCGACCCACGTACCGTTGTCCTGCATCCCACCACCTACCCGGTAGGGAATGGAATGGTCGTAATTGATATGATAAAATTGACCGACCGGCAGATTTTCTACAAATCGCCAGTTTTTACCGCCGTCGCGGGAAATATTCATGCCACCATCATTTCCATTAATCAGATAATTCGGATCATCCGGGGAGAGCCAGAAAGCGTGGTGATCGGGATGAATATTGGTACCATAATCCATGACGGTTTTGAAAGTACGGCCACCGTCTTCACTTTTTGAAACGTAAGACCAGAGGTTCCAGATACGATTTTCGTTGTGTGGATCTACGTAAATTTCTGCGTAGTAAAAAGGCCGGTTTCCAATATCCTTATCGGCAATTTTTTTCCACTTGTGGCCGCCGTCTTCGGATTTGTAGAGCGCGTTGACTTTTGCTTCCACCAGCGCATAAATGATATTGGGTTTACTGGGCGCGACGGCCAGTCCTATCCGGCCCAGTGGTCCTTTGGGAAGTCCGCTTTTTTTATCTTCGTCCGTAATTTTTTCCCAGGTTGCTCCCGCATCGTAGCTGATGTGGATACCCGAACCCGGTCCGCCGGAATTGAATTTCCAGGGCGTCCGACCAAATTTCCAGGTCGCTGCGATCAGTTTGTTAGGATTTTCCGGATCAGTAATCAGATCTGCAATTCCGGTCTGTTCGTCAATAAACAGGACTTTGCTCCAGGTCGTACCGCCATCGGTTGTTTTGTAAACGCCGCGATCGGTGGAAGGCCCCCAGGCGGATCCCAGTGCGCCCACGATTACGGTATTCGGGTCATCCCGGTGGATAATAATCCGGTGAATGAGCGTAGTATTTTCCAGTCCCATTAATTTCCAGGTCCGTCCTCCGTCGAGGGTACGATAAATTCCTTTTCCGCTATTGTGAGAATTCCGGGGATTTCCTTCGCCCGTACCGACCCAGATATCAGCCGGATTTTTTTGATTGATTTTGATAGAGCCAACGGATTGTACGGGAGCGTCGTCAAAGATCGGTTCCCAGGCAATTCCACCGCTCTCTGATTTCCAGACACCACCCGAAGCCGTACCGACGTAGATATGGTCGGGATGTTGAAGATTAACATCAATTGCCGTGACACGACCACTCATTCCCGCCGGACCGATATTGCGGATTTTGAATTCGGAGAATTTTTCCAGATCCAGAAAATGGGCATCATCTTTTTGACAAATGAGCAGGGTAGGGAGTAAAAAAAATACTAAAAGAAAAGGTAGTTGGCGCATCTCAATATGAAATTTAGTTAGAATCCTCAAGATAATAATTTTCTGAATAGCTTAGGAATATTAAAAAAAAAAGATAAAAGGTCTTGTCTGGTAAAATATAACCGTGTATATTTACGTTGTATTCAGGAAATTATGGAAGTAAATGACTAAATAAACCTACTTTCTGAGTTCTAGGAAAACCCAAAAACCACATTTACTTGTCCATTGCATTAATCTACTTGCGAAAGAAATTCGTTCAGAATTTCAGTGATTTATAGTTACAGTGACCATCAGATTTTTCAAAAATAATTTACTTGCTGATGCAGCATTTTCTGCTTCGGATGTGTCTTATAGATAACGAATTTTTAGTTTTTAAACCAAATGATACAATTATGAAAGATCACGTAATCTTTTTTTTAGCCAAACCTATGGTTAGAATGTTTATTCTATTCTGTACCTGTCTTTTTTTATCTTTTTTCACTGCCTGTTCTCCCGGTTATGGTTGCAATTATGCGGTTTCGGAAAACATTACCGAACAAGCTGATAGCTATACCGTTGGTATGACAATGTATACTGAAAAGTATTTTTCAGATGATGTAGTTTGTCTACCATAGGGTATCTCATTTTTTGAAATCAGATTGCTGAAGCGCAACAGATAATTTATTATTTGCTCTTTTCAGAATTGCTTCTATCTCCCTGATAGAGAGGATATCTCTATGCCCAATAAGTAAAATACAAAAAATACAAGTTACCTATTAAAACTACCAGATGAAAAATTTAAACATTTTAACAATACTTACAATTTTTTTAATTAATTTTGTTGTGTCATCTGCAGCGGCTCAGAATTACGGTCGTCAGAAAGACCTTAGCTACAAAGCCGGACAGGTAGAACTTCAGGCCGGGATAGGTTTATTGTCCACTTTTGTCTCCACAAGTACCAGAACCAAAACACCACCGGTGAGTGTTGCTGTAAATTACCGGTTTAAAGACTTTTTGAGTGTAGGAGCCTATTTTGGATACTCCTCAACGGCCTATAAAGGTAACCTAAAAGACAGCCACGGTAATGTGATCAAAGAAGATGAATTAAAATTGCTGAATAATTTTTACCTCACGGGTTTGCGCTTCCAGGGACATTACAGTCAGGGGCAAGTGGACTTCTACGGAGGTGCGATGCTCGGCTATAATTTTTCTAAAATTGATACCAACATCGAAGAAATAGAAAACCGGCCGGAAGGAATTCTGATCGAAGAAAAAAGTCTGATTACCTATTCGGGGTACATTGGTCTGAAATATATCACGCCTTCCAAATTGGGTTTTTACGGAGAGATCGGCTACGGCGCTTCTCTAATCACCGTCGGTTTGTCTTATCGGTTATAAAAAAATATACGATTCCTGGAATCGAATTAGAATTTAGTTATTTCCTCTTTTTTAAGGGCCCCCGCCATTTGCGGGGGTTTTCTTTTTTTATAATCTGTCTTTTTTGTAATTTTCTCCAGGACCTGTTCATAAAGAATTAAATATTTCAAAAAATATTGTCTTTATTTCTTTTTATTAGAATATTTAAATATTTTTAGCCATCATTTTATGATACCTGTTTTTACCACCACACACTTTTAGGTCTAACCAGACCTTTGATTCTATTGGAATTGAGATTTTTACCCACAATTTATACGGATTGGTCTGTTTGATCCAGTCTATGAAATCATTAATAAATCAAAAACCGATTTTGGGAGACAGTCACTTTACAATCCTGTCCCTTCTTAGAAATTTCTAAACCCTGAATTTCTTAGGAATGGCAAATAAATAAGTGCAGATTCTAGGCGAACTATTTTTGCCTCAATCAAAGAAGCAAAATGGGAGTTATGCTGTGTATAATGACCATTTTGATGATGCAGAGTGAGGCAAAAAGAGGAAGTATAGAATCGTACTTTATTTATTTAACATTCCT
>CAKZUV010000175.1 GCA_937921555.1 uncultured Saprospiraceae bacterium
GTGCTATTTGTTTACATAGCAGCGGCACTCGCCCGCATGAGGTACTTTTCAGCATCCTGTGCAAAACGGGAGCGTGGATATTTTTCTTTTATTTTTCTAAAAGCGTCTTCGGCGGCAGTGTTGTTATTATTTTTCATTTCCAGCATACCCTGCTTCAGCAGATAATAAGGTGTTACCCCTGCGTTGTCACCCGCGCTGGCAGCTTTTTTGTAATAACTCAATGCCTGATCCATTTCATTTTTTTCTGCGAAAGCATCTCCCAGCAGACCATTTTTGAGAATGGGACCAATCTCACCCGCTCCGTCGTAGTCTTTAAGGTGTTCGATGGCTTTATCGAATTCTCCTAATTGCAGGTAAGAAATACCGGCGTATAAATTAGAGCTGTTTCCGGAAGGAGTACCTCCGTAGTTGCTGGCCAGGCCATTGAAACCTTCATATCCGCCTCCCGGATTACTCAGGGCGAGGGCAAAGGAATCCTGCGCAAACTGAAACTGAGCCTGTGTCATCTGCTCAACCGCCTGCTTTTCTTTTGGTGCTACGTAAAATTGCTTGTAAAGCATATACAGACCAATCAGCACTACGGCTGCTACTAAAACCCCAAAAATGGTATTCTGATTATCTTCCAGAAAACCTTCGGATTGTTTTTCCTGAGTTTCTACTACGTCTACCAGGTTTTCTTCCTCCTGTTTGTTTTTTCGGGTTCGGTTTCTTCTAGTTGCCATAAATAAAATACTTGATTTATTTTTAATATGAAGTTTCTTAAACAACTCTATGTAATTACTAACAATTGGCTGATAAGTAATGGTAATTTGGGCGCAAAAATAAGCAATCTTTCGAGAAAATGTAGAAAAAAATGTCCGTTGTAATGCTTCTCGGCGTCTCAAGCTTCCCGGAAAATGTTTTTTTTAATAAAAAAAATGGATATACTGCCCTTCGTTGTACGGCAATATATCCACTTAGTTGGCCTAATTCAGGAAAAAATCAGACGGAAAAAAGATTTTACTCCAGATAAGGATAGTCCGTCTGAACATAATTATCCTCATAAAGACCGGAACCATCCGGATAATCCGAATTTTCGGCAAACTCAACGGCCTCTTCGACCATCTTTTTGATTTTATCTTTAATCTTTTTGATATCCGCTTCGGTGGCCATTTTTCCATCCAGAATCCGTTTTTCGGTTACTTTGATGGGATCTTTGTCTTTATAATCGTTCAGTTCGTCTTTCGTACGGTATTTAGCCGGGTCAGAAACAGAGTGACCTTTGTAGCGGTAAGTTTTGATCTCCAGGAAGTAAGGGCCTTTTCCGCTACGGATGTGTTTGGCTGCCTTTTGAATAGCTTCGTAAACCGTTTCTGGTTGCATACCATCGACGGGTTCGTTCGGCATTCCGTAGCCATCTCCCATACGGTGTAAATCAATTACATTACTGGTTCTTTCTACGGAAGTTCCCATGGCGTAGCCATTATTTTCACAAATAAAAAGCACGGGTAATTTCCAGGTCATGGCCATATTGAACGCTTCGTGCAAAGCTCCCTGACGGGCCGCACCATCTCCGAACATGGTTACACAAAGATTTTTGGTTCCCCGGTATTTTTCCGCAAAACCAATTCCGGCACCAATTGGAATCTGTGCTCCCACGATCCCATTTCCACCGAAATAATTATTTTCTTTGGAAAAGAAGTGCATCGAACCTCCTTTTCCACCGACGATTCCGGTTTCTTTACCAAACAATTCTGCCATCGCTTCCTTGGGCGTTACCCCCCGGCCGAGTGCCGTTCCGTGCTGACGGTAAGCGGTTACGATACAATCATCTTTGGTAAGGGCCGTTTCCATCCCTGCGGTAATGGCCTCCTGACCAATATAAACGTGACAAAATCCACGAATTTTTTGTTGTCCGTACATCATCAGCGCCTTTTCTTCGAAACGTCGGATCAAAAGCATTTGCTCGTACCATTGAAGATACAATTCTTTAGAATACTTCGGTTTAGAAGCTTTGGTCTTGTTCTTATCTGCTACTTTGCCCATATTGGTAGTTATGATTAAATCTTTTTAATAGAAATATTGAATTTTTCTACTACAAAGATAGTGAAGTCGAGCCCAAAATCAAAATAGAACTCGAAAATTAAAAATAGTTAAGTTTTATACCGTAAAGTTCTTTGGGACCCTGTTTTTTATTGCGAGTTCTTGCTTACTTTTGCCGGAATGACAATGCTCGAACTGAAATTGGTAAATTTTAAAAACTACGAAGATCTCAGGGTCTCCTTTTCACCGCAGTTAAATTGCTTCGTAGGCATGAACGGAATGGGAAAAACCAATCTGCTGGAAGCGATTTACTATCTCTGTATGACCAAAAGTAATTTCGGGACCAATGACCGTCAAATGGTCCGGCAGGGAGCCGATTTTTTCAGAATTGAAGGGAATTTTGCGGAGCAGGACAAGGTGGTGGCCAAGGTGATTCCCGGAAAACAAAAGAAGTTCGAACGCAACGACGTAGCGTACGACCGGTTGCTGGAACACATCGGAGAAATTCCGGTGGTGATGATTGTGCCCGATGATACCCAATTGGTGTCGGAGGGCAGTGAAGAGCGGCGGCGTTTTATTGACAACACCCTTTCGCAACTCGAAACGGGGTACCTGAAGATGTTGATGACGTACAATAAGGTACTGAAGCAGCGAAATGCCGCGCTGAAAGGAATGGGTAAATCCGGTTATTATGATGACCAGTTGATCCAGGCTTACAACGGGCAGTTGCTGGCTCCGGCGGATTTTATTTATCAGGCCAGAAAGAAATTCATAGCGGAATTTTTACCGGTTTTTCAACGTTTTTATCGGGTGATTTCCAACGACGCGGAGCAAGTCGCCGGGGTTTATGTATCCAAACTGGAAAATGACAGTCTGGAAAATTTACTGAGAGAAAATGAGCAGAAAGACCGGATTCTGCAACGTACCACGGCGGGGATTCACCGGGATGATCTCAAGTTTATAATTGGTGGAAATCCTTTGCGGAAATTTGGTTCCCAGGGGCAACTGAAATCTTTTGTGCTGGCACTTAAACTGGCGCAGTTTGAATTTTTAAAACAACAAAAAGAAAAAAAACCGTTGCTGTTGCTGGATGATATTTTTGATAAACTGGACCGGTACCGGGTGGCACAATTGATTGGGTTGTTACTGGATCAGGATTTTGGTCAGATATTTATCACCGATACGCACGAAAACCGGCTGGAAAAAATTGTTGAGCAATACGCCACAAATTATCGTAAATTTACGGTAGAGAATGGTAAGATTATTTAAAACGCTGATTTATATTTAGAATGAAAAAATACAACGATCAGGAATTAAAAGATGTGCTGGCCGAGATGATGAACTCCCGGCGCCTGAAACCAAAGCTGGACCAGCTGAAGGTCAAATCCGTCTGGGAATCCACCATGGGACCGAGCATCAATAAATACACGAAAAAAATCAGCCTGACCAAAGGAAAATTGTTTATCAAAATAGATTCCGCACCGCTCAAACAGGAACTGAATTACGGCAAGGACAAGATTATTAAATTGATGAATAAAGAGATTGGTGAGAATGTGGTGACCGATGTGATTATTCATTAAGCGCATGGCCTTTTTCAGGGTTGATTATTTTGTGAATTTTATCGGAACTTTTTTATTTATTTTAATATTTTGCTCTTCAAAAAATAATGCGATCCCGCTGGGATCGACCGCACGCGGGCTCTGATTTCTGGCTAACATAATGTGATCCCGCTGGGATCTTTTCGAAAGTAGGTATCGAAAATTGCTCGAGAATTCTTCGCATCAAGGTTTGAACCGATATATGGGAATGGATAAAAAATCCCAAAATTTTACCTCAACCCCGAGGGGAGATTTCGAGATTTTCTACCTGGCTGTTTTTTTCAACAAGCGCAGCGATTCAACAAGCACAGCGACTCAACAAGCGCAGCGACTCAACAAGCACAGCGACTCAACAAAATCAATTTTTTCCTTATTTTAGCGGTATGAAAAGCACAACAATTCGCCTGGGCGGTGTCCCGGAGCATTTCAACTTACCCGTGCATTTGGCAAACGAAAAAGGAGCCTTCGCAGCAAGAGGGGTGGACCTCAAATGGACTACTTTCAAGGGAGGAACCGGACAGATGACCAAGGCACTTCGCAATGATGAGGTAGATGCCTGTATTTTGCTCACCGAAGGAATTATTACCGATATCGCCAATGGCAATCCCTCTCTGATTATCAGCGAATATGTAACTTCTCCTCTGATCTGGGGCATTCATACTGGCGCTGAAAATACCTTGCGTCACCACAGTGATATTTATGATAAAAATTATGCGATCAGCCGGTTTGGGTCGGGTTCTCATCTGATGGCGATTGTCGATGCCAACAGCCAGGGAAATGAAATCGCGACGGAACAATTCAAAATTATTAAGAATCTGGACGGGGCGCTGACGTCATTATCGGAACGGGGAACGGATGTTTTTTATTGGGAAAAATATACAACCAAACCCTACGTGGATGCGGGACAGCTACGCAGGGTAGGGGAATACCTCACCCCGTGGCCTTGTTTTATGATTGCTGCTACTAAAAAAGCCATCGCAGAAAAACCGGAAACCCTGATCCGGATGTTGCGGACCATTCACGATAGTTGTGATTATTTTATGCAATCGGACGATAATATCGACACGGTAGCGGAGCGTTACGGGATTCTGCCAAACGACGCTGCCAGTTGGTACCACAAAACTTCCTGGGCGATTCACGGCTGGGTTAGTAATAAGATTTTAAAAAATGTGATCTATCATTTGAAGACGGCGGATATTTTGAAAGAAGGACAGGAAAACGTGGAGCTGGTCTGGAAACGGTAAGTGGTGAGACCTCTAAATGCTGAGCGCGTTTTATCAATGAGTTTGCTTTAGAAAGTGTTTTTCGTAAGAGGGTAGAGACACTTCAACTTGGTTTTGCCCGGATTTCTTGCAGTAGGGAGGGCAGGCGACAGGCGGCAGATTTTTTGGCTTGCCTGCTGGCAAAGGCAGGTTTCGTTTTTTTTCTGCAAAAAAAGAAACAATAAAAATAAATTTAAAGGTGAAATTTAAAAAATTGTAATCTGTTTGTTCCAGGGAAAAATACCAGCAGTTTTTTCTGTTAATTGAATACCCCCTAACAATAGCTAGCAGCCATTTCCTTTTTCTAATTGCAGAGCAACTCACCAAGCGTTAGGTAGCCCAGCAAAAAAAATCCCGAATTTCAGATAACCTGAAATTCGGGATAATTTTTGTCCGTCAGAACTTTGCTGATTTAACAACAAATATTCAGTTTATGCGGGAACAGTTACATCCGCCGATTTAACAGTCTTAATAATTCGTGCGGCAATTTTGTACGGATCACCATTGGAAGCAGGTCTTCTGTCTTCCAGCCATCCTTTCCAGCCTCGCTCGACGGCGATAATTGGAATACGGATAGACGCTCCACGGTCAGAAACACCCCACGAAAAGTCCGTGATGGCAGCAGTTTCATGTAATCCCGTCAGACGCTGATCGTTGAATTCACCGTAAACGGCGATGTGCTCATCCACAACAGGTCGGAAAGCCTCACAAATTTTAGCGTATACCTCTTTGTCTCCGGAGGTTCTCAAAGCTGTGTTAGAGAAGTTAGCGTGCATACCGGAACCGTTCCAGTCCATGTCTTTTCCTAATGGCTTTGGATGGTATTCAATGTAGTATCCGTATTTTTCGGTTAGACGGTCTAATAAATATCTGGCAATCCAAATTTCATCTCCCGCTTTCTTGGCACCTTTTGCGAATAATTGGAATTCCCATTGGCCAGAAGCAACTTCCTGGTTAATTCCTTCAAAATTAAGACCGGCTTCGATACATAGATCTGCGTGCTCTTCCACTAAAGCTCTGCCGTGCGTATTTTTTCCACCCACTGAGCAGTAATACATACCTTGTGGTGCGGGATATCCGCCGATTGGGAATCCTAAAGGCAATTGTGTTTTGGTATCCATGATAAAATACTCCTGCTCAAAACCGAACCAGAAATCGTTGTCATCATCGTCGATGGTTGCACGCCCGTTGGATGGGTGCGGAGTACCGTCTGCATTCATTACTTCGTTCATTACCAGGTAACCATTTTTTCTGGTTGGATCCGGATAAATCGCTACAGGAATCAATAAACAATCCGAAGAATCACCCGTTGCCTGTCTAGTGGATGAACCGTCAAAAGACCATTTGCCCAGTTCTTCGAGCGTTCCTTTGAAGTTTTCGTGTTCTTCAACTTTGGTTTTACTTCTCATGTTCTGAGTTGGATGGTAACCATCTAACCAAATGTATTCAAGCTTAATTTTTGCCATAAAACTATTTTTTTATTAGAAAATTATTGAATGTTTATTTTTTTGAATGCAAAAATACCCATAAATGACAGGATCTTTTCTTCCCGTTTTTATTTCCGGTTTATTTTTGCAAACTTAGCGTAAATCCTTATTTTTTTATAGCCTAATAAATAGTCCTTACACCATATTTAAACGGGCTTATTTTGGCGCAATTGCCTGATAAACAGTTTTTTATGTCTACGCAAAAAACGAGACCCAATAATGCCAAACGGTATTTGTTTACACTGGTTCATTCCATGAATAAAGCAGAAAAGCGAAATTTTAAGCTTTATATAAAGAAAATGGAAGAAAGTACCGGTAAGAAACTGGGACTGCTATTTGATGCTATTGCAAAGACTAAAAATTATGATGAGCAAAAAATAAGGGAAAAAATGACAGGCGTTTCTCCCGCTCAGCTTTCCAGTTTAAAACGGTATTTATACCAGCAGATACTCACCAGTTTACGATTATTATCCATTCAGAAAAACGTGGAAATTCAGATACGGGAGCAAATTGACTTTGCCCGGATTCTGTACGGAAAAGGATTGTTTTATCAGAGTTTGAAAATTCTGGAAAGCATCCGGACCCTCGCTCAGGATAATCACCTCGATTTATTATTACTGGAAATTTTAGAATTTTTAAAACTGATCGAAGAGCGCCATATTACCCGTTCGCGGCAGGAAGAAGGCAAAATGGAACGGCTGGAAAGTGACGCGCTGCGGCGATCAGAAATCATTCACAATAGTTGTCAGCTTTCCAACCTTAAAATTTCTATTCATGGATTTTACATCCGCTACGGGCACGTACGCAATGATCTGAATAAAAAGATGGTAATTGAAGTTTTTCACGAAAAACTCAATAAAATTGATCAATCCAAACTGACCTTCTTTGAGCGGGTTTATCTCTACCAGTCCTGGGTTTGGTACTACCACATTCTGCTCGATTTTGAGCAATGTTTTGATTACGCTAAAAAGTGGATTGATGTTTTTGAAGGCGTACCCAACTTGATTGACGAAGATCCGGACCTGTATCTGAGAGGATATCATTACGTACTGACAAGTCTCTACCACCAGCGGGATCAGTCAAAATTTAAGCAGTACTTTAATCAGTTTGCCAAATTCTATCAGAAAAATTACAAAGACTTTAATTATAATTCCCGGATGATTGCTTCGCTGTATTTTTACAGTGCCGAGATCAATCAGTATATTATGAAACAACAATACCGGGCGGGTTTGCCGGTGGTTCCCAGGGTTCTGGGTTTTCTGGATAAGTTCTCAGATTTGCTGGACCAGCACCGGGTATTGATATTTTATTTTAAAATTGCGTACCTCTACTTTGGTTGCAAAGACTACGAAAAATGTCTGGATTACCTGGACAAAGTACTGGATTTAAAAGTGACACATCTGCGGGAAGATTTACAGGCGTACGCCCGTATTTTATTGTTGCTGACCCACTACGAACTGGGCAATTTCATCCTGCTGAGTTCTCTTATAAAATCCACTCACCGGTTCCTTAGCAAACTAAGAGAACTGACCGAAGTACAACGGGAAACGCTCCGTTTATTCCGGACTTTAGTACAACTACCTCAAAATGAACACCGGGCTGTGTTAGAAAATTTTAAAGAAAAAATGCAAGTGCTGAAAGAAGATACGTTTGAGAAACGGAGTTTTATCTATCTGGATGTTTACCAGTGGGTAGAAGGAAAATTAGGTAAAAAGCGGTGAGAATTTTAAACAGCAAATATCAAGAAGCCAAAGCCAGCTGATACGATTAGCGTGTATGACAAAATTGAGAAAACCCAACAAAAAAATTAGGCTGTCTCCTGATCTGTCATACACGCATTTATTAACAATAAAACAAACTGCTAGTCCTCCGTCTCTTCGTCCTCAAAGGAATCTCCTTCTGCACCTTCGGGCATTTCAATTTTGTTTACCATGGGTAAATCAACATATTTTCCCTCTTCCCGGCTGATTGCTCCGAATCCCAGAAATCCGCCACTGGCCTTGGCTACGTGCTCGGCAAAAGTAACGAAGCTTTGGTAGAAAAAAGCAGCGTGCAGTGGATCCATTTTGGGGAAAATGTCGTTCAGTTGCGCCAGTTCGTCGCTGATCATTTTATTGCGTTCTTCGGTTCCGGTAGGCAACGTGTTGATGAGTTGATCCAGGCGGGTAGAAAACTCCGTGCCTACAAGTGCATAATATCCTTCCAGTGCCGGCGGATGCTGGTACCCACGGATTTTCATAATCTTGGCCGCCCATTCTTTCTCTTCGGAGTCGATATTCCCATCCGCACCGGCGATCAAAGCCGTAATCATAGGGATGGCGTCAATTAATAATTTTTTTTCAGTGTCGTTGAGTCCGGCAAATTGTGGAATCATGAATTCTTGGTTTGTTTAAATTAAAATGAATATTTGTTCCCTTATACGTTTTTAAGACGTACAAATCTTTGCAAAGATACGGGTAAATTTAATAAATTCAGGGATGGTGAATAAATAAATTGAGAAAACAGACGCTGATTCAAACGGACCGGAGGAGTTTAAAATTGAATAAACAAGCATGGAATTGTACGACGGTATTATTCAAACGACGGATTACCAAAGCCACCAATTTCTTCTTACCTTTGTAAACACAAAAAACGTACATTCAAGCACGCTATAAACGATCCATTTTGACAAAGAAAGAGAAGACAAAAAAGCCCAATAAAAAGGTCACGCCCCTCATGAAACAGTACGGGGATATCAAAGCTAAATATCCCGATGCCATTCTCCTTTTCCGGGTGGGTGATTTCTACGAAACTTTCGGCGCCGATGCGGTTACCGCGTCCCGGGTACTGGGCATTATTCTCACCAAAAGAAATAACGGAGGCAGCGATATAGAACTGGCTGGATTTCCACACCATTCGATGGATCTTTACCTGCCCCGGCTGGTTCGGGCCGGCTTTCGGGTAGCGGTTTGTGAGCAGTTGGAAAAACCTTCCAAGGAAAAGAAAATTGTCAAAAGGGGCGTCACCGAACTGGTCACACCCGGCGTCACTACGAGCGATAAAATTCTGGACCACAAAACCAATAACTTTCTAGCCGCTCTGACCTTTGGTAAAAAAGAACAGGTGGGTGTTTCATTTCTGGACCTGAGTACCGGAGAACTGATGGTAGCCGAGGGAAATATTCCTTTCGTAGATAAGCTGCTGCAAAGTTTTCAACCGTCGGAAATTATTTTTTCTAAAAAATATACAAACTATTTTTCTGAAATTTTTGGTACGCGCTTTTATACCTATCCGCTGGATGAATGGATTTTTACACCCGATTTTACGCAGGAGCAACTGCTCAATCACTTTAACGTAAAATCACTGAAAGGATTTGGAGTGGATGATCTGTCTTTGGCCAATCAGTCTGCCGGTGCCAGTCTGCATTATCTGACGACGACCGAAAATAACAATGTCCGGCACATCACCCGAATCAGCCGGATTCAGGAAGACCGTTACGTCTGGCTCGACCGGTTTACGATCCGGAATCTTGAATTGATTTACAGCCCGCACGAAACGGGCGTACCGTTGATCAACATCCTCGATAAAACGATTTCGCCGATGGGCGCCCGCTTACTGAAAAAATGGGTGGTGCTCCCACTTTGCGTACCTGCGGCCATTCAGAGTCGTCTGGATACGGTGGAATATTTTACCCAAAAATCCGAATTCAGAACCATTATCGCCGACGGGATTCAACAGATTGGTGATCTGGAAAGATTGATTTCGCGGGTACCACTCGGAAAGATTAATCCACGGGAAATTATTCAATTATCTAAAGCAAGTCTGGCGATCGGTCCGATCAAAGAGGCACTCAGTAACGCTGAAAGTACGGTGCTGACCAAACTCGGTGCCCAGCTGAATCCTTGTCCCGAATTAATTCAGACTATTCAAAAATATCTGCAACCGGAACCTCCCGTTAATCTGAATAAAGGAGGCGTGATGGCCGACGGACTGGATGATGAACTGGATGATTTACGAAATATTGTAAAAAATGGAAAAGACCTGTTGTTAGAAATTCAACAAACGGAAGCCAAGCGGACCGGTATTGATAATTTAAAAATAGGATTCAATAATATCTTTGGCTATTATCTGGAAGTTACCAATAAATACAAAAACAAAGGACTGATTCCCGACGACTGGACGCGCAAGCAAACCCTGACAAACGCTGAACGGTATATCACCGAGGAACTGAAAAAACTGGAGGCTAAAATTCTGGGGGCCGAAGAAAAAATTCTCACGATTGAAGACAGATTATTCGAAGAACTGGTGATTAAACTGGCGGAATTTATTCCTCCCATCCAGAAAAATTCGAGCAATATCGCGCGTCTCGATTGTCTGCTGGCTTTCGCCAACGTCGCTATTCGCAATAATTACTGCAAGCCGACGGTGGATGATTCTTTTGTGGTGGACATTAAAGCCGGACGACATCCGGTGATCGAACAACATCTGGAACTGGGAGATGCTTACGTTCCCAATGACGTATTTCTGGACAACGACGAGCAGCAACTGATGATGATTACCGGACCGAATATGGCGGGTAAATCGGCGTTGCTGCGCCAGACTGCGCTTATCTGCCTGATGGCACAGATGGGAAGTTTTGTTCCGGCGGACAGCGCCCGGATTGGGTTGATTGACAAAGTATTTACGAGGGTAGGGGCGACGGACAATATTAGTTCGGGTGAATCTACTTTTATGGTAGAAATGAATGAGACAGCCAGTATTATGAATAATATTTCGGACCGTAGCCTGATTCTGATGGATGAGATTGGCCGGGGAACGAGTACCTACGACGGGATTTCAATTGCCTGGTCCATTACCGAATATTTGCACAATAATGGAAAATTCCGCCCCAAGACGTTGTTTGCTACGCATTACCACGAGCTGAACGAACTGGCCAATAAATTTGAGCGAATTAAAAACTGGAGTATTGCGACCAAAGAACTGGACCATAAAGTGATCTTTTTGCGTAAGTTGGTACCCGGCGGCAGTAACCACAGTTTTGGTATCTACGTGGCAAAAATGGCCGGAATGCCAAAGTCGGTCGTGGAACGTGCACAGTATATTTTGAGTCAGCTGGAACAAAAATCCATTCAGACGGAAGGTGCCGCTTCGGATGTTCCGGCGACTAAAAATGAGAAGGGAGCGATCAAAAAACAGCTGGAAAATATCGCTGCTTCTCCCGTTCAGTTGAGCATTTTTGAATCGAATGATCCCACCCTGGTTAAATTAAAAGAAACATTAGAAGCACTGGATTTGAACGGGATGACGCCCATTGAGTGTATGATGAAACTGAGCGAACTCAAAGGACTGCTGTAAAAAAAATACCAGCGTCGCTGATTTGATTTATTAAAAATGCGAATCAACGGCAAAAAGTAAATCACGTAGCGTAATTATCTTATTCAATTTTGTCTTAGAATATGCTTGATAGATCACGATGCTTATAGTGAATAAAATTTTCCGGTTACAGAAAAATCAATATTCGATATCCAATATTCGATACCTGCCGGCCGGACAGGCGGGTCCATTATTTTCTAATAGTGTGTTAGTTTTCCTGCAATTGAGCAATATTATGATTGTCTAGTACTTAATTCGCATTATTTATTAGCCAGTTTTCGTTTTCGTTTTGAAATGGTAATATTGATGGCTTCGACCATAAGTGCAAAAGCCATGGAAAAATAAATATATCCTTTGGGAATGTGGAAGTCCAGACCATCGGCCAGCAGGGCCAGTCCGATCATAATTAAAAACGAAAGTGCGAGTACCTTGATCGTTGGATTGTTATCTACGAAACTGCTGATCTTGTTAATGGCCAGCATCATTATGATGACGGATACGATTACCGCAGCGATCATTACTTCTACGTGTTCTGCCATACCAACGGCGGTAATCACGGAGTCCAGCGAAAAGATAATGTCAATAAGAATGATTTGAAAAATAACATTCCAGAAGGTCACTTTTTTAAGGTTGACGGTTTCCGGTTCGTGGGCATTTTCTATTTTTTCGTGAATTTCATTGACACTTTTATAAATCAGAAACAGCCCTCCGAGGATCAAAATAATATCCCGGCCGGAGATTTCATTTTCCATGATGGTAAATAAAGGGCTCGTCAACTGCATGATCCAGGTAATGGATAACAGCAGCAGAATCCGGGTAATCAACGCAAATCCAAGTCCCCAGCTTCGGGCTTTCCCCTGTTGTTCTTTTGGTAATTTTTGGGAAATAATGGAGATAAAAATAATATTATCTATTCCCAGAATAATTTCTAAAATACAGAGCGTAAAAAAAGACATCCAAATATCAGGATTGGTTAACCATTCCATTTTCTATAATTTTAAGTTATGATTTAGTTGTTTAGTTGATTATAGCTTTTGAATCCATTCGGTAATTTCCTTCAGCACGTCCTCCGAAAAAGTTTCTTCCAGCGCTCCGTATTCATTCACCAGTCCGGTTTCACAGCTTTGAAACAAATGATTAAGACCGGGAAATATTTTGGTGGAAAACGTGGCATTTTCACCATTGTTCAGGGCCGTTTCGATGGCGGTCAGATTTTCCTGCGCTGGAACCTGCAGGTCTTTTTCACCATTCAGTGCCAGCACCGGAACGGTTACCTTAGCTAAAATCGGCGCGGGGTCATGTTGGATAAAATTCACCATCCATGGACTTGACAACTGATTCGTTATGGCATCCAGTTGATCTTCCGGCATCAGATTGTTATAGCTGGTCCGGAAGTAAGCGGTCAGGCTGTCTTTCAGCGTAGTAGCCTGATCGTTTGTCCGAATAATTTTATCGTAAGCACCACCCATTACGACCTGTCCGCGCTCAATCATGGGCGCAGGAAGGCCACTGGCTTTTTCGATGACGCTTTTTTGTAACAACATTAATTCTTTTCCCGGAAGACCTGGTCCCGCCAGCAAGATGATAAAATCAACGGTACCCGGATCACTGGCAACCATCGGCGCAATCGCGCCACCTTCGCTGTGACCAATCAGACCAATCTCACCATTGGAAATATCTTTTCTGCTTTTTAAATAGCGTACCGCTGCGTGCACATCCTCCGCAAAATCAACGGAGGTGGCTGCACTGAAATTCCCTTCCGAATCTCCGACGCCCCGTTCGTCAAAACGCAATACGCCAATTCCCCGGCGGGTAAGATGATCGGCAATGACCCAAAATGGCTGATGACCAAAAATCTCGGAATTACGGTTTTGTGGGCCACTGCCACTTATCAGTACAACGGTCGGAAAATCTGTCAACTCACGTGGCAGCGTCAGTGTGCCCGCGAGGGTAATCTGATCTTTCGTATTTCTGAAAGTTATTTTTTCTTCCTGGTATGGAAAAGGTGGTCTGGGGGTTTGTGGCCGGATCAGAACGGTTGCTTCGTCCGTCACTTTTTTCAGGTCCAGCGGAAGCAACATACTCATCTGTTTAAATTCTCCTTTTATTAACGTATCATTTTTTACCATTCCACTGTAAGCGATTCCCAGACCGCCGACTGAAATATTGAGCGTAGCATCTTCCAGAATAATTGCCGTAACTTCAATACCGGTTGCACCTTGTTTTGGAACGTCGAGGGTCGCCGAATAATCACCACCTTTTTTCATGATATTAAAATACAAATTGAGTTCCATTCCTTGCATTTTTAATAGACCTTTCCATTTTCCAGTTATGTCCTGGGCATCAACCGAAGATAGCAGAAAGCAAAATAACAGGGCGGTGAGTATATTTTTCATAATTATCGTTTTACCGTTGCTTATTTTGTAAAGTTATAAAATTCTTGCAAACGGATGAACGAATCGTCTAAACCGGAAAATTAAAAAATCCCTTTCTGGTTTATCTTCTACCAAAAAGGGATTTTAGCCTTTAATCAAAAAGAATTCTCCAAGGCGCTGCCTCGGATGAACACGTTAGCGGGACTGATCGATTAACGGTGTTTAGCTTTGAGCGATACCCCGACGATTTGTGTCGGGGAGCTTCATTAACTTCTGCACACTGTTAACTTCTTCGGGAATCATTCCTTACGGATTTTTATACAATTCCTGTCCTGCCTCAAAATACTTGTCACCAGGCACCCAGAAAACCGACTGATCCGTATTGCCAATCAGGCGGCAGGCATAAACATAAGATTTAAAAAACTTTTCCAAATAATCGTAATCCAGTGTTTCCGGTCCGTCGGCAGCCTGGTGATAATAGCGGTTGATCACCTCGTCGAACGCCGTAATACCCATGCTGAAAGTCGGGGCGGGCACTCCTTTGGCAGCAAAGTTTACATTGTCCGAACGGTCAAATAATCCTTGTTCCGGAACGGCATCTTCCTTTGCATTGAGTCCGAACGAGGAACAAGCTTTTTCGATCAGCGGCTGGGCGAGTGTTCGCGTCAGACCAATGATGGTTACCCGGCTGGTATCATTATATCCTGCGTTGTCACTGTTAAAACAGTAAATTGCCTTATCCAGTGGCATCATTGGATTATTGGCGTAATAATCCGAACCTAACAATCCTTTTTCTTCTCCCGTAAAGAAGATAAACTGGGCAGAACGGCGGGTTGGATATTTGGCAATGTTTTCTGCTGCGGAAAGTACGGTCACGCTACCAACGGCATTGTCTCTGGCACCGTTGTAGATGGTATCGCCCTTTGCATCTGCGGCACCGATGCCGACGTGATCATAATGGGCGGAATAAATTACGTATTCATCTTTGACGGCAGGATCGGTTCCTTCGACCATTCCGACAACATTATAAGTTCTGACTTTCTCTTCTTTCAGGCCGCTTACCTGAATTGTCCCACGGCTGCCTTGTCCTTTTTTCAGGACCGCAATGGCTGCCGGATCAGCGGCATTGACCCACAAATAAGGCGTCTTGTTTTTTTCATCGTCAGGATGCTCATCATCCACGATTGTTCTGGGTTGATTCAGAAATTGCAGCAGAAAGGACCACGGAAGTTGTGCATTGCTGTAGATTTCGACGACGGCTCTGGCCCCAAAATCATCCCCTCTTTTTCGCTTTTCGCGTCCGGCGTAAAACCATTCCTGTGGACTGGTCTGACCTTCGTAGCCCGCTAGTGTTACGACTATTTTATCTTTTGCGTTTCCATTTTTAAATGCTTCTTCCGTTCCATGATTCAGGAAAACAATCTCTCCTTCTAGGTCAATATTTTCTCCGCTGAGGAGCAGAAAATCTTTGGCCAGTTCAAAAGTGGTATTCTCCACTTTGATGGTGCCGGCGGTGGCCGGAGATATTTTTTTCATGGGAACCTGTTGCAGGTAGCTGTCTGCTCCCGGAACCTTTTTTACACCGTACCGTTCTAGCGTGGTGGCGAGATAGCGGGCAGCAATATTTAGTTCGTTGGAAGGTGTATCCCGTCCGGACATTTCGTCGGAAGCGAGAAAATAAATATGTCCTTTGATCGTATTTACATCTACCGTTTCTTCGGTTAGATTTTTATCGCTAGGGATTAATTTTTCTACTTTTGCAACATCGGGTGTTTTACAGCCAAACAGCAATACTAGCGCAAAAAACATGATTATCCGGGGAGTAATAGTTGTCATAAATTTTTTTATTGAAGTAAAAAATAAGAGTTTGTTTAATCAAAAAGAATTCTCTGAGGCGCTGCTTCGGATGAACACGGTAGCGGGACACTGATTAACTCATTTACCGATTAACTGTGTTTAGCTTTGAGCGATACCCCGACAGCTTGCCTCGGGGAGCTTCATTAAATGCGAAATTAAGAAAAAAAAGCGGGGCTGTCTTCTTTTATGATTTATCTAATTTGAAGCTGTTTAAAAATGAAGCACAATGGTTACAGCTAAGTCATTGACCGCCAATACTTCACAAATTTTTCGGCACCGTAGCTTTGGCTACGAACCTCAAAATTTGCTTCGTCTTGACAATCAAGCACTTACCCTCAC
>CAKZUV010000176.1 GCA_937921555.1 uncultured Saprospiraceae bacterium
AAAATTTTTCCATAAAAAAAGTTGCCCGATTTACCGAAAAGGACCGGGAGGGATTGCTAAACGACGCGGGTATTATCCGCAACCGATTAAAAATAAATGCGGCCATTCACAACGCCCAAAAAATTCTGGAACTTCAAAAAACACACGGCTCTTTCGCTACGTGGCTCGACGCTCACCATCCACTGGACCGAGCCGCCTGGGTAAAATTATTCAAAAAAACCTTTAAATTTACCGGAGGAGAAATTACCAATGAATTCTTAATGAGTTCCGGATACCTGCCGGGTGCCCACGACGAAAACTGTCCCGTTTACAAAAAAATCCTGAAAGCCAAACCTCGCTGGCGGGAGCAATAGGGGGTGTTCAATTAATTGTGTCTGCTTCATTATTCTGCATCCTGTATTTTAATGTAATTTACATAAAATATTGTTAATCAGTTTATTGGTTGATTAGTCTCTTTTTACGTAATGCTAACGTATCAAAAAAACACAGATTGTTGAACAGTCCCGACATATTATCTTAGACACAGTTGATTAAACAGCCCCAGCAATAAACAGAATCCACCAAATATTTCTTATTTTTGAATAACCAGTTTTAAACACAAATAAACGATTCAACGATTCAACGATTCAACGATTCAACGATTCAACGATTCAACGATTCAACAACTCAACAACAAAAAATGCCCGACAACTCCATCAGTCTCAACAAATACATCAGCAATACCGGACGCTGTTCGCGTCGCGAAGCGGATAAACTGATTAAGGAAGGACGTGTGACGATCAACGGGAAGGTAGCGGTGCTCGGTAACCGGGTAAATCCGGACGATCAAGTATTGATTGATAAAAAGTCATTGAAAACGAAGCCACGGACCTTGTATTTGGCGTTTAATAAACCAGTTGGAATCGTGTGCACGACCGACGAGCGGGAGAAAAAAAATATCATCCGTTTTATCAATCATCCGGAACGATTATTTCCCATCGGTCGACTCGACAAGCCTTCTCAGGGATTGATTTTTTTAACCAACGACGGAGATATTGTCAATAAAATATTACGGGCCGGCAACAACCACGAAAAAGAATATCAGGTAACGGTAGATAAACCGATTACAAAAGAATTTATTCAGAAAATGGAGCGTGGCGTCCCCATTCTTGACACGGTAACTCAGCCCTGTCCGGTAACCCAACTGAAAGAAAATCAATTTAAAATTATTTTGACGCAAGGCCTCAACCGACAAATTCGTCGGATGTGCGAATACTTTGGATACAACGTTACGCGACTCAAACGCACTCGTATTATGCACGTACGACTGAGTAAAATCCCTCCCGGAAAATGGCGGGAACTGACGCCGTATGAAATAAAAAAAATGAAGCAGCTGATCGGAGATTCTTCTAAAACAGAGGAGGCTTCTGTTGTTCCAGACAAAAAAAGTAAAGAGAAAAAAACGAAAATGAAGCCGATCAGAACCCCCAAAGAAAAAGAGGAAACATCCGATTTTTTCGAAGGAAAAAAACCTAAGTGGATGGTTAAAAAAGAACGGAATAAAAAAAGAAAATGGCGGCCAGGTCAGTAATATTTTGAAATAAACACTAACTTTTATTTAATTTTTAAATCAGAAAATATGAAAAGTAGTTTTGACCAAAATCACACCAACGAAGCAATCGCTCGTATTCATCAACTTACTTCCACCACGACTCCACAATGGGGTAAAATGAACGTCGCTCAAATGCTGGCACACCTCAACGTCGCTTACGACATGGCCTATACTGACCAATATCCGCAACCTAATTTTCTAGTGCGATGGTTACTTACCCGCTTTGTCAAAGCAGCAGTAGTAGGACCAAAACCTTATCAGAGAAATGGCCGTACTGCTCCCGCATTTTTAGTGTCGAAAGATCAGGATTTTGAAAAGGAAAAGAAAAAATTGATTGACTATATCGAAAAAACACAGTCGTTGGGAGCAGACCACTTTGAACAAAAAGAATCTAACTCTTTCGGGAAATTGACAGCATCAGAATGGAGTACGCTTTTTTATAAACACCTGGATCACCATCTGACGCAGTTTGGTGTTTAATCTTTTTTAAGTAGGCTAAAAAAAGAAATATCGCCCTCCGAAGAGGTACGATATTCCTGACATGTACTGAAATTATCTTGTGCTTATTTGTTGGGGTAAGCATATAAAATTAATGTCTGGCTCTGGTCAAAATATTTATATTTTAGTTAGTATTTCCCACCTTCCACCTTCCAAACCCGCAAGTGTCCAGTAGTGTGATTTCTACAAATGAACATAAAAGAGTTCCTTGAAATTCAGGAGCATATCGCTGAAATCAGTTAATGTAAATATACTGTTTGAGTGTTTTTTGCACTAGATAAGCGCTAAGTGATATTTGTCAAAGGCGATAATCAAATAGATATTTCCTGTGTAATTCAGAGAATTTCAGCGTATAAAATACGTGCTGACCTAAATTATTCAACCATTTGAAAATCGAGTAGATAATCTTTGCAAAAAGTTTTGAAAAGTAAGGGATAGATGGGTCCGGACAGACCACGGGAACAGATGGAAAATTTCATTTTGTTTATTTTAGAATGATTCAAAGGTTTCTAAAAAGAGCTGTATAACTCTGAGAATTTTAATTTTCTTTAATTAAAAGTTTCTCTATGTGTTTTGTAAGAAAAAAATATGCCAGAGTTTGAAATTTGATAAAAAAAGAAGAAAGGCTATACAAAAAATTATCGTATAGCCTCTCTGGAATTTTAATCAAACTTAAAATTACTGTTCCAGATACTTGACCGGAGCGTTTGTATTATAAAAAACGAAAGACCAGATATCTGCCTGTTCGTCAATGATTTTTGAAGTCGGCTTACCGGCCCCGTGTCCGGCGTTGGTTTCAATTCTGATCAAAACCGGATTTTCTCCTTCGTGTACTTCCTGCAATTTAGCCGCAAATTTAAAAGAATGAGCAGGTACCACCCGGTCGTCGTGATCGGCAGTCGTGACCATGGTCGCCGGATATTCGGTCCCTTCTTTCAGATTGTGAAGCGGAGAATAGGAAAGTAAATTTTTAAAATCTTCCGGATTATCGCTGCTTCCGTATTCTGGAATCCAGCCTTTTCCTACCGTGAATTTATGATACCGCAACATATCCATAACGCCCACTGCCGGCAAAGCAACCGCAAACAAATCCGGTCGTTGCGTCATTGCCGCACCTACCAGTAATCCACCATTTGACCCACCCGCAATGGCTAGTTTGTCTTTACTGGTATAATTGTTCCCAATCAGATATTCTCCGGCAGCAATAAAGTCATCAAATACATTTTGTTTGTTTTGGAGCATGCCGCCTTTGTGCCATTCCTCTCCGTACTCTCCGCCACCCCGTAAATTAGGCATGGCAAAGACGCCACCATTTTCCAGCAATAAAATTCTGGAAGTACTGAAAGACGGAGTTAGACTCACATTAAATCCTCCGTATGCATAGAGGTAGGTGGGAGCAGTTCCGTCCAGTTTTAAATCTTTGGCGTGGACAATAAACATAGGCACTTTGGTACCATCTTTACTGGTATAAAATATTTGTTTTTCAACGTAATCTGCCGGGTTGAATTTTAATTCTGTTTTGTAAAATTCTTTGGAAGTACCATTTTTTACATCGTATCGGAAGATGGTTCCGGGATAAATAAAAGAAGTAAATGTGTAGAATAAAGTATGGTCTTCTTCTTTTCCACCAAAACCAAAAGCAGATCCCAGACCTGGTAGTTTTATTTCTTTTTGGTTGGTGCCATCGTAGTCGTACTGATAAATCCGGGTAGTCGCATCTTGTAAATAGCTGGCAAATAGTTTTCCGCCACCAGTAGAAATTCCTTGCAGCAGATTTTCTGTTTCCGGGATTATTTCTTTCCAGTTTTCCGGAGCGGGATTATTAATATCTAGTTCTATCATTCGGTATTTGGGGGCACCAATGTCTGTTTGGACCAGCATCTTGTCACCGATATTGTGTACCACCGAACTCTTGTTTTTATACCCTTCGAAGAGCGTGACAAACTCGCTGTCTTTTTTGTCTAAATCTTTATAGTAGACGGCGTAACCATCCGTTCCGGGGGCTGCGTACAAAACGAAAAAACGCTGATCTTCGGTCACTCCGCCGTAGTGGTACATGTTGGGATTCTTCGGATCTTCGTAGACTAGCTGATCCCTGGATTGGTCGTCACCCAGTTTGTGAAAATATACACTGTGGTTGCGGTTATCTCCGGAAAATTCTGCTCCTTCTTTTGGGGCAGGGTAGCGACTGTAAAAGAAGCCATCGTCTTTCCAGCTGGCACCAGAAAATTTTACCCACTCAAGCTCGTCTGATAATTGTTTTTTAGTGGCAACTTCCATGACGTAAAACTTCTGCCAGTCCGAACCGGCATCCTGACGTGAATAGGTTACATATTTATTGTCGTTGGAAAAACCAGCCAGACTGATTGCGGTCGTCCCTTCTTTGGAAAATGAATTTGGGTCGATAAAAACTTCCGGTTCTCCGTCCAGTCCTTTTTGATAGTAAATAACAGATTGATTTTGCAGTCCATCATTTTTATAAAAAAAGTAATATTCTCCCGCTTTGAAAGGCGAGGATAATTTTGGATAATTGAATAGCTCTTCGTACCGCTCCCGCAATTTTTCCCGGAAAGGAATCTGGTCAAGATATCCCTGGGTGACTTTATTTTGTTCGCCCACCCAGGCTTTGGTATCTTCGGCGTTATCGTCTTCGAGCCAGCGGTATTCGTCCTTAATTTCAGTACCGTGATAAGTATCAGTCTGGTCTGTTTTTTTAGTAGTGGGATAATTCACAGAAATATTTGTGTTTTTGACAGCGGTTTCCGTTTCCGGGGCCGCACAATGAGAAAAAATGAAAATGAGGAGGAAGTAAAAAAATAAATTTTTCATGATAAAGGGAGTTAATTAGGAATGGTGATTAAATAAAAATGATCATCTATTTATCCAGTTTTCCCTGGGCAAAATATTGCCTAAAAATAAGAAACTTATTGATCAAATTTAGAGCTTGTCCAAATTTTCATGATTGTGCGAAATTGAGAAAATTTTGTTTTGAATAAGGCAAGACATCCTGCCAAGCAACTAAAGGTGGCTGGTTCAGAAAACACGATTGAAGTGTTTGAAATTGCGGTTGCAGTTGTGATTGCGATTGCAACGTTTTCTTCCCGTTAATTACCTGGATATTTAGTCCCGAACGGGCTAACCAGAAAAAATCTGTTATCCTCAAAGACTTTTCTCAATCCTCCGGAATATCATACACCTTTTCATTCGACGTTTTTTCGACACCCATTTCCTGCATCTGATCCATCATATCCATGGACTGATCCCAGAAATCTTTGAT
>CAKZUV010000177.1 GCA_937921555.1 uncultured Saprospiraceae bacterium
CCTTCGGGTTCACTAATTGTCATTAGCTCATGTAGCCAAAGCTACGGTGCCGAAAAATTTGTGAAATGACCGAATGACCCCGCAGGGTGATGTACAACAGTACATCAATGAGGGAACCGCGAAAGCGGAAGGGCGGCCGCGGTCAATGACTTAGCCGTAACCATTGTGCTTCATTTTTAAACAGCTTCTATGAGAACATTTGAAAATCGTGTCTTTTTCCTGACAGAAATTATTATTTATATCAGTGCTTTGTCCGCTGAAATACCTCTGCTAACTATTTCCCAAAATCAATAAAACTTTTAGGATTTAAATATTATTCTAATGCTTTGTCACATAAATTTTTTTAAAATGAAAAACCTGAATTTCGCTTTTTTACTTTTTGCCATAACTACGATTCTGCTCAGTGGCTGTGTAAAAGACGATTTTATTGATGACCGGGTAAATCCGGTTTTGCGATTCACCAATTCCATCGATTCCATTGAGATAGATACAGAATTTCAGCTGACTACGTTATTTTCAAATAATGTTGGTAAAGAAGAAACACCCAATCTGACGTGGACGAGTTCTGACCCCGATGTTATAGCGGTTAGTTCGACCGGATTAATCTCAGCGATCAGTCCCGGCACCGCAGTTATAGAAATTTCCTACACCACCTCAGAAGGGATAGATTTATCTGATCAAATGCAAATTGTAGTTGGCGAAAGCACGGTCATTGTAGAAATAGAAGAAAGAACAGGCATTATCGAAACGACTACCTTTTATCTGCTGGAAGGCACTTTCAAAATGCAGGCATTGGATACCGGGAACGGCGTGATCATAGATATAGATGAAACGTACCGGGCTGATACAGGATTACCCGGTCTGTATGTTTACTTATCGAATAATCCCAACTCAATTGCCAATGCCCTGGAAATTGGAGCCGTATCGGTATTTGAAGGAGCACATAGTTATGAAGTACCCAATGTGGACCTTAATGAATATAATTTTTTGCTTTATTTCTGTAAACCGTTTAATGTAAAAGTGGGAGACGGAGATATTAATTAGGCAGGTTCGCAGACTTTATTTATTCTCGGAAATCCTAATCGGCATTACTTCTAATAATTTTATAAAATGAAAAATACTTTAGCAATCCTTTGTTTTCTGTTTATCTATTCTACCAGCTTATTTGCGGGCGGACCGTGGCCACAAAAAAAAGGCAAGGGCTATTTTAAATTATCCGAATGGTGGATTGTTTTTGATGAGCATTATACCAGCAGTGGATTCAAAGATCCGAATGTTACCACTGGTATTTTTAATACGACAATTTACGGCGAATACGGTTTTACCGATCGTCTGACAGGGATCATAAATGCTCCTGTTTTCAGTCGCACTTACAATAATAATATTATCTCCATGACCAACGGAGCAGTGATTGCGGAAGGGGAAGCCTTCAATGGTATCGGTGATTTTGATTTAGGTCTTAAATATGGATTGACCCAACCCGGCGCTAAAATCCCCGTAGCCGTTACCCTGACGCTGGGCTTGCCGACCGGAAAGACCGGCGCCGGAACGCTGGGCAATTTACAAACGGGAGATGGAGAGTTCAATCAACTACTGCAAATAGACGCCGGAATTGGCTTTCAGATTAACAGTTCTATTGCTGCGTATGTAAGTGCCTATACTGGCATCAATAATCGGTCGAATGGCTTTTCTACCGAATTCCGGTACGGGCTTGAAGGTGGACTTGGATTTGCAAGTAACAGACTCTGGGTTACCGGACGACTCATTGCTTCCGAATCGTTTAAAAATGGTGATACTGCGGCTACTACGACTAGTACCAGTATTTTTGCCAACAACTCGGAATTTTTTAGTCTGGGCGGAGAAGTCAGCTTTTACATAACAAAAAAAATTGGTGTATCCGCTTCCGCCGCAAGTGCCGTCAGAGGAGAAATCATCGCCGCAGCTACGTCTTATTCGGTTGGTGTGTTTCTAGACTTGAGCAGATAGATAGACCGTTCAAATCATTTTTTATAAAACAGCATCTGGTAAGATCTTCGTGAATCCGTTCATGGAGATCTTATTTTTTTGGGGATAGAAATATACCGGATTTTATTGCTTACTTTTGGAGTATAAAATAACGATAAATTCTTGTCCAAACATTTTCTATTGAACCGCGCAGACCTCCTCTTACTGACCCCTCCGTTTACGCAACTTAATACGCCCTACCCCGCCACGGCTTACTTAAAAGGTTTTCTGAATACAAAGAACATTTCGGCTTACCAGGCGGACCTGGGAATCGAAGTAATTCTTGCATTATTCTCTGGTGAAGGGCTGGAAGCGATGTTTGCTCACGCAGAAAAAGAAGGACATATCAGCACGGACAATTCGCTAAGAATTTTTAGTCTGAAAAAAGTATATGTCCGGCTGATTGATCCCGTAATTTTATTTCTCCAAGGAAAAAATCCTAATCTGGCCAGACAAATTGCCGCTGGAAATTTATTACCCCGCGCCAGCCGGTTTGACCAAACGGATGATCTGGAATGGGCTTTTGGGAATATGGGTATTCAGGACAAAGCCAAACACCTCGCGACTCTTTTTTTGGAAGACATCGCTGATTTTATTAAGGAAACGACCGACGAAAATTTTGGCTTTAGCCGCTACGCAGAACGACTGGGACAAAGCGCCAATTCTTTCGACGAACTATACGGTCAGCTGATGGGTCCACCCACGTACATTGACCAGATCACCTTACCACTTTTAAAAAATAAACTAGAAAAAGTTCAACCCAAGCTGGTCTGCTTTTCGGTTCCTTTCCCCGGCAATTTATATAGTGCTTTTCGTTGTGCCCAATTCATTAAAACAAATTATCCGCAAATAAAAACAGCAATGGGCGGTGGTTTTCCGAATACGGAATTACGATCCGTAACCGATATCCGGGTTTTTGATTTTTTCGATTATATCACACTGGACGACGGAGAACTGCCCATCGAATTATTATATTCCAATATAAAAAATCCAACCGCCAGCAATCCGGATTTTAATTTTTATAAAAGAACTTTGCTCCTGGAGAACGAAGCGGTTCTGTACAATAATTTCTCACTCAGAAAAGATTATCCACAGGAAAAAACGGGAACACCCGACTATTCTGATTTACTGCTGGATCAGTATATTTCGGTCATCGAGATCGCCAACCCAATGCATAGTTTGTGGAGCGACGGTCGTTGGAATAAGCTGACGATGGCCCACGGTTGTTACTGGGGTAAATGTACTTTTTGTGATATTTCGTTGGATTATATTGGCAACTACCAACCCGTCGCAGCAAAATTGCTGGTGGACCGGATGGAGACCATTATTGCGCAAACGGGTGAGCAGGGCTTTCATTTTGTCGACGAAGCTGCGCCTCCGGTTCTCATGCGTGAACTGGCACTGGAAATCATCCGGCGGGGAATCACGGTGAGTTGGTGGACGAATATCCGGTTTGAAAAAAGTTTTACTTTTGATCTCTGCCGGCTCTTACAAGCGGCTGGTTGTATCGCCGTTTCGGGAGGACTGGAAGTCGCCTCCAACCGGCTACTCGACCTCATCCAAAAAGGCGTAACCGTGGAGCAGGTCGCCCAGGTCACCCGGAATTTTACCGAGGCCGGTATCATGGTGCACGCCTACCTGATGTACGCCTATCCAACGCAGACAGTTCAGGAAACAGTGGACAGCCTGGAAATGGTCCGGCAACTATTTGAATTGGGAGTTTTACAATCCGGCTTCTGGCATCAGTTCGCCCTGACGGCACATAGTCCGGTGGGAATGGACCCAGCCGCCTACGGGGTAACGCCCGAACTGGCTGAGATTACTTTTGCCAATAATGATGTTGCCTTTACCGATCAGACGGGGATTGATCACAATCAGTTTAGTTATGGTTTAAAAAAATCTCTGTTCAATTTTATGCACGATATTGGTTTTGATTTTCCGTTGCAGGATTGGTTTGATTTTGAAATCCCGGAGACAACAGTTGCTCCGGATTTTATTGAGCGGGCCTTAGAAGATCCTGCTCAATATGAATTAAAACCTTCTACCAAATTGATTTGGATTGGGCCGCAGCCGATTATCACACGACAAGAAAAAGAAGTCATTCTTTCGTTACACAATCAAACTAACAGCACTGAAATTATACTCGATACGGATCGTGGAAACTGGTTAGCCGGATTGCTGGAACAGATCGCTGCCGGCACAGGAACGGCTATCACCTACGGTGAGATAGAAAAATTATATAATCAGCATTTTTCAGAATTTCTAACCTTCTGGTACGGGGAAGAAATGGAAGCAGTTCGGGCGATGGGATTATTGAAAATATAAAAAACTTAATGATAATGAAAAATATTATGTTGTTGATCCCACTATTCGTGGCCAGTTTTATAAATGCACAAACGATCGCCGAGATTCAGGGGACGGGAGCTGCTACTCCGTTTATGGATCAGGTGGTTACCACCAGTGGAATCGTTACGGCGGTAAACGGAGTCGGTTATCATATCCAGGATGGAACGGATATCCGGAGTGGCATGTACGTGTACGACCAGTCCAACGCTCCAGCTTTGGGAGACCAGATTGAGATTACGGGAACAGTAACGGAATTTTTTGACTTGACGGAAATAGTTGATTTGACGGCTTTCCAGGTCGTATCTTCTAACAATACCCTGCCGGCGCCGGCAGAACTTTCAACGGCTGACATCAATCAGGAGGATTACGAAGCAATGCTGGTAAGCGTCAGCGGGGCCAATTGTACCAATGCTGATTTAGGTTTTGGAGAATTTGAACTGAACGACGGAAGCGGACCTTGTGCGGTGGATGATTTATACTACCTTTTTTCTGCAACGGAGGGGGAAAACTACAACGTGACCGGGCCTTTGCATTTTTCCTTTGGTGCTTATAAAATCATCCCCAGAGATGAAAACGATATCGAAAATGCAAACCCTTTGTTTTTCACCACCAACCCAAAAGAAAAAGATTTAACCACCTCCAGTATAACCGTTTCCTGGGAAACAAACGTCCCCGCCAATTCCAGCATCGAATACGGACTGTCCCCGGATATGCTGAACAACTCCCTTGAAAACAGTGATCTCAATACCACGCATGAAATTGTGATTGAAAATCTTCAGCCGGCGACTATCTATTATGTCCGCCCGCTTTCTTCCGTCAACGGAAACAATACTTCTACAAAAACCATTGTAATGTGTACTGCCTCGGAAAGTTCCGGCACCATCAAAGCATATTTCAACCATCCGGTGGATGAAAGTGTCGCAACGACATCTGCCGCGATTTATACCGCTTCCATTACCGATACCATTGTCCGGTATATTGATCTGGCGCAAAGCACCCTGGATTTCACCATGTACGAAGCACAGAACATCACCATCGTCAATGCGCTGAACGCGGCGCATAACCGTGGCGTAGCGGTACGTGTGATCTCGGATGATGAGGGTGATAACGCGGTATTGATTGATAATCTGAACGCTGCTATTCCGGTGATCGAAGGAAACGAAAATGGTATCATGCACAATAAATTTATGATTGTGGACAAAAATGACGTAAACAATTCCTGGGTACTGACCGGATCAATGAATCATACCATTGCGAACCTCGGCTGGGATTATAACAACGTTATTTGTATTCAGGATCAGTCCCTGGCAAGAGGTTACACCCTCGAATTTGAAGAAATGTGGGGAGGTGCTTTCGGAAATCAAAAAACAGATAACACACCACATTGTTTTAATATCAATGGTATAGCGGTAGAATCTTATTTCTCTCCCACTGACGGCGTAGCCAACCGGATCGTGCGGGCGATCGACAACGCAGAAAATGATCTGGCTTTTGCCATTCTGGTCTTTACCGAAAATAGCTTGGGTACGGCAGTCCTGGAAGCCCACGAAAGAGGTGTGGAGGTACGGGGAATTATTGATTACGTAGAATTTAACGGAGACGAATATGGTTTTCTTTCAAATAACGGGGTGGATGTTCAGGATTACCAGAATGCGGACGGATCGCAATGGCCCGATGGTCCGACGCTGCATCATAAATATGCCGTCATCGATTATAGCGCAGGCAGCACAAATCCATTATTGATTACTGGTTCGCACAACTGGACCGCTTCGGCTGGTTCTATTCATGATGAAAATACGTTGTTAATTTATGATGCGGAAGTAGCCAACTGGTACCAGCAGGAATTCTGGGCGCGCTTCTTCGGAACGGTAGGCATAGCGGAAAAATTCGTAGAAAATGCACTGGGAATTTCCCCAAATCCTTTTGTCGATAATTTTCAGATTGAATTGCCCGATGCTGGCGTTTTGCAAATTTACAACGTAGATGGTCAACTCGTATTTTCCCAAAAAATGAATACCGGCGTACAACCCGTTAATATTCAAGCACTTTCACCGGGTAGTTATTTTGTGTTATTCAGAACGGACGGCGTTAATTACGTGGAGCAGCTTATTAAGGTGGAGTAAGGGAGGGTGTTGATTTGTTGATTTGTTAGCCATATAGCCTTTAAAAAAGACAAAAAATTACGAAATCTCCCCTTCGGGGTCGGGGTAAAATTTCGTGATTTTTTGTCGGTGATTCGGTGATTAAAACAAGTTACATTCTAAATTACAGTCTCTCGGATTATCAGCGTACTTCCGATTAGCCCGTTTTAGTGTTTTATTCCAGCAACTTATACTGCTCGATTTCTGCGTCCGTCATCCAGTGAATTTCTGAGGCAGGAGCAATATTGATGGTAAAATAATAAAATGCTTCCGCGTCTTCCTGGCTGAATCCCACGTCGACATAATAATTGATAGCTCCCTGATGTTCTTCGTGACCAACCGGAAAATCCGTTGCTTCGTTTCCATTTCCATCTTCCCACGCGTGCACACCAATCTGACTTCCTGCATCTCTTGTGCGTTCCGTTCCTGCCAGAAATAAATCTACCGCACCAGAGGCAATGATGGCATCTGAAGGCAAATGAATGGCGACGCCCTGACGGCGAATACTTCTGGCTGCTTCCCAGTTTGCAATGTCGTCAGTTGACCCCGGACAATCTTTCATGATCATCCTACTGGTCCGTGGATTATCTGAAATATAATTATTCCAATAATCGGGCAGGTCTGAATCTATTAATCCGTTTATTATAACCGTTTCATCATCTTGATAAGAAAAAATTCCATAATCATGCTCATCTATATCCGAATTATTACAGGATGTCAAAAAATTAAATGCCAGTAACAGAAAAAAAAGTGTCTTTGATGTCTTATTCATTTTATCTTATTTTCAAAAAATTTTCTTATACAACGCTTGCTCTTTTATAGGTCCGCTCACGCTGAACTACCGGCAAGTATTTTTACAATCTCAGGATCATTTTAAACAAGCATCCCTACTCTACCACCACCTTGCGCACTGCCATGCTATCCGCCGACCGTACTTTCACCAGATACGTTCCGGCCGCCCAGTCCGAACAGTCAAAATTATAAACAGCGGGAACACCCCGGTAAACAACGCTGCGTTGTTCCACCATCGCACCAATCACGTTCACCACTTCTACGGTCAGATCCGCAGCGGTCGTTCCACTGACGGAAAGCTGAAAATATTCCTGCCCTGGATTTGGGAAAACATCCAGTGTTTGCGATAATGAAGATGGCTCCGCAACATTGACCGTTTGGGAAGTACCGCGTAAAAAGACCGGTGCACCTCCCAGATTAATAGCCGTGGCCGAAATACTCGAAACGTCACCAGTCTGAGAAAAATCCCAGGTTCGTTTTTCTAAATTGGAAATACTCAGAGCCGCCGGAAGACTGTAAGTAGCCGTAGCCGATTCGGATTGATCGGTTGCAGTTTTTGCCCACAGAATAAAGGTGTAAGAATCGTCCGTATTCAGATAGGCGGCTCCTTCGATGTTCGCAGGAAGATTGAGGCTGGTCGTCGTCGCAGCATCGTAGGTACCATCCGTCAGAAGTGTGGTCATGGTCCGGCTCGCAATCCCCTGATCGGTCAGTGCTTCCTGGGATGGTTCAATGTCAGAGAGCCGGTGAAAAAGTCCCATGGCATCCCAGCCACTGTTGGCCTCTTCTGGTGACCTTTTTCTGGCCAAAGCAAAAAGGTCGTACTGAAGAATATCATTTTGCTCACAAGCGACCCTTGCCTTAATCGTAAAATTCCGCTGCGCTTCGTCGGACCCCATAAAGTCATCAAAGGCAATACCGGGAATATTGGATTCCGTAATAATCCATTTTTTTGAAGGATAGGTTTGATTATTATACCCATACGTATTTAGCACCTCAGCAAATTCTGTTTGCTTTTGCAGAATACCGGCAACGGCGGCGTCGGAGTGACGAAAATTTATAAACCCACCAATATCGTTGCTCCACTCACGCAGACTTCCGTCAATATGCGGATAAGCATGGTAACTCATCACATCAAAATAGGCACCACCCTTATGCGGATACTCGTTGGTGATCTGACCGCCGGCGGGATTGTCACTATGCCGCATCACCAAATCCAGAAAGGACGGATAGCCCAATCCACCTACCGCCACGTAGGCATCCGGATCAATACTTTTAATCACCTCATAACTGATCCGCAACATCCGGATATACTCAAAAACTGGTGCACGGATCGACATATCGCAAGGTTCCGGAACATTCTCCCACCAGTTTCCGGACTGGCCGGGATCTTTGAATCCATTGCCCGAATAATCAAAATCCGGCTCGTTCCAGATTTCCCAGAATTTCACATAGTTCTGATAGGTCGATACCATCCGGTAAACATACAGCGCGTAGTGATTGTCATCGTTGACGGGCGTACCATTGGCGCCACCATCCCAGATGTCCAGATACATATTGGCAAATAATTCGGACTGGTGCTCCGCACAATGAAAGGCAGGGTCCCGGTGTTCATCCGACGGATAACCAATGAACATTACGTGGTCTTCCATACCGACAGATTCGTAGTGCTGAAAGTCATCGACCTCCACCTCGTATCCCCATTGTTCCAGGAAATGCCCCGGCAGAGATGCACGAAATGCTTCAACGCCAGCTCCTTCGATTCCCATATTGGGATTACCTGCGGAAATGTTGGCCAGGTCATCATCTCTCCAGTCGGGACCATGGTATCCGGGATTGACCCCAAAACGAAATTTTCCGTTGTAGTCGGGAACCTGATCGTTGGCGGTGAAATTAATTTGTGCGTTCAGCAGTAAGCTAAAGCAAATAAAAAAGGGTAATGTGAAAATTCGTCTTTTCATAATTAATCGATTTTGGACAAATGAATAAAGTCTAATTAGTAAGGTGTAATTGGGTGACTCAATTTGTGTCCGATTGGCTGATTGGGGAAGAGTAGGTACAAAAAATAACTAAGTATTATAACTTATGCTTTTGTTGATCTTTGGGTCAAACTTACTCATTTTTTTAAAATATGAGAGGTCTGGATTTAGTAAAGAATGTGAATCAGGGGTTGAAAAAGAATTAGCATAGCGTAGATTTACAATATCATTTTAATTAACATGGGTGTTTTTGCTATTTGCTATTGGCGCCCCCTCATTGCGATTGAAGGGAGCAAATAGCCAAAAGCAATAAGCATCTTTCAGAGACTTTTTTATTATAGATTAGAAATTTAACTCCTGATTCGCATGATTCCTTAATATTTCTAAAATACGCCCACATAATTTCTTGGAGTAATCGACTTCAATTCTCCTTTCACAATATCATCTACGTCCAGTTCGTCGATAAATTCGTGGATATCTTCCCTGGTCACCTGTACTTTTCCGCGCGTCAGACTTTTCAGGGCCTCGTACGGTTTGGGGTATCCTTCCCGGCGTAAAATATTCTGAATTGCTTCCGAAACTACCATCCAGTTCTTGTCCAGATCTTCGCCCAGTTTCGTTTCGTTGAGCAGTAATTTTCCCAGTCCTTTCAGAATGGATTGAAAAGCAATAATGGTGTGACCCACCGGAACACCGATATTTCGCAGTACCGTACTGTCCGTCAAATCCCGCTGTAATCTGGAAACTGGTAATTTGTCTGCCAGGTGAGTAAAAATCGCGTTCGCGATGCCCAGGTTGCCTTCCGCATTTTCAAAATCAATCGGATTTACTTTGTGCGGCATCGCCGAAGAACCCACTTCCCCCGCAACGACCCTTTGCTTAAAATATTCCATGGAAACGTAGGTCCAGATATCCCGGCACATATCCACCAGAATCGTGTTGATGCGCTTTTGTGCCATAAACAACGCCGACAAATAATCATAGTGATCAATCTGTGTGGTGTACTGCGCCCGGCTTAATCCAAGATATTCTTCCACGAAATGATTACCGAATTCCGGCCAGTCAATCGACGGATAGGCTACGTGATGTGCGTTGAAATTTCCGGTCGCTCCACCGAATTTTGCCTGATAAGGTATTTGCAATAATAATTTTTTCTGTCCTTCCAGCCGCTCCACGAACACCTGCAATTCTTTCCCCAGCGTCGTGGGTGAGGCCGGTTGCCCGTGGGTATGCGCCAGCATTGGGATACCCGCCCACTCGGCACTCAATCCTTTCAGCCGGTCGATTACATCGTCCAGCATCGGCAGATACACATTTTCCATGGCGTGTTTGAGAGACAAGGGAATTGCGGTATTATTGACATCCTGTGAGGTAAGACCGAAATGTATAAACTCTTTAAATTCGCCTACCTCCAGTTTATCAAATGTCTCTTTCAGATAATATTCCACGGCTTTGACATCGTGATTGGTCGTCGCCTCAATTTTTTTCACCAACAGTGCATCCGGCACCTGGAAATTTTCAAAAATTTCATTTAAACGATCGACCTTATCTCCGTCAAAATGTTCCAGTTCCGGGAGTGGATGCTGGGTCAGGGCGATAAAATATTGAATCTCCACAAAGACCCGGTATTTGATCAGGGCATATTCCGAAAAATATTCTGACAATACTTTGGTTTTGGAGTGGTAACGACCATCGATGGGAGAAATAGCATTCAGCATAGTATTTTTACGCAAAACTAAGAAAGTTTTGGTGACCAACCCAACAATTCATCAATACTTCCTGCTCAAGTTTTGTACATTTGAGTATTTTTTACAACTTCTTAGCGTTGACCTTGTTTTCACTGGATATATAGAAAACTACCGGAACATTAACCATCAAATATGCGACAAATCATCATTAGTGCCATTGGAATTTTAATTATCGGCCTCGGCTATCTGGGGATGACTAAAATGGCCAATAGCAAAAAGCCGGAACCAGAAAAAGAGGTACGCGCTCTTCCCACTGTTTTTACAAAAAAAATAACCAATAGCAGTAGTCCCATCGCCGTAACGGCCAGCGGAAATCTGGCGGCCCGTGACCGAATTGAGATTTACTCCGAGGTGCAGGGAATATTTGAATACAGTGCTCATTCTTTTAAACCGGGCATTAATTATCAGGCCGGAGAAGTTTTACTACAACTCAACAGCGACGAATACCGGGCGGGTCTGCGCTCCCAGAAAAGTACGCTGTATAACCAAATCGTGGCGGCGCTACCGGATTTACGGTTTGATTATCCCGATGCTTTTCAAAAATGGCAGGACTACGTCACTTCTTTTGACGTAGAAGACCCCCTGCGGCCATTGCCGGAGACTACTTCTGATAAAGAAAAACTGTTTATAGCGGGCCGCAGCATTAATTCTACGTGGTTTAATGTTAAAAATGCAGAGGAGCGGTTGAGCAAATATACCATCTACGCTCCGTTCAATGGGGTTTTGACCGAAGCCGCCCTGGATAAAGGAGTCCTCGTTCGTCCGGGACAAAAACTGGGAGAATTTATCAATCCAAGTATTTATGAACTGGAAGTGGCCGTCAATTCCAGCTACGTGGATTTACTGAGGGTCGGAAATACGGTTGCGCTGAGTAATATAGAAGGTACCCGGACCTGGCAGGGAAAGGTTAGCCGGTTGAATAGTCTGGTAGATCCGAATACCCAAACGATTCAGGCGTTTATTCGTGTCAACGGTAACGGACTCCGCGAAGGGATGTATCTGGAAGCAAAACTGACTGCTAAAAAAGAAGAAAACACTTTTGAGTTATCCCGTAAATTAATTGTTGAGAACAATAAACTTTTTGTCCTCCGGGACGGAAAATTGGCGTTGACCGAAATTGAGCCGGTTCACTTCACCGAAAAAACAGCCATCGTTCGTGGTCTTCCCGACGGAACGGAAGTGCTCGACAGAATGTTGCCTGGTGCTTACGACGGAATGGCGGTAAAACGTTTTGAAGAACCAAAAAAGGAAAATGATTTGCCTGTATCAGAAGCATCCGATCAGGGAAAATAGCCGCCAGTTTTAAGAGAGCCAATCATCAGGGGTATCAAAAACAACACATGAAAAAATTTCTATCTTTTTTTATAAAATATCCGGTCGCCGTTAATGTCATTATGATCTCGGTGGCTATTTTTGGATATCTGGGTCTTCAGCAAACCAAGTCTTCGTATTTTCCACTCGATGATTCTAAATTAATTTTCATCAATATTGTCTATCCGGGAGCTTCACCCGCCGAGATTGAAGAAGGAGTTGTTTTAAAAATAGAAGACAATCTACGAGGACTGGTTAATATCGACCGGGTGACTTCCATCTCACAGGAAAATGCCGCAACCATTACCGTCGAAATTGAAGAAGGCGCCGATATCGATATTATTCTGGCCAACGTAAAAAATGCCGTAGACCGCGTTCCTTCCTTCCCCGTGGACATGGAACCACCCGTTATTTCAAAACAAGAAAATATTAATCAGGCCATCACTTTTACCGTCAGCGGAGACAAACTACCGCTCGGAACTTTAAAGGATATGGCGCGCCGCGTAGAGGATGACCTCCGGGCGATTCCGAATATTTCACAAGTAGAACTAAGTGGTTTTCCGGACGAAGAAATCGAAATCGCCGTCCGTGAAAGTGATCTGCTGGCCTTTAATCTTACCTTCGCCGAAGTAGCCCGCGCCGTCAGCAATTCAAATCTGATTACCACCGGGGGAAATATCAAAACCGATACCGAAGAGTATTTAATCCGGGCCAATAACCGTTCTTATTTTGGAGATGAACTTGATTTTATTGTAGTCAAAGCCAGTAATTCCGGACAGGTGGTGCGCCTGCGGGACGTGGCCGAAGTTCGCGACAGGTGGTCGGAAGTACCCGACCGGATTCACTTTAACGGTGACCCGGCTGTACAGATTTCCGTCAGTACGACCAACAACGAAGACCTGCTATACGCCACCGAAAAGATCAAGGAATACATTGCTGATTTTAATGAAAAAAGTGATGTCATCAAACTGAATGTCAGTTCTGATTCTTCGATTGCGTTGAATAACCGGCAAAATCTTTTGGTGGAAAATGGGATGGTGGGAATTTTACTGGTGCTGATATTTTTATCCATTTTCTTAAAACCGAGTATCGCCTTTTGGGTAGCGGTTGGTCTGCCATTTTCGTTTCTGGGGCTTTTTATTTTCGCGCCCAGCTTTATGACCATTAATGTAATTTCCTTGTTTGGAATGATCATCGTGATTGGAATTCTGGTGGATGATGGAATTGTAATTGCCGAAAATATTTACGATCAGTACGAAAGCGGAAAAACAAAAATACAGGCCGCCATTGATGGAACGCTTCAGGTAATGCCACCGATTATTGCCGCCATTTTAACGACCATTATTGCGTTTTCTACTTTTTTGTTTTTGCCCGAAAGACTCGGTTCTTTCTTTGGACAAATCGCTAAAGTAGTAGGAATAATTCTGCTTATTTCGCTCGTAGAAGCGTTTTTGATTTTACCCGCTCACCTAGCACATTCCAGGGCACTGGACCGAAAATCAAAACCTTTTATTTTAAATATCTGGGCGGATAAGGGCATCGGCTGGATACGGGATAATATTTATGTACCCGTCTTACGGTTTGTTTTAAATTTTCAGATTTTTGGATTTGCCATTCCCATCGCGCTCTTACTGGTGACCATTGGTGCGATGCAGGGCGGAATTATCCGGTTTACTTTCTTTCCCAATGTGGCTTCCGACCGGGTTTCGATCAGTCTTAAATTACCGCAGGGAACCAGCGAAGAAATTACCGATTCGCTCATCACCGTAATCGAAAATCACGCATGGGAAGCCAACGAAGAACTGAGAGATCAACAAACCGACAGCCTGCTGGTTATTGAAAATATTGTCCGCCGGTTAGGGCCCGGATCCTCCAACGCCTCGCTTACCCTGAATCTATTGCCCGGCGAAAACCGGGATGTTCCGGCGTCCGTGGTGTCTAATCTGATCCGGAAAAAAACAGGTCCGATTTACGAAGCCGAAAATGTGGTATTCGGATCAGGAAATGCTTTCGGTGGAAAACCCGTTTCAGTTTCGCTGGTGGGAAATAATATTACCGAATTAAAACAGGCCAAAGAAGATTTAAAAACCGCTTTTCGTTCCAACTCCCGGCTGGCCGACGTCACCGACAACGACCCGGCGGGAATCAAAGAAATAAAAATTCAGCTCAAAGAAAATGCTTATCTCCTCGGATTAACGCTCAACGGTGTCATGTCTCAAGTCCGGTCCGGATTTTTTGGGGCAGCCGTTCAACGTTTTCAGCGGGGAAGAGATGAAATTCGGGTCTGGGTTCGATACGATCGCTCCAATCGTAGTAGTATCACGGACCTCGACCGAATGCGCATTGTTACGCCCGATGGCAATCGGGTACCGCTGGCCGAGATAGCCGGTTATCAGATCGAACGGGGCGATGTGGCGATCAATCACCTGGATGGCCGCCGGGAGATCCGGGTGGAAGCCGATCTGGCGGATGCGAAGGATTCTGCACCCGAAATATTAGCCAGCATTAAAAGTAATGTCATGCCGGAAATTATCGCAAAATATCCTACCGTTACGCCACTCTACGAGGGACAAAACCGGGGATTTGCCAGAATCGGTGCGGCGATGGGCAAGGTTTTGCCCGTTGTTTTAATTTTGATGTACGCGGTGATTGCGTTTGTTTTCAGATCTTACGGACAACCTTTATTGTTGTTTATTCTAATTCCTTTTTGCTTTGTGGGGGTCGCGTGGGGGCACTGGTTTCACGGTCAAAGTATCAATGTTTTGTCAGGTCTGGGCATTGTGGCGCTGGTCGGAATTCTGGTCAACGACGGACTGGTTTTGATTGAAAAATTTAATTTATTGCTCAAAGATGGCATGCCGTACCACAAAGCGATGGTAGCGGCGGGCAGATCCCGTTTCAGAGCGATTTTCCTGACGTCCATTACCACCGTAGCAGGATTGGCCCCTCTGATTTTTGAAAAAAGTTTCTCCGCTCAGTTTCTGATTCCGATGGCTATTTCGGTGGCCTATGGAATTGCTTACGCTACCTTTATGACGTTGTTTTTATTACCTCTTTTACTGGCCTTGAAAAATACCATTAAGGTGGGTGCGATGTGGGTTTGGACGGGTAAAAAACCGTCCCGGGAATCGGTGGAAAGGGCGATTATCGAAACCGAAGAGGCGGAGATGCACGAGTAGTGTTGATTAAGTGATAAACTAATAATTCGAATACTAAAATTTGGTTTTTAGATAAAACATATCGAGGCTGTTCAAAAATAGAATGTTGTAAAAAGGGATAGATATAAAAAAATGTTGCAAAAGTTTTTAAATTGTGAGTTACGACACAAACAATAAAAAACGTCTTACAACATGTATGTAAATTTATCTAAAAAGTTCATAACAAAAAACTTATTACCCTATTTAAGCCAAACTAACCTTGGACGAAAACCAAAAGTGCCTTTGTGGCGAATAATAAAGGCGATTATTTATCGTCTCAAAACAGGATGTCAGTGGCGCGAACTCCCCGTCGGTTCATTTTGCTCTGTGATTCTAATTAATTGGAATTCAATTTATTATCATTTTAGAAAATGGACTAAAGATGGATCATGGAAAAAAATGTGGATTAAATTATTAGCGATCAATAAATCAAAACTAGACATGTCCTCGATCCAACTTGACGGTTCACATACTCCGACCAAAAGAGGCGGAGAAGCGGTAGCTTATCAGGGCCGAAAAAAGTCAAAGACTACAAACGCATTGTTTTTAACTGATAAAAATGGTATTCCTTTAGCCATGTCAGAACCGATCGCAGGTAATCATAATGATCTTTTTGAGATTGAAATTTTCTTTTCAAAAATGCTGGCAGATTTAGAGGCATCTGAAATTTCAACCAAATATTTGTTTTTAAATGCTGACGCTGGATTTGATAGTGAAGGTTTTCGAAATACTTGTTCATCAAACGATATTATTGCAAATATTGATTTTAATAAACGCAATAAGAAAAACACTGATAATCAGCCACTTTTGGATGACCTTTTGTATAATGATCGATTTGTAGTTGAAAGAACAAACGCCTGGCTTGATGCATTCAAGGCACTTTTAGTGAGATTTGAAACCAAGTCTGAAACTTGGTCTAGCTTACATTATTTGGCCTTCGCACTGATCTTATGCAGAAATTAAACAAATCATTTTTAAACAGCCTCA
>CAKZUV010000178.1 GCA_937921555.1 uncultured Saprospiraceae bacterium
ATCTTCCGGATTACAGGACATTTCCGTGAGGTTGGTCGTTACCGTTTCAATAAAAATAGCCGTCGTAGTAATAATTATACTATCACAACCCGCCTGACTGGAAATGATATTTGTGGTCATATTTCCATCCTGCGCAGCATCACAAGTAAAGGTATTTTCATTTTGATTCAGCGGAGGCGTATAAACCAACGTCGTATTTATTATCACACTATCGCAGCCCGAAAAACCAGCAATCGTTTCGCTGCTCATAAGTCCGTTTTGCGACGCATCGCAGGTGACTTCATTTACATTTTCCGTTACCGGAATATTGGACAATACCAGCGTGGTGGTGATGATGACGCTATCACAATTTGATTCGCTAAATATTGTTTCGGTACTCGTCGTGCCGTCCAGTAATGGATCGCAAGTCGGGGCCATGACCGCTTCGTTTGTGGGAGGTGTATAGACCAAAGTCGTGTTTATTATCACACTGTCGCAGCCTGAAAAACCAGCAATCGTTTCGCTGCTCATCAGTCCGTCTTCCGACGCATTGCAGGTCACTTCATTTATGTTTTCCGTTACCGGAATATTGGACAATACCAGCGTGGTCGTGATGATAACGCTGTCGCAATTTGATTCGCTTAATATGGTTTCGGTACTTGTCGTTCCGTCCAACAACGGATCGCAGGTCGGGGCCGTGATCGCTTCGTTTACCGGAGGCGTGTAAACCAACGTCGTATTTATTATCACACTGTCGCAACCCGAAAAGCCTGTAATCGTTTCGCTGCTCATCAGTCCGTTTTGTGACGCATCGCAGGTCACTTCGTTTATATTTTCCGTTACCGGAATATTGGACAATACCAGCGTGGTCGTGATGATAACGCTGTCGCAATTTGATTCGCTAAATATGGTTTCGGTACTTGTCGTTCCGTCCAACAACGGATCGCAGGTCAGGGCCGTGATCGCTTCATTTACCGGAGGCGTGTAAACTAAAGTTGTTTCTATTATCACACTGTCGCAGCCTGAAAAACCAGTAATCGTTTCGCTGCTCATCATTCCGTCTTGCGATGCGTCGCAGGTCACTTCATCTATATTTTCCGTTACCGGAATATTGGACAATACCAGCGTGGTGGTGATGATAACGCTGTCGCAATTTGATTCGCTTAATATGGTTTCGGTGGTCGTTGTTCCATCCAGTAAGGGATCGCAAGTTGGGGCGGTGATCGCTTCGTTTACCGGAGACGTATAAATCAACGTCGTATTTATTATCACACTATCGCAACCAGAAAAGCCTGTAATCGTTTCGCTGCTCATCAGTCCGTCTTGTGACGGGTCACAGGTGATTTCAGTTAGGTTTTCCGTTACCGGAATATTGGACAATACCAGCGTGGTGGTGATGATGACGCTGTCGCAATTTGATTCGCTTAATATGGTTTCAGTACTTGTCGTTCCGTCCAACAACGGATCGCAGGTCGGGGCGGTGATCGCTTCGTTTACCGGAGGTGTATAAACCAACGTCGTATTTATTATCACACTGTCGCAACCGTCTGCATTCTGGAACGTTTGGGAAGTTACCGTACCGTCCAGCAGTTCGTCGCAGGTTTCATCTTCTTCCATTTCTATTAATGGCGCCGTGTATATTAACGTCGTTTCTATTGTTAAGCTATCGCAGCCGTCTACGTTTTGTAACGTCTGTGAGGTTGTCGTGCCGTCCAGCAGTTCATCACAGGTTACATCTTCCAATTGAACATTCTGGAGGACAAATTCGGAGACAGAAACGTCAACAATCAAACTATCACAACCAGTATAACCTGCAATAATTTCTGTTCCGGAAAAATTACCATTCCCGTAAACCGTATTGTTATAATTAAAAGTATTTCCTTCACAAAGAACCGTATCCAGCGCCGTATTTAAAGGAGTATTGATGGCAATGGTGAGACATTCCGTTGGGGCTAAGCCACAATTATTCTGAACATCTACACATAAGGTTCCGCCGGTTGAATTTGGATCCCACAACAACATAATCACATTGTCAACTCCGGTGGGAATTATAAGACTTCCGTCGGGCGGAGACCAGATAAACATATTATCAACCGTAGAAAGATTGTCAATCGAATAGGTTACCGGATTTCCATCAGCGCAAATTACGGTAGGGCCAGTCAATACAGGTGTTTCAGGGATATTTAATATATCGACATCGTGACAAGTAATCGAAGGGGGGATATCACAAAAATTACTGACCTCCAGACAAACCTGTCCAAACCCGCCACTGTTCCAAACGACTTCTGCCGCTGCATCTTCCGGATCGGTGATCAGTATTCCATCTCCAATTACAAACCAGTTGGTATTTTGATAGACTTGTGGTCCGGTAAAAAAATAATTTCCAATGGAGCTGGCACAACTGGAAGGCGGACCGGTAATGAAAGGCATCTGGGGAGGCACGTTGTCAGATAAAACATCGACCATCTGGGGATCATCCGTACAAACCGTTCCATCCGATGTAGTCACACTAACGACCAGGGTATAAGTACCTTCCCCGCAAACCGTTGGGTTGGGCGTATTTTCACCACTCTGTATAACACCACCGTTGCTCGCGCTCCATTGGTATTCAATTCCAGGAATGGAAGATGAAGAGCCGGCACCATTAAGTACTATACACTGGAGGATGCTATTACAATCCAGAATTGGTGGAGTTTCAATCTGACCATTAATCTCCACCACCTCGATGGTTACTTCATCCGTTACGGTACAAAGTTCTTCGAAAGAAATATCATCCAGGGCAAAATCATTTCCTCCCACCGCGTTATTCTGATTCGTTACACAAATGGTAGCACTGGTATTTCCACCCGAATTCCACGTCGCAGAAAATTCCTGCCAGTTACAGGTAACAGGAGATACATTGAAGATATTTCCAATAGTCACTCCGTTGATGGAAAATTGCAGCCGGGCGGGCGAGTCGGAGACCAGCGAAGTAGCCCAGGCACTGAAATCATAATCTGTATCAGGATTCACGGAAATAACCTGACACCATATATTGATGGCATTATTGGCTCCATTGACGGCCATCATATTTCCATTTCCGGAAGTATGATCGGAACAGGAGGAAAAGTTTGAATGCGTCGTTCCACTATTGGTAGTAACAACGTAGGCTCCTTCACATCCCAGAGAGCCCCATTGGTTGGGAGGACAGTCATCAAATCCATAGTCGGACGTGAATCCACTATTTCCCTGAGAAAAATCTCCGTTGGTGATCAGATTGTTTCCCGAAGGTTGAGTAGCGGTAAGCGTATAAGTGGTCGTTTGCGTAACCACGGCCTGAGGATTGAGGGCGTTGGGATTGCTGAGTCCCGTGACGGGACTCCAGGAGAAATTAAGCGCCGTAGTACTTCCATTCAGCTGAACGGTCGATCCGGCAGAACAAATCGTCTGATCCGGTCCCGCATCGACCGAAAAATTGCATTGGGTCCACCCTTTATTGTGGATAATAAAAAGTAAAAATAGCATCAGGCTGGCTGATAGCGGTCGTAAGTTGGTGTTCCGATTCATTCTTTACAATGGGTTGAGAATAAAAATTATGCTCAACCTACAAGGTAAAAAATTTTATAATAAAATTAGACTTAATTCCATAATGTTTTGTAGAGAAACCAAATAGATATTTTTGATCAGATTGAGGCTCTTTTTTGAGTGCATAGCCTAGCTATGGGCGATAAAAAAGCCGAAAAGATGGACAAAAAGATCATTTGGGAGCATACAAATTATTTTGGAATTAAGTCTAATAAAGTCTATTAGAAATGGTAAATAAATAAGTGCTTGTCCAAATTTTCATGATAAATGTCCAGTAGTATGGCATTTTTTTCATAAAAATCCATATTTTACCGGTAACTCCGTTTAACCTTTTTATCTTTCAGCCGTCAAAGATACAGTGCCTGATATATGGGTAGAAGCTGTTTAAAATAATTATCATTTAATTGACTAAAATTAAAATCTAAGAAATATGAAAAATTTAATGTGCCTTTTACTCGTAGCATTTCTTACAACCACTGCTTTTGCCCAGCGTGAGGGCATGGCTAAAAAGGCGGAGGCTACCGTCGAACGGATGACCACCGAACTTGATTTGACACCGGAACAACAGGAAAAAATCAAAGCACTTTATGAAGCCAGAGTCTCTAATAGAAAAGACCGAGGCAGTCTGACAAGGGAAGAATACGCTACTTCCCGTGCCGAATTCGGCGAGCAAATAGATGCGATCTTGACGCCCGAACAGATTGAAAAAAGAAATGCGCTGAAAGAAGAGCATCTGGCAACTATGAAAGAAAAGCGCAAGGCCAACGGTCTCAACAAGCGTGGTGGTAAAAAGGGTAATAAGATCAATAAACTGGGCCGGATGTCACCTGAAATGATTGAAAACCGGGCGGTAAAATCTACCGAAAGACTGGACAAACAGGTTAATCTTACAGAAGCACAACAAAGTACGGTAAAGACTGCTTACCTGAACTTTTATCAGAAAAATCAGGCGATCGCCGCAGATACTTCTATGGATGCTGCCGCTAAAAAAGAAATGCTGACAAATCTGAAAAAAGATCACAAAAAAGAACTTAGTTCTTTGTTAACAGAAGAACAACTGGCGGCCAGAAAAGCGAATAAAAAGCTGAAAAAGGCCAAGCGGAATAAAAATAAGCAGTTCTAAATTGCCGAAAAAGTCTCAATACCAGGCGTTCATCCTGATATTTTGAAATTGGTAAAGAAAATTTCTATCTAAAGTTTAACTCCTGATTCAAAAAGTTAATAAAAACCCTGAGGGCGACAGATGCTCTTGGGGTTTTTGTTTATTTTTCCGTCTGATTTTTTTAATTCACAATACGATCCTTGATGATTTTTTCCGATACCTCTCTGTTAACCTTTTTATTGCCACTCTTACTAATCACTACTTGTGCCACGCCCGACGACAGTACGTCGAGCCGCGACTTTGACTATCAGACGCCACCACCGTTGTCCTGGGCGGACCCACCGATGGACAGTTTGGAAATTTATAACTTCCGTACCGCTGATGTCCTGATCGACGAAACAGATTTCCGGATTATCGCCCATCCTAATCGTGATTTTGGGATAACTCCGAAAGAACTACTGAATAAATTCAGGGCACAGCAAAAAAAGGTCATTAATTTTATAAATTCAAAAAATAAAATTCCTAAAACAGATATCCATCTTTATCATCGCACCGAAGATAAAGGGTTGTTAACCAAAAACACACATCAATCCACCGTCAATTTTCCGGAACAGGAAGTTCATCTGGTAATCAACAAATTATATCCTTACGGTTTTTCGGAAAAAGCGTATCAGCTTTATCTCCGTAATTTGCTGGGAACACCAGATTCGGAAATACTGGAACGCGGACTTGCTGTTTATTTTTGTAAAAACTGGCAGAGACTAGGCTACCTCAACATTGCTCATAAAATATTAAAATCAGAAAGTTTTAACACATTAGATGATTTTTTTAAATTCATCCAGTCCGAAGGTGTTTCACCAATTGTCAAAACGGCACTGGCCGGATATTTTGTAAATTTTTTAATTGAAACAAATGGAAAAGAAACGCTTCTGGCAAATTATAAAGACTGGAAACCGGATACTACTACCCTGCCATTATTGCAAAAATCCTGGGATTTAAAATTAGCGAGTGATGAAGAAAACAGCATTGCGCATACCCACAACATCCAGGAAAAAATGTCCACCCTGCCCTTTCTGAAAGGATTTAATTTTGCGCACGAAGGTTATCAGATTTATAATGGCTATGGTTCCCGGATGGCACAGCAATCCCTCCAGCGGGTCGCCGCTCTGAGTGCCAGCGCCGTGGCAATTATTCCTTACACGTTCATGCGTGACCCCAAAGTAGCTTCCCCGATTCCGATCGCGCAACGAGCCGGACAGGAAAACGACGAAGCCACCGTCCGCACCCATTACGACGCTCAGCAGCTCGGTGTAAAAACCCTTTTAAAACCACAAATCTGGTTACGCGGAAGCTGGCCCGGAGAGATTGAGATGAGTTCAGAAAAAAAATGGGATCTCTTTTTCCGTTACTATACCAACTGGATTACCCACTATGCGCTGCTCGCCGAAATCTATCAATTTGATGTCCTCTGCATCGGTGTTGAAATGACGGAAACAGCGTTACAAAAACCCGACAAATGGCGAACACTGATCCGAAAAATCAGAAATATTTACAGTGGTCCCATCACCTATGGTTCCAACTGGGGAAAGGAATTTGAAGAACTGACTTTCTGGGAAGACCTCGACTACATCGGCGTCAGCTGTTATTATCCACTGACCAAAAAGAAAAAAGTTTCTGAAAAAGATTTAAAGAATACCTTTTCTGACATTCTAAAAATATTAAAAAGAGTAGAACAAAAAAACCAGCGTCCTTTACTGCTCACAGAAATCGGTTTCCGGAATATCACGCATCCGTGGATACTCCCCCACGCCAGACCGGATGGTCGTCCGGAAAATCCAGCGGATCAGGAAATTGCCTACCGTATTGTTCTGGAAAGTTTACAAGAAGCTGATTTTCTCGCAGGTGCTTTCTGGTGGAAATATCCCGCAAATCTTAATTATCAGAACAGCAATGCTTTTACACCGTTGAGATTGCCCGCCGAAGCAACGATTGAACGCTTCTTCCGGGAAGGACGGTAGGTGCGAAAGCCTGCTGCCCGTAGAGGAATGGAGTGAAAGTATTTGAGTGGGTCTAAACAACCAATTACTCACCTGTTCAAACAACTTTTTTATTACGTTAACAAATGATCACGAACCTATGAATTTCGCTCATAAAACGGTACTCATTACCGGTGCTTCCAGAGGAATTGGCGAAGCGACTGCCCGTAATTTTGCCCGGCGGGGAGCCGATCTGATTCTGACGTATAACCGGGACGAGGCGGCAGCTCGTGCGGTGATCGACAGTCTGCCCGGAGACCAGCATGCCTGTATTCAACTGAGCATCGAAAATCCCGAGTCCATCCGCATGGTGGTGGAACAAGTCATCGACGCTTTTGGGAAAATAGATATTCTGGTCAATAACGCCGGTATTTCTGAATCACATCCCATCCATGAAACGGACTACGCTTCGTGGCAAAGGACCTGGCAACAAACCCTGGCCGTTAACCTGACGGGCCCCGCCAATCTCTGTCATCAGGTGGTGCCTCACATGATTGAACAGGGCGGTGGTCGTATCGTCAATGTTTCGTCCCGTGGTGCTTTTCGGGGCGAACCCCGACAGCCAGCTTACGGTGCCAGCAAAGCCGGACTAAATGCGATGGGTCAGAGTCTGGCGAAAGCCCTGGCACCTCACCGTATCTTTGTTGGAACGGTAGCCCCCGGGTTTGTAGAGACAGACATGGCAAAAGAGATTTTAACCGGACCGGAAGGAGCAGCAATCAGAAACCAAAGTCCTTTGGGGCGGGTGGCTACGCCCGAAGAGGTCGCGCATGGGATTGTATTTTTGGCGAGCGAAGAAGCGGCATTTATGACGGGAGCGATTCTGGATATTAACGGGGCTTCGTATTTGCGGTAGGTTGGGAGAGGTTGTTGAATCGTTGAGTTGTTGAATCGTTTAGTTGTCCATGTGTAACAGGGAGACATAAAATCCTAGAATCTCCCCTCGGAGTTGGGATAGAATTTTTATTGGCTAAACCTTGTAATAATAATGCGACTCCCGATGGGGTTATTTCGATCTAGATTGACCGCAGAGCGGTCATATTATGTTAGCACAGGTTTTGTTACGTGTTACACGACCGCAGAGCGGTCGCATTATTCTCAAAGACAATAACAATATATGCGAATCAAGGATTGAAAAAAAATCAGAATAGCATAGATTTACAATATCATTCTAATTTACATGGGTGTTTTTGCTATTTGCTTTTGGCCATTTGCCACTGGCTATTTGCGCTCCTTCATTGCGATTGAAGGGAGCAAATAGCCAGCAGCAAGCGGCAAAAGCATCTTTCAGAGACTTTTTTTATAGCTTAGGAATGTTAAATAAATAAAATACGATTCTATGCTTCCTCTTTTTGCATCACTCTGCATCATCAAAATGGTCATTATACACAGCATAACTCCCATTTTTCCTCTTTGATTGATGCAAAAATAGTTCGCCTAAAATCTGCACTTATTTATTTGCCATTCCTTAGAAATTTAACTCCTGATTCGCATAATATATTTATTTTAAACAAAAATCCGGTATCCCCGCTTCAATGTTTCTCCTGCTTCCAGCGGGTACGTTCCGGGTTTATCGAATAAATCTCCCGTCGCATCCGGACCATCCAGATACGTGTACCAGGGTTCGATACAAACAAAGGGAGCGGCGGATTTTGCCCAAAGTCCAAGATGAGGAGCGCCACCAGTTTCCATCGTTAAAAACCAATCATCTTTTTTTCGGTTTATAGTAATTGCATCCGATTTTATGTTGGTAAAAATCAGGGCATCCTCTTCGAAAAGAGCAGGTGTCAACGGAATAGAATTTCCATCTAAATAGTTTTTTTGGCGAAGGCCAAAAAGATTATCTACCAATCCGTAGAGGTCCAGGTTCTCCTTTTTATTAAAAACAATTTCGTAATCTTCGTGCTGATAGTTTTTGGTGTCAATGGCAAAAGCAGGATGGTAGCCCAAACCGACGGGCATGATTTTTTCATCCTTATTCTGAATCGTATAATTAACTTCCAGTCCTTTTTCTGTCAGGGTAAAATCAATCAGGAACGTAAAAGAAAAGGGATAAGCAGATCGGGATTTTGGGGTATCATGGAAGGCCAGTTGACAATGACCGTTTTCACTTTTAGTGACCTCAAAAGGCTCGTGCCGCACCACCCCGTGCTTGGGCATTTGGTAATGCTGCTGCTGATACTGATAAGCATTATCTTTTAAGTGTCCCACAATGGGAAATAAATTAGGAGCGGAATCGGTCCAGTATTTGGGGTTTCTTTGCCAGATATACTCGTATTTGGATGATTTTTTGATCAGGCTGGCCAGCTGAGCACCTTTGGGGTCAATCCGGGCGGTAAAGTGTTGATTTTCAATACTAATCACATTCTTTTTATTTAAAATAAAAAAATAAACAGGGCCATAACTCCTGAAATTCCGACTCAAATATATAATTTTACGGGGTACCTTGTTCGTTTTAAGGACATTGGATAAACTTATCCGGCCAATCAGGGTCTAAATATTGCAGGAAATAATTATATTTGGGAATCGTGAAAAACCCACTGTTTTATATCAAACAAAAGATATTCTAAAATGATCGCAGACGAAATCGCCAGGAAGAAACAAAAAGAAAATGAACGCAGAGCTCGTAATTGGTCTTCGTTGATCTTGTTATTACTATTGATCTTTTTTATCCTGCCTTTTATGACCGGAAAAATTCAGGCACGGCAACGTTTTGACAAGGTGGTGGAAATTCAGTTTGAAAAACCAGAAAAATTTTCCCGTACTGCTTCTTCCGAACGTTCTTCCACCCGGCAGTCCAGTGCCATTAAGGAATCTCCGGTAGAAACGCCTCCGCCACCCGCACAACCCGTGGAGACGCCCGTCGAAAAACCGGTCGAAAAACCAACACCCCGGCCAAAACCAATGGCGAAAATAGAGCCCCTGAAAGTTCCTTCCAAAAGGCCGGTGCTGACCAGTCCTTCTACGGAAATTAACATGGAGGTGGCCGACATGATCGGAGAGATTTCTTCGGACGCACAGGTGAGTCAGGTGACTCCGGAAATTACCGAAGTAATGGAAGAGGTATCCGAAGAATCAGAAGATAAAATCAGCGATTATTTTTCTAAAAGTGAAAACAGCGGTGATGGTGGTGGAAAAGTAACGGACTCCGGTAATACGGGCCCCGGAAGCGACAGCGCCGGAGAAGGTGACAGCGGTAGCAGTACGACGGGCGATTCGAATACAGACGGACAGGGAGACAGTGGTAACAGTGTAGATGATTTTGATGGCAACGGATTGTTAACCAGAAAAGTGATTCACCGGGCTAAACTGGACGGACTGATTAAACAAACCGGAAAAATTGTAATTAATCTATGTGTTAATCAAAGTGGAAAAGTTGTTTTTGCGGAAGTAGATGAGTATAAATCTACGATCAAGGATCTTGAATTATTAAGAAATGCAGAAAATACAGCTGGAAGGTATCGTTACGAAAAAGATTATACGGTGGCTAAACGACAGTGTGGAAAATTGTCTTTTATTGTGAAGTTGCCTAAATAGGGATTCATGAATAATGTTCCCTTTTATCGTGTTTAATGAATAATTAGTAATGACTCTTCTGGCGTGTTTGATGAATAATGAGACTCCTCTGAAAAGTATTTTGTCGCGCAAAGGCGCAAAGATTCTAACGTGTAAATCTAATATCGTGATACTTTATAAATGTAGTTTGTTTTAATGTTTATTACATTTTTCGGTTTTAATACTTTTCGTAGTAGGCTCAATAATTAATTAATAATACGCTTCTTTCGCTGTACTCAATCGACATTCATGATCCGATATTCTTAAAAAGCTAAACCCCACTATCCGGGTTATCAAATATACCCATCTGAAAGACGGCTACTAATTGCACTTAATTTGAAGTAACTTTATGTGTAAATTTTGTAAACGTTAAAATTTGGCCCCTCAACAAGTACTCCTTTTACATTACGACAAGGTCGGTGCAATTCCCAACTTTTTGGGCTGTTCCGGATAGCGGTGTTTTTGCTTTTGTTTTTTATAATTTAGTTTTTTTAGCTTTATATTTTTTCTTGCTTGATGGTTTAGTAATGGTAAAACAATAACTTCACGATATTCGACCATTACTTATCATTGAATCACCAGTTTTCTGGTAGCCGTCCCTTCTTCCGAACGCAGCTCTACCCAATAAATCCCCGTCGGCATGTCCGTTGGTAAAGTCACCTGGTGCATTCCGGCAGATTGAACTCCTTTATTTATTTCCTGATACATCCTTCCCGTAGCCTGATAAATACTGATCGAAATCCCCGAAGAAGCAGGTAGACGATAAGACATCGTCACCTGCTCATATCCGGGATTAGGATATAAAGAAAATTGGAATGAATGTTCAAGAGACGTCGTATTTGTTAAAATATCCAGCTCGGTATTCACAATACTATCGCAACCATTAGCAGCTACGTAAAATTTTACCAGCGTCGTATCTTCCAGATACAATACTTCGTTGTACAATTCACCGGGCGCCAGCTCGACCAGCTCATGAGTAATAATATCTGAGAGTACATAAATTCTGGCAGTTGTAATGCTGTCCTGTATTCCCCGGGTTGTCGTATCCCGCAGAACAATATCTTCCGTCAATCTTTGTCCAAAGAGCGAATCTCCCTCACAATGAGTAGCTACGTAAGCACCATAGAGGTTTTCATGTTTAATGGTATGCCATACCCCGTTGGATCTGACACGTTCATTTGGTTTTTGGACAGTAATCATGTTAAAAAATCCGGTTCCGTTGGGCAAATCCGGTTGCTGACTCACTCTGAATTTGATAAAACCGAAGGACGCAGCCCCATCAATTTCATCTCCTACCAGATTGATATCTATAAAGTTAAAGCGTACTACCCCATCTCCAACCACTTCATAATCATAAGGATGACTGGATGCACCGGGCCGTAATGTTTCTACGTTCAATTCTTTCGGTAATTCATTTTCGATATACAACCACGATAAAGTATCATTGCCCGTATGCTGAAAACGCAGATGATATTCGATATCTCCATTGGGTGCAATAGCACGCTCACTCCCATAGCCACGCGGATAAGCGCGCAGGACATTTGGTAGAAAGTTATCGTAGCTGATCTGTGCGTCGATAGATGAGAAAGGGTTCGCATCGTCTTCGGGGTAATGGTTAACATAACCAGTGGTAAAGCCGCCCGATGTATTGGTTCCTACGCCTTCTACCGTAATCGAAGGATTACTTTGTCCGGGATGGCCGGGCGTTTGCGGAACTTCCAGACGTACTGTTTTTCCTTCAGGCGTGACAATGATTGTATCAAACTCAAGGCTATTTAACTGGATGGGTTCGGTACGGGGAAGCAACCAATCTTCAATGATTACACCCGTCAAGGCAATCCCCATGTCACCGGTTCCTGCATTTTCTATAATAAAATGAACATTCTCACCCACTACTTCGGCTCGCAACTCAATACTAGCCTCATCCCAGGTTGGATCTTGTGGCAAACAAATTTCATCCGGACTGATCCGCGCTTGTACTTCGTGGGTCAACCCCTGGATATCAACAGTACAATCATGTTCTACGGTAATCTGAAAATTGCCTGTACCATTTACCGGAACGTCTGCGATATTGAAAGTATATAAAGAATCGTCTTGTCCAATAAAATTAGCAGTACTACTTACATAAGAAAAGGAAGCAGGTAGAATAATATCCACCATCGCTCCCGAAGAAGCTACCGTTCCATTATTCCGGTAAATGATATCGTAAATATTCTCCTCACAATAATCTAAAAATGGGGTGGACAAATCAATTTCCATATCTGCGCACATAATCGACAGATCATTAAAATTGAAATCCTGACTGGTCGTATCATAAAGGTTATCAATCGCCACAAAAGCAATATCATCACAAGCTTCCCAATAATCACCAGGAGAGATTACTTCAACAGAATAGTCTCCTGATTCCAGTTCCATGAAATATGCTCCATTAGCATCCGTGGTGCTATAAAAAGTCTGGTTGACTCCTCTGGCAACTACTAACCAATCCTCTAACCCTTGCTCTCCATTTTCCGGAAAACAATTGTTGTTTTCATCAATGGCCACTTTTCCTGTTAAGGCGTTAGTAGTTGTATTTCCTAAAGCATCGGCTTTGAGGAGATAGGTTTGTGCAGAAAGTATTTCTCCACTGGTATCCTTTTCCTGTTGATTCGAAACAATAAAATAATACCCATCCTCATCGATGGTAAAAGGATAAGGGACATCATAGCGATTCTCTCCTCCATTAAATACCTTGCTCCAACGTTCGTCTCCATTTGCTTCTGTCCGAATCAGATAAAGGTCCAATAAAGGAGATCCAAAACTTTCCGTTGACGATAGAATTGAAAAACCACCATCGGGCATTTCCTGAACGAAAGCAGCAAATTCTCCTTCCGTTCCTCCATAAATATCTTCATCAATGATGTCTCCGTTTGGATTAACTCTTAACAGATAAGTATCGGCACTACCATTACCTTGTGAACTGGTCATTCCGCCGATGGCAAAATTACCATCACTCGTATTAATGATTGAAAATACTTCTTCGTAACCATCACCTCCATAGATCAACTCATTCCCAATAGCGTTTCCAGTTTGATCATAACGATATAAACTTATTTCCCAGCTTACCATCAAACCGGGAGGCAAATAATTACCAACTGCAAAAATATCACCGTTGGGTGCAAGTGCTATATCGATCAGACGATCAGAAGTTTCGCTACCAAACCGATGGTTCCAGAGTAGCGTTCCATCTGCATCAATCTTTCCCAGCCAGCTATCATCATTACCAGCCGTATCTACCGGAGCTTCCATGATATCCCCTCCGATTTCAGAACGGGTAGAACCCGCAAAAACGAACCCACCATCAGCCGTTTCGTGGAGCGCATTGATTCTATCAAAACCAGGTCCTCCGTATTTTTGATTCCAGATAATATTACCGTCAGGATCCATCTTCAAAATCCAGCCGTCGAAAGTTCCATTGGCCGTTATATCAAAAGTATGCCCTCCCAGCAGATAGTTCCCATCAGCAGTAGGGATCACCTGGAAAATTTCTTCATAATTTCCTTCGGTAAAGTCTCTCTCCCACAGGAGTTCACCATCCCGATCCGTTTTTATCATAAATACCTTACTCTCTGAGTTACCGGTGGAAGTGATTAAAGATTGACCTACATACAAAATCCCACCATCCTGAGTAGGAAAAGCAGATTTTAGATAGTCAAATTCAGAAAAATTATAGAAACGCTCCCAGGTTTGAGCGTTTAGATTCATAGAAAAGAAACAAACGAAACAGAGTACCAATGCCCGGGCAATGATCCTATTTTTTTTGATTGAGCTTGAATAATAAGTCATGAATCGTAAGTTAAATTCGTTTTATAATACAAAGATTGCACAATTCTAAGGCTGAAACAACAACAATAAAACGCATTTGCCATATTAAATTATAAAATTTATGCTTCCTAAGTTGTTCATTTATAACAAAATAGCTAAATTAACACCTTGATTTTGTCAAGATTTGTCAATGAAAAACAGTCAACTTTATTTAATTATCTCTCAATTAGGTACAATAGAACATCGTTCGTTGGACCAATTTGTCCGTTCTCCCTACTATAATCGGCGTCCGGAACTCGTCATTTTCTGTAATTTATTAATAAAATCGGCTCAAACCAAGGATCAGATACCGAATACGAGGGCGTATTATTTTAGAAAAATTTTTCCCGGACAGCCGTACGAAGACAAAAAAATGCGGTATACCATATCGTTTTTGAATAAACTGGTAAAAAAATTCCTTGCCATTGAACAACTAAAGGAGGATCAGATTTCAGAACAACGGCTGCTAACGAAGGCTTTCAGGAAGAAGGGGTTATCGAATATTTATGAAAAAGAGATACAAAATTGTCTAAAACTGCTGGATAAGCAGGATTTTAGGAATGCCCAATATTATCTGGATAGCTATTTAATCAATTATGAAGACTATGAAGCTTTTTATAAAGCAAAAAAGTCTACTAATAAGATTGGCAAAATTTTACCAAAAATCAATCAAACCGCAGATATTTATTTAATTACTTCCACCCTGAAATTAGGGTGTATGTGGCTCAGTTTCAGAATACAAGAACAACCTGATCAGCATCAAAGTCTCTTATTGACCATCCTGAACTTCGTTGAAACAGAGGAATATTATCGACAATTTCCAGTAATAGAATTATATTATTGCGCCTATCGAATGTTAACAATCCCAGAAGATACTGCTTATTTTGATAAATTTAAATCCTTAATTGAAGAACATCAGCTTAGCTTTCCGGTGTCAGAACTGTCAGAATTATATGTCCTGGCCATCAACCATTGTATCAAGCAAGCCAACCTGGGAAACCGCACTTATCTAAAAGAACTTTTTGAAATTTATAAAAAAGGATTAGAAGCCGAAGTATTTTTAAGCAACGGAGAGATGAACAGTGTGACCTATATCAACATTGCTCAATCCGGTCTGAGTCAGGAAGCTTACGACTGGGTTTTCCAATTTATTGAAAGCAACAAGATTTTCCTAAAAAATAGTTTACGGCAAGAGTACTATCTTTATAACCTGGCTAATTATTATAATCGAAAAGGAAATTATGACCAGGTTATGGAAATTTTAAGAACCACCACTTTTGATGAAACCATGCTCGAACTAGCAGCCCGACGGATGCTACTAAAAATCTATTTTGAACTGAACGAGACCGATGCCTTGTATTCTTTATTTGACAGTTTTAAAAATTATATTTATCGACATAAAGAAGTAGGATACGGTAAAGAAAACTACCTGAACCTTATCAAATACGCCAAAAAGCTAACAGATATTAACAGACGTGACAAAGATGCCGTAGCGCGCTTAGCTGCGGAAATTAACCAAACTCAGGCCGTCGTAGAAAAGGCGTGGCTGCTGGAGCGGGTGCGGGGGTTGGGGCGGTGAAAACAGCCTCTGAAATTCATTATTTTTTTGTATATTTGTTTAAGCAGGAATAATACTTTTTTAGCCAATAAAATCGTTTTATTATACCTGACTTTCACAAAACCTACTACAAATTACCTATTCGGGTATTACTTTCAAAGCAATCTTCTATAGCTATAGTCTGTTACTGATTTTCGAACAGCTAACCATTTATTAAAACGTCAATTTATGCTAACACCATATACGGGACTCTGGGAATTTGCCCAGGCAGCTCATCTCCTTCGCCGGACTATTTACGGACCCAGTCGTACTCGAATTGAGCAGGCAGTAGCAGAGGGACTTAATGGCTCAATAGAAACGTTGTTTAGCAACCCTGCCGTTGATCCGCCGATATACTACAATTTTGATGGAGACCCTGCTGCTCCCAATGGAACTTCCTGGGTAGGGCTTCCAATTGATAATAATAATCTTGGTGCGATCAGAGGTAATAGAAGAACTAGTACTTTCGGTTGGTGGCTACGTCGAATGTATCGTGAAGATCAGTCGATGATTGAAAAAATGGTTATGTTCTGGCACAACCATTTTGTAGTTGGAATTGAAGGACGTCCCAATATGAATTGGTTCTATCTGGAAAAACTCAGAAATTTTGCCTGGGGTAATTTCAAACAATTAACTAAAGAGATTACGATTGATCAGGCAATGCTTATTTTCCTCAATGGAACAGAAAATCTAAGTTTTGCTCCCAACGAAAATTACGCCCGTGAATTATTAGAATTATTTACCATTGGAAAAGGTCCCGTAGTTGCACCTGGTGACTATACAACATATACGGAACAGGATGTTCAGGAAATCGCAAAGGCCTTAACCGGCTGGTACGCCTGGACCAATAATACCTGGCAAGCTTCTTTTCTCTCCTTTTTTCATAATAATACTACCAAGCAGCTTTCTCACCGTTTTGACAACCAACAGATTCCAAACGCAGGAGAAAATGAATACAAAAATGTAATCGACATTATTTTCGAAAAAGATGAAGTTGCCCACCACATTTGTCGTAGGTTGTATATATGGTTCGTTAATTATCGTCTGACACCAGAAGTTGAATCAGAGGTTATTACACCTATGGCTCAGATTTTAATAGATAATGATTATGAAATTCGTCCTGCTTTAGAAGCACTTCTAAAAAGCGAGCATTTTTTCAGTGAAGATGTTCGAGGCTGTATGATTAAAAATCCATACGATCATTTTTACGCTGTTTTTAAATCATTGGATGGCAATGTTCCCGATGATATACTCAAGGAATATACCTTCTGGAAATATATACACGGACAATCTTCCAACTTAGGAATGAAGTTATTTGAAATACCCAGTGTCGCCGGCTGGCGGGCCTACCATCAGGCACCCAATTTTTATCGGGATTGGATCAATTCTGCCAGTATTGGACTGAGAAAAGAATTAATCCAAAAAGTTAATCCGCAGCTTAACGCATTACAACCCGGACTCGTCGGCATTGATCCGTTAAGTTACATTGCTACCTTGTCAAATCCGCAGGATGTCAACCAGCTGTTGGATGATTTAATTGAGCTTTTTTATCCAAATCCACTAACCGAAGAACAAAGAGTGTTCTTTAAAAATATCCTGATTCCCGGACTACCAGATTTTGAATGGACAGTCGAATACAGTGAATACCTCGACGACCCAACTAATGATGAGATACGAATGGCCGTATCAGAAAAATTAAATGATCTGTTCTCCGCTATGGTGGACATTCCTGAATTTCACCTTAGCTAAAAAAATACCATGAAAAGAAGATCTTTCCTAAAACGCTCCAGCATCATTACAGTGCCTACTTTTTTTGGTGGTTTCCAACTCGCGGCATTACCCTCTCGTCAAATGAGTGAACTAGTCAATGATGATAATGACCGTGTCTTAATTATTATCGATCTAAACGGTGGTAATGATGGTCTGCAAACCTTTATTCCACTTGACAATTACGACAACCTGGCCAATGCGCGATCAAATATTATTATTCCAGAAAATCAATTACTATCGTTAACCGATACGATTAGTGTTCATCCTTCAATGACAGGATTAAAAAACTTGTATGACAATTCAGAATTAACAGTTGTACAAAGTACAGGCTATACAGATGCCAACCGTTCGCATTTCCGGTCAGCTGATATATGGAATAATGGTATTGAGACGACTAGCAACGTTTCAACAGGATGGATGGGAAGATACCTGGATGACAGTTTTCCCGGTTATCCGGAAGATTTTCCTTCCGCAGATTGTCCGGATCCGTTCGCTGTTACGATGGGGCGCTCTGTCAGTCAGACCTGCCAGGGTACCGGAGGAAACTTTAGTATCGCAATCCTGGATCCCGATAATGTGGGGGGACTAAGCGTAGGTGTTGAACCTCCTATCCCCGAAAATTGCTACGGAGATGAACTCAGTTATATCATTGATACTTACAAAAAAACAAATGTATACGGCGAACGGGTAACCGAAGCTGCTAATGCGGGAGCTAACCTGTATGATTATCCCAATACGACTTTAGCCAGTCAACTTAAAGTAGTCGCCCGTATGATTTCCGGTGGATTGCGTTCTAAAGTTTTTATTTTACAACAAGGCGGATATGACACACATGGTGGACAGGTCGGAGATGATCCGGCTACCGGCCGACATGCAAATCTGCTATCTACGCTTTCTGATGCCATTTTTGCGTTTCAGGAAGACCTTAAATTACTAAATCTCGGAGAACGGGTAATCGGTATGACCTTTTCCGAATTTGGCCGGCAGATTAAATCCAATGCCAGCGACGGAACAGATCATGGTACCGCCGGACCGATGATGATATTCGGCAATTGTGTCAACGGAGGAATTATTGGTGATAATCCGGTAATCAGCAGTTCTGTTGCCACTCAGGAAGGGGTACCTATGCAATACGATTTCCGTTGGGTCTACGGTTCAATACTAATGGACTGGTTTGAAGTACCCGAAGCCAAAGTAAGAGAATTACTTCCTCCTGACTTTCAATATTTACCCATCTGTAATACTTGTAACCCTGTTTCGACCGAAGATGAAACCATTACTGCGCTAAATGCTCAGGTTTTTCCAAACCCATTCAAAAATTTCTTTACGCTTGAATTCAACTTGGATCAAAATAACCCTGTGAGGATAGACCTCGTAGACATTTTAGGTAAAACAATAAGAACCGTTCTTAATAAACCTTTATTCTCTGGAGATCATAAAATACACGTAGAAACCCACCAGCTGGTTAGCGGCGTTTATTTTGTTCGATTGCAAGTAAATGGAAAAATAAAATCACTGCGCTTGGTAAAACAATAAAATTCGCCAAAGGTTATTTAAAGTTAATTTTCAATAAATATTCTTTTAGAAAAGCCTTCTTTCGCCGACGCGGAAGAAGGCTTTTTTTATGAATACATGATAATTTCAACGTATCCGCAGGCTGACCTGCCGGAACCAATCGAAAAACCAAATTTTGACTATCTTCGTGCTTTTAATAACTTCAGTTTTCTACCAAATTAAAATCATGAAAGAAGCATATATCGTAGATGGCATCCGAACGCCCTTTGGTAATTTTTGTGGTACCCTGTCTACCATTCGTACCGATGATTTAGCAGCCATTCCCATCAAAACGCTGACCAACAGATTTACCAATATTCCCGCCGATGCTTACGACGAAGTTATCCTCGGCTGCGCCAACCAGGCGGGAGAAGACAATCGCAACGTCGCCCGTATGGCGCTGTTACTCGCGGGTTTGCCGTGGTCCGTTCCGGGAGAAACAATCAACCGGCTTTGTGCCTCCGGCATGTCCGCCGTCATCCACGCCAATCGTGCCATCAAAACGGGCGACGCTGACCTCGTCATCTCCGGTGGCGTCGAACACATGACCCGTGGCCCGTGGGTCATCTCAAAAGTTTCGAAAGCTTTTGGCCGGGACGCGAAAATGCACGACAGTAGTTTTGGCTGGCGTTTTGTTAATAAAAAAATGCAGGAATTATATGGCACCGATGGTATGGGCGTGACCGCAGAGAATCTCGCAGCAAAATACAATTTAAGCAGAACGGATCAGGATAAATTTGCTTACTGGTCACAAATGAAAGCGGCCAAAGCACAGGCCAGTGGTCGCCTGGCCAAAGAAATCATTCCGGTAGAAATTCCCAAAAAAAAAGCAGATCCCATTCTTTTTTCGGAAGATGAATTTATCAAACCTAATACTTCGCTGGAAGTACTGGGAAAACTTCGTACTGCTTTTAAAAAAGAAGGTGGCTCGGTAACGGCTGGTAATGCTTCAGGACTTAACGACGGCGCCGCTGCCCTCCTGATCGCTTCGGAAGATGCCGTAAAAAAATACAATCTCAAACCACTGGCTCGCATCGTTAGCTCTGGTGTGGTGGGGGTGGAACCGCGTATCATGGGGATCGGCCCCGTTGGTGCTTCCAGAAAGGCACTCAAAAAAGCAGGACTGACCCTAAAAGATATGGACATTCTCGAACTTAACGAGGCTTTCTCAGCACAGGTGCTCGCCTGTACCCGCGAACTCGGCCTGGCCGACGATGATCCACGCATCAATCCCAACGGCGGAGCAATTGCCATCGGTCATCCGCTCGGTGTTTCGGGAACGAGAATACTTCATACCGCAGCGTTAGAGTTACACGAACAAAACAAAAAATACGCACTGGCCGCCATGTGTGTCGGCGTGGGTCAGGGATACGCGACTATTTTAGAAAAGGTATAACATTAATAGACTTTATTTCAGGAAACAAATCCTTTTTTTATAATAACAGAAAAGTAAAAAATGAAATATAGAATTTTAGGAAGAACCGGATTTAAGGTATCCGAGATCAGTTTGGGTACCTGGCAGGTTGGTGGAAAATGGGGCAGTCCGTTTAGTTTTGATACGGCTGAAAATATATTAAATAAAGCAGTCGATCACGGAATAAATTTTATTGATACGGCGGATGTTTACGGTGAAAATCCGGGAGAGAGTGAAAAAGCGGTTGGAAAGTTTATCCGGTCACGATCAGAACGAATTTACGTAGCTACTAAATGCGGCAGACTTTTAAATCCACATAACAACGAGGCGTATACCCCAAAAGCATTGCGCGGTTTCGTAGAAAATAGTTTGACCAATATGGGGTTAGAAACGATTGATTTGATTCAACTACATTGTCCTCCCACGGAAGTATACTACCGACCGGAAATCTTTGGGGAATTTGATAGATTAATTACCGAAGGAAAGATTCAAAAGCTTGGCGTCAGCGTCGAAAAGGTAGAAGAAGGAGTAAAAGCCATTGAGTATGACAATGTCGATACGGTCCAGATTATTTTCAATATATTTCGTCAACGACCCGCTGAACTCTTTTTTGAGCAAGCGAAGAAAAAAAACATTGGTATCATCGTTCGGGTGCCTTTAGCAAGCGGACTATTAACCGGAAAATTTAACCAAAACACTACATTTACTAAAGATGACCATCGTCACTTCAATCGGGATGGGGCAGCATTTGACAAAGGAGAAACTTTTTCCGGGGTAGATTATCTGACTGGATTATCCGCAGTAGAAAAGCTCCAGTTAAAATTTCCGGAACAATCATTAGCGACGATTGCCTTAAAATGGGTTTTGCAAAATGAAGCCGTTAGCTGTGTCATTCCGGGAGCCTCAAAAACAGAACAAGTTATTTCCAATGCGCAAGCAAGCGAAGCGGCGGATCTGACGGAAGCTCAAATGACTTTCATCAAATCAGTATACGACCAGGATATCAAAAATATGGTTCACGACCGGTGGTAGATAAAGTCTGAAATATTAAGTTACCAGATGTTGAGCACGTTCATTCGCCAAAACCTCCGCAACCGCCGCGTCATATACTTCAATCGTCTTTGCCTTTTTTATTTTTTTGACAATCTTTACGGGATTTGAAAGTGGCGTAGCAAAATATTCCCAGAAGGAAGCCATTTTCATAATCACTTGTTTATCGCCTTTTAGTTTTTGCTCATAAGCCGAAAAAAGCGTATCGTGGAACTTACTAAAAATATCAAATCGGTCTTCTGGATACTCTTCCGTATCATTTTTTATCATCCTGGGTAAAAAAGGATCGGCGATCAGTCCACGGCCCATCATCCAGTGATCGATCATTGGAAACCGCTCCGTCATTTCGCGAAAGCCGGCTACCGTCGTAATATCTCCATTGTAGTATAGTTTGTGCGGACTGTGATCTACACAACGTTGAAAACTATCCAGGTCTACCCCACCCTTGTACAGTTGTTTACCAATCCGGGCATGAATCGCAATATTTTTTAAAGGATATTTTCCCAATACCGGAAAGCTATCTATAATCTCCATGGGATGTTCGTAGCCCATTCTCATTTTCATGGAAACAACAATATCCGTTTCCGAATGCACCCGATCCAGGATGCGGTCAATCCGGTCGGGATCGTTGATTAATCCAGAGCCCATACACTTGTTGGTAACCATGGGATAGGGACAGCCCAGATTCCAGTTAAGCTCTTTGTAACCGAGGCTTTGAACAAATTTGGTAACAAAAATAAATTCATCCGCATCGTTGGTCATAATCTGTGGAATGACCGTGAGCGTATTATTATTTTTTAGTTGAATATCCAGATCGTAATTGGGCTTGATAATCATCTTTCCGTTGAGCCGGATATAAGGTGCATAAAAAGTATCTATCCCTCCAAAATATTTTTGGAAGGCATTCCGAAAACGAAAGTCCGTAAATCCTTGTAATGGCGAAGATAGTAACGTACAACTCATAAGACAAAGTTAAACTAATTACAATATCCCTTCACTTTTTAACGCAACTGAAAAAATCAACTATTAGTCGCTCATTTGTCTGCATCATTACGGAACGATCCGAAAATCATACCTACCGAAACAAATCACAAAAAAGTCCTGTTAAAGAACATTGCGTGTTTTCATTAAAAAAATATCATTATGAGTAATAAGAAAAAATTAAAATTCAAGGATATCATCAATAGCAAAAAGCCGGTGCTGGTGGACTTTTATGCTACCTGGTGTGGTCCCTGCCAGGCGTTGTCTCCAATTATCGGGGAAGTCAAAAAAGAACTCGGCACTAAAATGAAGGTCATCAAAATTGATGTGGACAAGAAGAAAGCGATCTCCACCAAATATAAAATAAAATCATTGCCAACACTGGCAATTTTCCAAAACGGTGAGATTCTCTGGCAGGCATCCGGGATGAAATCAAAAGCAGAATTGCTTAGCATTGCCAACCAGTTTATTGACAATGCTTCTCAGACAGGTAGCGATGAAAACAATACCACCGCTAAAAAAACGTCCTGGTTCGGAAGATTATTTAAAAAGTAGCAAATGGGTATTGCGAAGGGTACAAAACGCTATTTATTTCTTTGATTGACGAAAAAATCAATTCGCCTGAAGTCTAATTTTATTTAATCGCCATTCCTAGGAGATTTCTGGAAAAAATACTATTTTCGCGACCGGTCCGGATAACAGACCTATTCAGAGAGTGTAGCTCAGTTGGTTTAGAGCATTACCTTGACAGGGTAGGGGTCGGGGGTTCGAATCCCTCCACTCTCACCATAAAAGCCTGCGATAATATTTATCGTGGGCTTTTTTTTTTGAATCGTTGAACCTGCCTTCCTGCGTCGGCAGGTCGTTGAATAAATAGGTCTTTTTTACAGATACTTTCCAAAATGGAAGGTTAACGCTACAAAAACCAGTTATTTATTTTCTGCTATTTCAGAAAAATGGATTTACCACTCAGAAAGCGCTTAAAAATACAGTCCGTGCTGATACTCCTTCTCTGACTGCCAGATTAATTCCATCCCGAACTTTTTTGCGAAAGCGAACCATTATTCTTGTTTTTCTTCACAGAAATAGCCATCCATCTATCCCCTCTTCTTACCGCTGACACCCAAAAGCACCAATTCAAAACTTTCAACTAATATTCGTATTTTTATCCTTCAAAATTTACCAATATGGCAAAAATATATCCTTCCTTTTCTTCTCCTCCGATCGACCAGGTAGGAGCCGAAGAACGTGCAGCCCGTTTTACCAAACGGAGTATAAAAAAATCGGCGAAAGTGCATGCCCTTAAACTCGCCCTCAACATGGTTGATTTGACCACTCTTGAGGGAGCAGATACGCCCGGCAAAGTTAAACAGCTTTGTCAGAAAGCGATACATCCGCATCTCGGCTACGCTGATTTACCTACTACGGCGGCCGTTTGTGTGTACCCGACCATGGTAAGCGTTGCAAAAAAATTAGTGAAAAACAGTGGTGTAAAAGTAGCTGCGGTAGCAACTGCTTTTCCCAGTGGGCAAGCACCTCAGGATGTGAAAATCAGAGATACCAAATACGCGGTCAGCGAAGGAGCAGATGAAGTGGACATGGTAATTTCACGTGGTAAATTTTTATCCGGAGAACACGAATATGTGTACGATGAAATCGCAGCGATCAAAGAAGCTTGTGGCAAAGCCCGCCTTAAAGTAATTCTGGAAACGGGCGAACTCGGCACCCTCGATAACATCCGTAAAGCCAGTGATATTGCGATTCTGGCCGGTGCCGATTTTATCAAAACAAGTACGGGGAAAATCAGTCCCGCTGCAACCATGCCGGTTACGCTGGTCATGCTGGAAGCCATCCGCGATTATTATTTCAAAACGGGTACCATGATCGGCATGAAACCCGCAGGTGGCATCCGTACGGCCAAACAGGCTATTCACTATTTAGTGATGGTCCGCGAAACGCTCGGTCAGGCCTGGTTGTCCAACGAATGGTTCCGCTTCGGAGCCAGTAGTCTGGCCAATGATTTGATTCTCCAATTGATTAAACAACGGGACGGTGTGTACGGCTCGATCGATTATATTTCGAAAGATTAGGGTTTGTTTATTTGAAAAAAATCAATCATTTAAACGATGGGCTTACTTTGAAAACTAGAAAACGAAAATTTTGAAACATATTTTGTAAAATGATTTGTACGCTATCTTCACGATATAAAATATACACGCCCGCTCAACGATTAAACGACCTGCCTGCCGACGCAGGAAGGCAGGTTAAACAAATCAACCCTTAAACAAAAAAACATGGCAAAAAATAATACTTCCTCCCCTACCCTCAACTTTGCGACCGACTGGACTTACGACCCGGCACCGCAGGGTACAGGACACGTAGAAATAAAGAAACAATATGATCTTTTTATTAACGGTGAATTTGTTAAACCTTCCGGTAAAAAATACTTTGAGACCGTCAATCCGGCGACGGGTGAGGTACTTTCTAAAATAGCGGAAGCCAGTGACAAAGATGTGGACCGTGCGGTAAAAGCAGCCCGTAAAGCGTACGAAAATGTCTGGTCAAAAATGCCGGCCAAAGAACGGGGAAAATAT
>CAKZUV010000179.1 GCA_937921555.1 uncultured Saprospiraceae bacterium
ACCATAGTATTTGAATTTGTTGTGATCTTCAAATCTCGGTAACAGTTCTGTCTTTTCAAAACTTATCCACTAATTTTACTAAACTTAGATTTTTGATCCTTAACTCAACCAAAAAATTTAAGCCTGTCAAAAGTCCAGTAATATAAACGATTTAGGCTTTTTCTCTCTGAGAATTCTAGCTACATCAAAAAATAAAGTGCCCCTCGTATCATCAAAGCCTCCCCTCAAACCAATGATACTAAACGCTTGGCAGGGAAAACCTGCGAATAGAATGTCATGATCTGGAATTTCTTTTTCATCAATTTTTGTAATGTCTCCAAAAGGTCTTTCACCAAAGTTTTCTTCGTAACTATCTTGTGCAAATTTATCTATGTCGGAAGAGAAAACACACTCAGCAGCCAGACCATTTTCTTCACAAGCTTCCTCAAATGCTATTCGAAATCCTCCAATACCACAGAATAAATCAATAAAACGTAGTTTTTTCATAAAAATTTACTTTGAGGCAATTTACAAACAAATCGTTGAAATTAAAAATGAAAATTTAGATATGTGCATTAGACTTTATTCCAAAATAATTTGTATGCTCCCAAATGATCTTTTTGTCCATCTTTTCGGCTTTTTGCAGCCCGTCCCTGCGGGTTCGCTAATATTCATTAGCTCATATAGCGCGGCTATGCACTCTAAAAAGAGCCTCAATCTGACCAAAAATATCTATTTAGTATCTCTACAAAAAATTATGGAATAAAGTCTATTAAATATTACAAATCAAAAACGTTTATTATGAAATTCATTTTTTTCTGTTTTGCGTTGTTTTTGTTTTGCTGGAGCAGTACCTGCACCATTAACCGCCAGTCGGGTTATCCTTTCGAAGAGCCAGCATTGCTCTTTCCGGCCAAAGTCGATCTTACCAATACTTCCAACGATAATGAGGAACAAAAAAAGCCCAAACTGACGGAGCAGCAGATTCGCGGCAAAAAACTATTCCGGAAAAATTGTGCGAGTTGTCACCGGCGAAATATGGTGGATGACATGACCGGACCAGCTCTACGCGGAGTTACGGAGCGTTGGGCGGGCCGGGAAACCTTACTCTACGACTGGATCAAAAATTCCCAGGCGGTCATTGCCACCGGCGATGCCTACGCCGTAGCATTGTATAAAAAATGGGAAAATAATCCAATGAATGCTTTTCCAAAATTGACGGATGAGGATATTGCGGATTTACTGAGTTATATCGAAAGAGAATAGCCTGACTACACTACTGGACATTTGCGGGTTTGGAGCTACTCCTTTAGGAGGTAGAGAATGGGAGAAATGTCCAGTAGTGTGTAGCCTGACAATAAAACGGCGGGAAATATACGTTTAGAAGTTGGTATTTTAGTTTTAAATTTGTTGTCAAACAAATTCAACACAAAGTGTATTACACTAACACATCACAAACTTCTTTTCAATGAAAGTAATCGCCTGCTTAAAAATTACCCTGATAATCAGTTGTCTGTTTGTCCTTCAGCCGGTCCTTTTTTCCCAACATAAAAAAAATATCGACTGGTACGAACTCGACGTCCATCATGGTAAGCTATTTCAACCCAACACCATCGAACCCTATAGCGGAACGGCCTACGAAAAATTTGGTGATGGCAGCAAAGCAAAAAAAGTCCCCATCAAAGATGGAAAGGTCCACGGAACGGTACAGGAATGGGCGATGAACGGTCAGAAAATCTCCGAACTGGCCTACGCGATGGGCACACCGCAGGGCATGGAAAAACGATGGTACGAATCCGGTAAGAAAAAACTGGAGGCTACCTACGTCAACGGGGTCATAGACGGAGTTGTCACCGAATGGTACGAAAACGGAACCAAACAATCCGAGGGTAATTTCAGACAGGCCATCGAGGAGGGAGATCATTACTGGTGGTTTAATAATGGGGTGAAAGAACGACTCATTCCTTACAAAAATGGTAAAGCGAACGGCCTGGTCAAAAACTGGCATTTCAACGGAAACAAACGGCTGGAAGGTAATTTTAAGGATGGACTGGAAGACGGTGATTTTTCCGAGTGGCACATCAACGGCGAGTTGTCCATAACCGGTACGTACGCCATGGGAAAAAAGAATGGTATTTTCAAAACCTATTCTAAAAAAGGAATTCTGTTACAACAGCAAACCTACGATCTGGGAAGCCTCACCGAAGACCTCAATTACCGGAGTGGTAACATCAACCGACCCGGTGGCTACACGCAGGTTTTTAATGGAAAAGAAAGTTTTTATACCGCAGATATTACCGGCCCTGACGTTTATCCCCGTGAGTCTACCCGGGACATTATCTACGTGGTAGACCGTTATTTTTTGCAATTATTAAACACACCCATTGATTTATTTCAGAAAACTGACTTATCGCTAAAAGATGACGGTGAAATTCTAAAAAAATTCGTATCTTTTGAGTCCGAATACATCGAAGAAAAATCAGGAAAAAAAATTGAGGTAATTTCAAAACCAGGAGTTACAGCTACCGGAATACCTTACATTCATTGGTATTTCAAACCTGCACCGGACGAAAATGTGCCCGTCACGCCCCGAACCGTACAGGAGGAACACTACATTTCTTTATTATGTAATCAGGAAATTTTAAGCCTTTATGGTCTGGTGACCAAGGTAAATGATCCGGCAGCCGTACAAGAGATGATGATGAAAGTGGCCAACACCGTAAAAATTCATGATGAACGAATCGAACTAAACGAACTGAACAGGCAATTGCACGCTCGTTAAATTGCCAGGACGCATCACCACACAGCATTAAAATTGTAATTTATGAAATCTTTACTATTCTTTAGTGTTTTAATCATTCTTACCGCTTCTTTTTCGGTTGCTCAAACGGTTACTGTTTCCGAAGAAATTTCAATTCGCAATGACAATGCGTATGATATTATTGGGAAAATGGGGGAACGTTTTTTACTCTACGAAGAGCAGACCAATAAAGTAGAAATTCAGGCATTCGATATGCGGATGCGTCAAAGCTGGAAAAAAGAACTGAAGTTTGAACACAAACGTTTTGAAGTCGTCGGAATGGTTCCTGACCGGGACGGTTTCAGTATCATTTATCATTACAAAAAGAAGCGTAAAGAATATCTCCGGCTGCAAAAATACGACGCGGCGGCCAACATGATTGATTCGGCTACGATTAAGCAATACCCCACCAGTTTCGGAGAACCTGCGCATCAGATGATCTATTCTGAAGACAGAAAAAAAGCACTCATTTATACGATCAAAAATCAAAGAGACATCGTAGCGATCTCTTATGATTTGGTCAATAAAAAAACACTGTGGGAAGCCAAATTTGAAATTGATGACAGCCAGTTTTTTAACGAACACGTCGAAATGATTCTGAA
>CAKZUV010000180.1 GCA_937921555.1 uncultured Saprospiraceae bacterium
ATGATTGGTTTTCAAGTTGGTTTTCCTGCCTTTATACACTTCTGCTGATCCAGATACAAAAGGATCTGTGTAGTTTTCTCAACGGTTACCCTACAAATTTAGGGATATTTCGGGGCATTTACAATGATTTTGGGAAAAGGAGAGGTTAGTGCATGGGGCATTAAACTCATACGCATTTTGGAATGCTTCTTTTTAGCGATTACTTCTTCCAAATTTTATCAAATAGCTACGGCTATTTTTAAAAATATTGGGATCGTACTCACGAAAAATAACCTCTTCAAAATACATAACAACTTAGTGCCCCGTGCACTAAGTACAAGGCACGAAATTTTGTCGTATGATTTTATAGAATTAATAGACAATCAAACTTCTTCATGCGACAGAACTAAATGCTTTGTACTTAGAGACAGGAAAAGAATTTTCAACATAAATAAAGTGTAAATTCATTGTGTTGTAAAATGTCTCCCAGATAACAGAATATTTCCTTTTTAACGATGGATTAAGTCGTTCTATTTGTTCAGAAACCTGACTTATGTTTGATGATAAAGAATTTTTTAACCAGAATGTGCTTTTTTTTGATTAAATTATTGCTTTCAGGATGCTGACTTTAACGAAAAAAAGGTTTTGCTGTCATTGGATTATTATTTTCCTTTGTTACAACGTTTAATAACAATTTTATCACCTTTAAATTTTTTTTATGAAAAATATTATTATTTTTATTTTATTAGGATTTATCCTATTCCAGGGGTGTTCTCCTGCTGATCAATTAGAATTAGATCCCGTGTTATTTACCGAAAAGGCGTTTAAACCTCCGAGTAATGTAGCTGCTATCGATCTTATCAATGATTTTTTGACTTACTATCAATCGTCTAATGTTAATATTGCTGTAAATAGAACCCCTTATCAAAACACAGAAGTGAATCAAGGAAAATATCTCTTTGAAGCTGGTGGCAATCAGTTGTCTAATGCCAACATATCTGAAATAGCCAATAGTCGAGTAGTTGATTATACGCTTGAGGTAACTAATACAATAGAAGAGCAGAATCTTAAAATGATAGGCTCAAGTATGACCGATAAATTTAACGAAATGATGACTTATTTTAATAGCCAAACCATTGGTAACGAAATAGTAGTTGCGGTGGATATTGATTTTGAGTCAGTTACCAATGCTAAAAGTACTCTAATAGGGACTGCGATCATTTCAGAACCCATAGGAGTTGGTGATGAAGGTTCAACTAGTAATTTTGAGAATTGTGCTCAACTTTCAGAAGAAGTTGAGTATCCTGTTAGTTTTAATTGGATGACAGGGAATGTCTTTACTTGTGTAGGTAGACAATTAATAGAAGAAAATCCAACATTGGGAAATGGCTGCTTTTATTCAAATACAAGTATTGTTAAAGTTGGATTTTTACAGTCAGAAGCGATAAATAATGATATAACACTAGGTGACAATGGTAGGCGATGTAGCACTACAACAGGGGATTGTTTTAAAAGATTAGAGGCTGGACAGAATTGGTATGTAACTATTCCTCAAGTAGAACGCAATGATGATACAGAATTAGCACTCCAAATTATTCAAGAAGTTAAAGAAGAGATATTTCCATCTAATTATATTTCGTCCAATATATACGATGTAAATTCCGATGTTTCGGTATTCGCGCATGGGATTCCTAATATTGATAATTATAATGGTTCTGGTTGGAATGAACGAGCTTTAACATTTGTATTCTTTCTAGTTGGAAATGACGTCCTTTGTTTATAATCTTAATTTCCCCCGATCTTTTGATCGGGGGAATTATAACACCTAAACCATGAGAATTCAATTTACCCTATTCCTTTTTCTGTTGTCCCTGTTTTCCACCGCCCAGGAGGAAATGGAATTAAATTCCGAAGAATTTTTTAACCCTCTCGAAGTGTACGATGGTACGTTAGAGAAATACTTACACAAGGTCGTTGATATTATTGAAATCGACGATGGCTTTATTTACATCAATAATATTCATACCTTAGGTGGTCAAATCCAACCAGATTTTAAGCGATCCTTTATTAAAAAAACCGACTCTTTCCTCAATATAGTAGATTCGATAGATACACAAACACTGGGTCTGGAAATTCCCGGATTGATATTATGGGGACTGACCCGGGATGCTCAAAATAATAACTTGCTACATGTCTGGGGAGGAGCCAAAGATAATACGCTTCCTAATGGACGGATGAAGGATTTTTTTGTACTCCACATAAATCTGAATCTGGAAATACTTTCAATCGATTCTTTTACTTATCGGGAAGTGCATGCTATCCAAACTCCTATTGTTAATCGGCAGGGAAACATCAATACAGTGGCACGATCAAGGGAAATAATTAATGACTCATTAATTTTTTTTAACAATAATCTAGAGATTACTCCGCAAGGGGTAATAATAAAAGATAAGGCAACTAGATTTAATTCCGAATCTAGTCAGATTGTTCAATTAGTTGATCAATCTTTTACTAGATCTATAGGACGCTCTTTGATTAATTATGATCAGGAATTGGACTTTATTGAGCAGATTGCCCACGGTACCTTAAGTGATTCACCTGATTGTGAAGAATTTGATAACACATTAGTAATTGATTCTTCTATTTATGTTGGAAACATTTGCATTGAACCTATTACAAATAATCCCGATTCTAGTGAGCTTTGGTGGGAAGATCCGATTAATTATCCCGTTATTGGTAATCGATATTCCGAAAATATTTTTCGATATGAAAATGGAGCAGTAACTCAAACTTTTTCAGTCACGCCCTACGAGATTGGATATGTATTCTTTTTCGGTAGTCCAAATTTTAATTTCGATGCTTATCAATTCAATTTCGATGCTTTATATCACGACCGCTTTTATACTAGTGGTTTTTACGTTAATCTAAATGATGAAATAAACTATCGCTTAAGTCTTCACGCCTCGGACGAAACAGGCAGCTTAAGATGGTCAAAACATTTTTTCCATCCGACTAAATCTTATGAAACTTACCGGGTCAAAGCCCTCAGAGACGGAGGTGTTTTATTTTTAGTAGAATATAATGATCGCAACCCTGATTTTCCCATTGAAAAAGATGTCGTCTTTATGCGCTTTGACGAAGATGGCAACGAATACACCGAAGCAACGACCAGTGTTAATGAGCTGAATATTCCCGCTTTGAAAATCTATCCCAATCCTGCCGGAGAACGGTTGTACATTCAGCTTGAACCGGGTCGCACCGTCACCGATTTGCAAGTCTCTGGTCTGGATGGCAAAGAACTCATCCGGCAAACTGGTCCTTCTGATGCTGTTGATGTAGACGGCCTGACAAAAGGAATGTACGTACTGGTAGTGCGTTTTTCCGACGGAACGGTGGTCCGGGAAAAGTTTGTTAAGTAGTGAGGGAGTTTATGAATGGCAGAAATATGAAAATAGATTTTTTATGAAAGTACTACTTGTTACATTTTTTATTATTTGCTCCCTGTTCTCCACTGCTCAGGAAGAAATGGACATGAATTCCGAAGAATTTTTTAACCCTCTCGAAGTGTACGACGGTGAGTTCGCCCTGAATTTACACGAAGTCATCGACATCATTGAGCTTGACGATGGCTTTATTTACATCAATAATATTCATACCCTGGGCACTCAGGTTCAGCCAGATTTTCAGAAATCTTTTATTAAAAAAACCGATCCATTTCTTAATATCATAGATTCGATAGACACACAAACGCTAGGCTTGGAAATACCCGGCTTGATCTTGTGGGGACTGACCCAGGATCATCAAAATGATAGTTTATTACATATTTGGGGAGGTGCCGAAGATAATACCCTCCTCAACGGACGAATGAAGGATTTTTACATTTTACATACCGATTTGAATTTAGAAATTCTTTCTATTGATTCTTTTTCTTATCAGGAAAGTTTTCGAATTCGTCTTCCAACGGTGAACCACGAGGGAAATATTATTATCTCGTTACAGACTTACGAAGAAAGTGATAGTATGCCCTATTCCAAATCATTCATGGAGTTTAATACGCAAGGTGAGATTTTAAATGAAAAGAGGATTCCTGGTTATGGGGGGTCTTCTCCATTGACTCAATTGCCGGATCATTCTTACTTATCGACGCTCGGGACTAATAGTATTGTCTTTTATGATCAGGCGCTGAATCGCATAGATGGAGAGTTATACGCTGATTTCAGAGATTACAATTGTATAGCTTTTCTGAATACAGCAACCATTGATTCTACCATTTATTTTGGAGCTGGTTGTCAAAAATCAATCACCGAGGACCCCGATGATCCCTGGTCTCCGGAAATTGGTTTTCAGCACGTCGAACGAATACTCAGTTACAAGAATGGAGAAATTACGCAGGTTTTCGAGGAGGCTCCTTATTCTTCGCTGGAAGATTTAAATGGAGTATCGTCAAGTTATTATATGAATCTCGATGCCTTAAAATTCAACTTTGATGTGCTATATCCCGACCGATTTTATTCCAGTGCCTACTACGATAATTATTTTATAAGCGAGGTGACGCACCGGTTAAGTTTACACGCTTCGGACGGCGCAGGAAATATAAGATGGTCTAAACATTTTTCTCACCCCACCAAATCCTACGAAACCTACCGGGTCAAAGCCCTCAGAGACGGTGGAGTATTATTTTTAGTAGAATTCAATAATCGTAACCCTGATATTTCCATTGAAAAAGATGTCGTCTTTATGCGCTTTGACGAAGATGGCAACGAATATACCGAAACAACGACCAGTGTTAATGAGCTGAATATTCCCGCCTTGAAAATCTATCCGAATCCCGCCGGAGAACGGTTGTACATTCAACTTGAACCGGGTCGCACCGTCACCGATTTGCAAGTCTATAGTCTGGATGGGAAAGAACTCATCCGGCAAACTGGTACTTCTGATGCTGTTGATGTAGATGGCCTGACAAAAGGAATGTACGTACTGGTAGTGCGTTTTTCCGACGGAATGGTGGTTCGGGAAAAGTTTGTTAAGCAGTGAGATTTAGAATGCTGATTAATTAAAAAAATGTTTTGTTATATGTAAATTGTGTTTGAGCTCGTATCTAGACGAGACGTCTAAACGAGCCCGTTAGTTTGGACGTCTCGTCCAGATACCTGTTAGTTTGGACGTCCTCGTCCAGATACCCGTTAGTTTTGGACGTCCTCGTCCAGATACGTTGTTCACAGCTACTATAAATTACGCGTCCTCACCAGCGGGTTGATATTTTTTGGGGTGGTTTTACGCACCCGGCAAGCCGGATTATTGCGGTAAATAATCTCGGACATTCCGGTTGCAATGGCTTGCATGGAAGCGATGTAAGGCAGATAAATTTGTGCTTTTCCGTCCGTGTGAATCTGCGCGGTTGTTGCGTGTAGTTCCAGCGTATTGACCGCGCCACGACCTGTAAAGCGGATGTCTTCGTGATCCGTTTTACCCGTCAGGGCTGCATTGATTTCACCCGTAAATTTGGCGGTAAGATTTTTAACTTCCAGTGGTAAACGCAAATCAATATTGCCCGTAGCGGTGATCGAAAAATTTTCGGCAGATATTGGCTGAATCCCATCGACCCTGATTGTACCGTTTAGTTCCAGATGAGTCAGTTCCGGATAATACAGATAGACATCAATGCGCTGATGATCGAACGGACCCTCGTTGGCGGTTTTGAAATCATACCAGACATAGAGCGTTTCGTTGCGAACCTCCGTACGGACGTGCTCGGACGGATAGTCGGCGGATGACTGCACTTTGATGGCCGGACGGTCCGATGGTTCTAAAAAAATACTGCCATAACCTTGGTAACTTATTTTATTGAAAAATGGAAGCGAACGGGTTTGCACGTCCTGAGCGGTTGCTGCGAAACAGCAAAGAGTAGAGAACATTAAAAAGAGGAGTGGTGTTTTCATAACTTTATTTTGTGGAGAGTGATAGATCGTTTTTGTATAAAAACAAGAGACGCTTATACACAGAGATAAGTTACGTAAGCGTTTTGTTTTTTTAATTTATACTAAATTTTTAACTTTTGTCGGAGTTCGCCCATCGTCATGTCCGGACTCCCTTATGGACGTGCCGGATCTATTAATAAACTATTGGTCAGTCCTTTACGTATGTGAACCTGGTTTTTTAACATTTCTGCATCTAATCTCAGAAATACCCGTTATCTTTTTAATACCATGAATATCAACGGAGGTACATTTAAGTCAATGAAAAAAGCATTTCCATATCGTAATAGATTATCTTTGCCTTGAAAAATAAAAGTAACTCATCGAATGAACTGGAATATGACGATTAAAGAAATACTGGAATTTAATTTTATCGACATTGGTGATATAAGTTTGAATACGATTACGCTGATTAAGTTTGCGTTGGTAATCCTTATTGGCCGGCTTGTTTTATGGGTGATTCTCAAACAAATCTTACGGCGGTTTTTTGAAAAAGTGGATGATCCGGGACGACAGTTTGCCATCCGTCAGTTTGTAAAATACATTGTTTATCTCCTTACTTTTTTATTTGCTTTACAAACTTTGGGGATTAGTCTTTCGGTGCTTTGGGCGGGATCGGCAGCGCTGTTGGTCGGTTTTGGATTGGGAATGCAACAGAATTTTAATGACCTGGTTTCCGGTATTATTCTGCTGATTGAAAGTAGTGTGGCGGTGGGGGACGTGGTGACGGTAGACGGGATTGTAGGAAAAGTGAAACGGATCGGACTGCGAACTTCGGAGGTGGAATCCATGGACGAAATCACCATCGTTATTCCGAATTCCAAACTGGTAGTGGACAATGTGATCAACTGGAGTTATAATGGAAAACATTCCCGGTTTCACGTAGGTATTGGCGTAGCGTACGATGCTAATCCGGAGGAAGTCAGAAAGATTTTACTAAGAGTAGCGGACTCCCAGATGGAGTTGAGTACACAACCCAAACCCAGCGTTCAGTTTACTGGATTTGGGGATTCTTCGCTGGATTTTAAATTACATTTTTATACGCGTAATTTCTGGGAGATAGAACGGATCAAGAGCGATCTGCGATTTAAAATTTTTGCCGCACTTAAAAAAGCGGAGATTGAAATTCCTTTTCCTCAGACGGATCTATGGGTGCGGAATGCGAAGGAACTGACGGAGGTGAAGGAGGAGAAATAAGATTTAGACAAACTCATTTTTATCATGAAGAATTTGGAAAATATTAAAGGACTCGACCAATTGCCGAAATTCTTAACGGAAGATTGGATTAAGCAAGCAATGGATAAGGTAGATAAGCGTCAAATGACACCTGACCAAAGAATGCACTATGAAATGATGATGGCTAAGAATGCTACTATCATTGAGATGATGAAAGAGGAAAAAGAACAAATTGCTAAAGAAGCAGCTGAAAAAGCAGCTAAAGAAGCAGCTAAAAAGGCAGCTAAAGAAACTGCCCGGGAAACTGCTAAGAATCTTAAAGAATTAGGCGTTGAGAATAAAGTGATCGCAAAAGCAACAGGCCTCACCATCAAGGAAATTGAAATCCTTTAAAACATCAACCGCCAGCTCAATCCATTTCCACTAAAACTCAACCCGCCGATCAACGGGTGTAAATCTTTTCCGTGTTGATGATGAACCCAAAATACCGCGAGGTCAAAGACGAATAAAAACGCACCTTGTAACATAATACTTTCACCAAATCCAGCGAGTCGTTCCGGATTGTTGGTCGTAGTTTTTGCGCGTTCCCGCAGGTAGGCACCACCCATGATATACCCAATATCGAGACCAGCATTGAATAATAAAATACGTGTGATTTTTTCCTGTTCTTTAAAACTTCCCAGCAGATCAAACGCAGCCGGATCGGTTTTGATCGCATTATAATACGCAAATCCGGCGATCCCCAGATTGATGGCGCCCCAGCCCAGATTCATCTGATGAAAATATTTTGCTTTTCCCGTTTTTTGTCCCGTCAGTAATGCCCCCGAAGCGAGGTTGCCGATCGCCCAGCCGCCCAGGACTGTCATGGCGGTGCGGTTGATCTGAAGGCGTTGGGTATTAAAATTGAGGAGCACAGCATCTTGTCCCATCAGCAGATTAGCGGAACCTAAACAGAGGAGGATTAAGAGAAATCTATAGGGTGTGGGTAGATTGTTATTCGTGTTCATAAAAAAGTTGTAGTTTTAAAATGATAGAATATTTAGCAGATTCAAAAACCGCTCGAAACCAAAAAATAAAAAAAAATCTTATTTTCTGCGTAACTTCCGGACAAATCAAAACGTCTTCCTGACAAATGACCAGAGAACAATTCAATAAAGATATTTTACCGCTCCGCGAAAAACTCTACCGTTATGCGCTCAGCATTACGCTGGATACGACTCAGGCGGAAGATGTTCTGCAGGATGTTTTTATTAAATTGTGGACCAAACGAAATCAACTGGATCAGGTGAAAAACCAGGAAGCCTGGTGTATCCGGATGGTCAGAAATCAGTCGCTGGATCGTATTCGTCAACGCAAAAGGCAACCACTGGAATTGGAAAAAGTTCAGTACGCCACTAGTCATTTTGCCACGAACGATTCTCTGGAACACGAAGATTTGCTCAGACAAATCCGATTGGTTCTGGAAAAGTTGCCCGAACAGCAAAGAGAAATTTTTCGCCTGCGGGAACTGATGGGCTACAGCAACGCAGAAATTGAAGAAATTTTACAATTAAATCATAACCAGGTAAAAGTCAGTCTCTTTCGTGCCCGACAGATTATTCGAAAAAAAATGAATAAAATAATTAATTATGGCGTCTGAGGAAATAAAAAAATTGGTGGATAAATACTGGGAGGGAAAAACCACACCCGACGAAGAAACCGTCTTGAAGACATGGTACGCCGAACACGCAGACGGTTCTGACCCGGAGACGGAACGCTATTTTTCGATGCTGGGAAATTTTGCCAATATAAAATCTGATCCGAATATTTCGCTCGAACTTCCGGAAAAAACGCCCGTTCGGCGAATAAAAGAGCCGCGTAAATTTAATTATACGTACTTGTCCCGGATTGCAGCGGTGCTGATCGTCGCGATGGGTCTTGCGTTGATCTGGAAAGTGCAACCGAATACTATAAGCACCGAAACAACGGAAGAAGTGTATACGCAGGAAGAAATTCAGCAATCTTACGAAGAGGCAAAATCTGCTTTATTGTTGATTGCCTCAAAATTGAATAAAGGAAAAGAAGCCGTGGAACAGCTGGATAAGTTTTCGGAAACGAAACAACGGATCAGGGAGTGATTTGCTTTTGGTTTTTGACTTCTTGCTATTTGCTTCACTCGACCGCGATAAAAGAGATCGAGAAACAGGAAAATTATCTGCATCGATTAGAAAATCTATTTTAAAATTTTAAATCAAAAAATATGAAAGCATTACAACTATTCCTGATCTTCATTTTCTCCACGACGATGATGGTTGGTCAGGATGATATAATCTCTCTGCATTTTGCCGCGTACGAGCAAGATCGGAAATTTGAAAAAATAGAATTGAATCGAACTACCTTCGAGCGGTTTGCCAACATCAAAACGGAGGATGCTGCCGAGCAGCGACTCATCCGGGCGTTTCAGGAACTGGAAGGTATCAAAGCAATTTTTCTGGAGCATGATGCCACGGCCAGTGCGTTGAGTCAGACCGCTGTGAAAACAGTGCTGGCCGACGAAGCTTACGAAGAATTAATGTCCGCCAGTACGAAGCAGGAAAATGTGTTGATGACGATCCGGGAGGAAGAGGAAGTGGTCAGAGAATTATCGATCATTGTCGGTGCAGACCAGAATTTTATGGTCGCAACGCTTTACGGAAAGATTGATTTGAAAACACTCTCTACGATAACGACGGTATTAAGAAAAAATGGGAAAGAATGGTTTAAGCAATTTCAGAATATTGCTGCCGAAGAGCTTAGTTTTGGTCCATCCGCCTCGACTGGAAAAGTGCCGGAAGCCACGTGGGACAAAGACCTGGGAATTCGTATTTTCCCAAATCCAGCCAGTTCTTACATTCGGTTAGAAGCGCAAAAAGCAACGGACGAAACTTATAAAGTTGAATTTTATTCACTCGTTGGTGAACGGCTGCAAGTGGCACAAGATGTAAGTTTGCCACATCAGATTAACCTGTCTGATTTGCCAGCGGGCACTTTTGTGGTCCGGCTGACCGCACCCGATGGAAGGTTTAAGAATTACCGGATTTTAAAATCTGATAGCCGGCCATAGGGGTGTTGAAACGCTTCGCTTGTTGAGTTGTTGAATCGTTTAGTTTGTCCTTCTTTTGCGTTGTGAAAATACTCATTATGTTAAGGCATAACTCCGTTTTTCACGCCTTGAATAAGAACAACTTAAAATCACATTTATTGGTACCCTATTTATTTCCTACTACCTAAAGAAAATTAAAAAGTGACTCGAAGTATAACATCTTAAAATAAAAATTAATATGAAAAAATTATCAATTCTGGCAGTGATGGTCCTATTATCCGTTACTACCTACGCACAAAAAAATGCCGTTTCCAAATATTTTTCTCAGTATCAACGGGATACTTCTTTTACCAAAGTCAGCGTCACCAATAAGATGTTTTCGCTCTTTACGGAAATTGAAACCGACGATGAAAACGAGCAGGAAATTCTGGCAGCAATGGCCAAGTTAAAAGGTGTAAAAGCGTTGTTTACGGATGATGCTAAAAAAACCAACTTACTGGATCGTTACTACGACGCGGTATCTACGATTGAAGACGACGGCTCCTTCGAAGAGTTGATGACGGTGGAAGATCGCCGCGAAAATGTGGCCTTTATGATTCGGGAAGATGACGGCGGAGTGATCCGGGAATTATTGATGATTATGGGAGGACGGGATAATTTTATGGTCATGAGTGTCTACGGAGAAATTGACCTGGCGAGTATCGGAAAGATCTCCAAAGCACTGAAGATAAAGGGAATGGAGCAGTTTGAAAAAGTAGCGGAATAGATGAAAAGCTATTTGCTATTTGCTGTTCGCTATTTGCTTCCCCCGGTTGTGATGTATGACGTTAGGCAGCGTACGAAAAGCGGGATGTTTTCCCGTACATTTATCTGGTGTACGCTGTTAGCTGTACTGATGTCAGGAGGTTGTACTTCGAAAAGCAGCGGCGAATCGGAGATTTTGCGTGAAATTCGAAAAGCAGATCACTTATTCCATACTTCCGATTTAATACAGACCAGCTATTTTTTTTATCCTTCCACGCTGCGAATGGTCAATATCGACCGGATGCCCAATTGGGACGGGGCGGTCAAAGAAGTACGCCGGTTGAGTCTGTTTTCTATGTGGCCGGATCGTTTTGACGAATCGACGCAAACCGAAATGATTACAGATTTAAAAGCAGAAGAAAACTTTGAGCTTTACGCAGAACTGGAAGATAAAAATTCAGACTTCACGTTGCTGGGCAGAAACAACGGGACAGAGGCGATCTTGATTTATAACGATAGTACTGCTAATTATATCGTTCATTTGTTGGGGAAGTTAAACTATGTAAAGTTGATGAAACTTTTTGGTGATTTTCAGGGTTCCGAAGATATGGGGACGGGAATGAATACTTTGATAAAAGCAATGAAACAGGACGAAGACAGAGCGGCACGGCAGAGACGTTACTACGACCGGAGGAAAGAAATAAAAGCAGCCGAACAACTTCGTAAAGATTCCATCGAAGCGGCATTAAATCAGGAAACGGTTACCACCGAATAGAACAAGCTCTAAATGGAAATTCTAGCTACCGAAAAACTGACCAAAAAATACAAGCGCCTGACTGCGCTTAACGAACTGGATTTTTCTATTCAGAAAGGTATGGTTTTCGGACTCCTCGGTCCAAATGGAAGTGGTAAAACGACGACCCTGGGCATGCTGCTGAATGTCATCCAGCCCACGTCCGGTATTTACCGCTGGTTTGGAAAACCACCCAGTCCGGCCAGTCGGCGGGAGATTGGTGCTATTCTGGAAATACCTTGTTTTTTGCCTTATCTCACCGCTGTACAAAATCTGAAAATCATTGCGGAAATCAAGCAATGTTCTTATCAGGCCATTGATAAAACACTCGAAACCGTTGGCCTCTACGAGCGCCGGAATGATCCTTTTAAAACCTATTCGCTTGGGATGAAACAACGGTTGGCAATCGGTGCTGCCTTGTTGTCTGATCCGGAAGTTTTGATTTTTGACGAACCCACCAATGGGCTGGATCCAAAGGGAATTGTCGAAATACGGGAATTAATTATTGAGATTGCCCGAACGGGAAAAACGATTATTCTGGCGAGTCATTTGCTGGACGAAGTGCAAAAAGTTTGTTCGGATTTTATGGTGCTGCGCAAAGGGGAAAAGTTATTTCAGGGCAGGGTAGAGGATGCGCTTTTAAATCAAAAAACCATTGAAGTGGGAAGTCCGGATTTATCGGTTTTAAAAAATGCGTTGGAACGATTTGAAGGGATTCAGGAACTGGCGACAACGGACGGTCAGTGTATTTTAAAAACCAACAAGGAGGTGACAACTACACAAATTGGAGAGTTTTTACTGGAACAAAATATTCCCGTCAATCATCTGGTAAAAAAGGAAGGAAGTCTGGAAAAAGAATTTTTAAACATACTGTCAGAACATGAGTAGACTCCTGAAAATCGAATGGCTCAAGCTGAAAAACTATCGTCCCTTCTGGATTTTGATGGGAATGTATACTGTGTTCTCGCTCAGCATTTGTTTTGGCGGAATGGCCATTCTCACCTGGTTTAAAAATCAGGGAGCAGAATTCAACGGTTTCAATCCGACGATGTTGCCGATGTATGATTTTCCGGATATCTGGCAGAATCTCACCTGGCTTACTTCGCTGTTTAAAATTATTCTGGCCTTTATTGTCATCATGTCGATCAATAATGAAATCAACTACCGCATCATCCGACAGAATATCATTGATGGTTTTGAAAAAAGAGATTGGCTGTTGTCCAAATTATTACTTAACGGAGTAATTGCAGGATATGCAGTTTTATTAGTTTTTATTGGTGGGCTGATTACAGGAATGATCTACGGACATCCCGATTCCCGTACTTCGATATTTATCAATACGAATTTTTTGATGGCCTTTTTCTTTGATGTATTTATTTTTTTATGCTTTGCAATGTTGCTGATTATTGCGACCAGAAAAGGTGCGTTGCTGATCATTGGCCTATTGATGTATACGGTGGCTTTTGAACCATTTGTGGCGTTCTTTTTTTATGATTTTCCAAGAATGCCCGTAGAATATCGTCAGATTGCTGATTTTTTTCCAGTCCAGTCTCTGCGGAATTTAATTCCTTTTCCGCTGAAGCGATATGGTCTAATGGAAGTTTCAGATACTATTTCAATAAGAGCCATATTGATTGCTGCGGGTTGGTTGTTTTTTAATATTGGAATGACGAACTGGATATTGAAAAGGCGGGATTTGTAGTTCTGGATTTCTAAACAGTTTAAATAATATTCTGTCTTTAAGTTTTGTATTGTAGTATAAATTAGGTATTTTTCTGTCTAAATGCTGTTGGATGAGATTATTGCGACCATTCCCTAACTATCAAAACTTTCCCCTTAGTGAAATTCCGTCATTCCCTAATCATTCAATTGGCTTTAAGTGTTATTTTACTAATTTATGTTGGAATAAAAGCGAGTTCTATCTCGATGACGATTGATGAATCGGGCACTTTTCTTAATTGGGTCTCAAAGCCAATTTATGAAATTATCTTCAACATTCCAGCACATGGTAATAATCATATTCTGAATACTTTGTTAATGAAAGGGTCGGTGGCGCTTTTCGGAACCTCAGAGTTTGCGGTTCGGCTTCCTAATTTTCTGGCCTTCATTTTTTATCTTTTCTTTTCTATCAAAATTAGTCAGCTATTTAAAGCAAGCCCTTTTTTATCATTATTAGTTTTTGTCGCTTTAAATTTTCAACCCTATAAAATTGATTTTTTTGGTTTTGGCCGGGGCTATGGTTTGGCGTTGGCTTTTATGCTCGGTAGCCTGTACGCATTGTTTCGTTGGATAGAAACAGATCAGAAAAAGTACAGCGCACTGGCGTTTGGCTTAGCGATTTTATCCGTTTACAGTAACTTCGTCTGGCTAAATTATTTTGTTGCGCTGGGTACTGGTTTTCTCTTGTTGGTAATTATAAAAAGAGAAACATCATCCACCTTTTATCAAAATTTCATTTCTAAATTAATGGTCCCTTTTTTTGCGGCCATGGTCTTATTGGCGTTGATTTATATCCCCATTCGCGATTTACAAAGTTCGGGTGATTTACAGATTGCCAATCATTGGGGGAACCGGGGTTTTTGGTTGGATACCTACTTTTCGTTATTTGAAAGCGATTTGTACGGAATGAGATATTTAGGAAATAATACTGCAGAAATAATAATGGGGTTGATTAGTGTTATTTACTTCTTGGGAAGTATTTACATTTTTAAAAAAATTCTGTCTGGTAAAAAATCTACTGGCTTGTTGATGGCGCTGCTGCTTTTGGTGATTCCAATGATTATGGGATTAAGTACAGTAGTGCAACACACTCTTTTTGGTACTGGTTTTTTAGAACGTCGAACGGCATTGGTATTCACTCCTTTTTTAGGCTTGTTTCTGCCCGTATTGTTGAGCATACTTCCAGGGAAGCAGACCTGGAATAATAGGATTTTGTATTTGCCGATTACCGTTTTACTAATAGTACACTCACTAAAAACGTTCAAAACGGATCATGTGAGCCAATGGCACCAGGATAAGACTACCAAAGAAATGGTGCTGTATGTTAACGAACAAGCACCGGATGGGAAAAAATCGAAACTTGGTGTTTATTGGAGTTTTGCTTCGGCTGCTGATTTTTATGTAGCGACTGGTCGGGCTCCAAAACTAGACCGGATAACCTGGGATAGTCAACTACGCAAGGATACCTTTTATGATTACTACTACATTTACAAAAAAGACAGCCTTATAATAAATCCCGTTTACCAACCCGAAAAGTCTTACGGTAAATATCAGCTGTATAAAAAGTAAAATGATTTTATGTTAGAAATGGTCACCTGTTTATTCAGCATTCTTTAGTCGAATAAAAATCGATTTCCGTCGAAGATCGCGGAACCAAAAACGCAGAGACAAGGCATGCCTTGTCTCTGCGTTTTTGGGCGTTTTTCGTTCTGAAAAATTTAATTTTTATTTCAACCTCTTCAACTGTCTCATCAACTGTGGTGCTTTTCTAAAGCCTTCGATCCGCTTGATAATATTAATATCTGAATTGTAAACAATCAGAGTAGGATACATCTCGATGCCCGTGGTCATGGCATACTGGTGAACCCCGTTGCGTTGGCGTGGTGACTTTTCCGGATTAAATTCGGGATTGCTGTAAGTTTTTCCTTTAAAGGTGACCGGCGTCTGGCGCTCGGCGTTAAATTTAACGGCGTAAAAATTTTCGTTGATATAACTGATCAGCTGCAGATCGGTGAAGGTTTGTCGCATCATCATCTTGCAGGGACCACACCATTCAGTGTAGAGATCCACTATAATTTTCTTTGGATGGGTTTTATTTAATTCTTGTGCTTCTTCCAGACTCAGCCAGTTAATTCCTGCCGCTTTAACCGTTTTCACCGACTTCACAGAAGTTTGGGCAGATAAAGTAAAACCACCCAGCAGGAAAGCGGTCAGTATAAAAATATGTTTCATGAGTGTAATTTGTATTTTATTGATAATAAAGCATTTGCAAAGTGTCCTTTGTTTAGACTCGTACAGATGAAGATAAGTTTAAAACCTCACTCATTTTATTGAGTACCTCTCCGAATTTTCTATTATCATAACGTTTTGTACCTCCAAATATTTAATTACCTTTGAAATTCTTTTTTGTGATAAAATAAAAGGCAGATTTGCAACCACTGACTACTACGATTGATATTGATTTAAAAGAGGTATTGTCCTCCGGTACAGCGACCCCCTTACAGCAGGTGCTCGCCGCGGTAGCTTCCGCGGATGATTCTTACGAAGAGACACTGAAAGTGTTACGGCAGATGCTGGAAGCGGGCACCGCTGCTCCCAAAAACGACGAATCGCTGGTCGCACTTTTTTTTAGTATGATCAATTTTTGCCGGATTATTACGGGACATCCCACGGCTTCGATTTCTTCCGAAGATACCGTTGAAACCTTGTTGCTGTGTTTAAAACAATACAACCATATTTTTGACCATTATACGTCCGATGACGGGTTACTGCAAGTCCAGTCGTGGCCACCTGTTTTCGCTGCCGAAGATCCATTGCTTCGGATAACGGAACAGGAAAACGGACTGCCGGATCTTTTGACAAATACCCTTTTTATCCGGGCCACCGCCGAGCTGATTAAAGCCGGAGGAGTTCATAAATTGAACATTGCACCGCTGATCGAAGGCAATGAGTTGATGATTTATTGTTTCAACGAAAAATACTGGAATGAAAATACGGGAAATTACCAACGGGACAGCTGGCTGACCGCTTTTCCGGACCGGTTTTTTCACCTGAGCGGACTTTTGCCATTGTACGCAAAAATTCCTACACAGGAAAAGGCCGAAGCGATGTTGCAGCATCTTTTGCATCCGCGTTATCTCGAAAATGACGGAAAGCCCGCCTATCTTTGTGCTTCGTGGATTCAGTCTGGTCAATCAGACCCAACCGGTCCGGTCAGTCCTCTGCTCAACTGGCTACTGGCCATCGGGCTGAGAAATTACGATTTCGTGGTGACGGCAGATCAGGTGAAATCTGAAACACTTGATCTGATTTGTAAGCATGGACACTGTGCGATATTTACAAATTCGGGGGACCGCTGGCCCAATAAATCGGGGGAGACCTCGATAGAAACTGCCGCGGTCGAAGTACTGTTCAGTCAATATTTACGACACTGAAATTAAATTGTAACATGAAAAAAAACTGGTGGAAAGAGCAGGTTATTTATCAGATTTATCCGCGAAGTTTTAAGGATAGCAACGGCGATGGTATTGGTGACCTGCGGGGTATTCTGGAGAAATTGGATTATCTGAAAAAACTGGGCATTGATATTATATGGATGAGTCCTGTTTATCAGTCTCCCAACGATGACAATGGCTATGACATCAGTGATTACTATAACATCATGGATGATTTCGGAACCATGGCTGACTTCGACGAACTGCTCGCGGAAGTACACGCGCGTGGTATGAAATTATTGATGGATTTGGTGGTCAACCATACCAGCGATGAGCACGAATGGTTCAAAGAATCCCGCAAGTCAAAGGACAGTCCGTACCGTGATTATTACCACTGGCTTCCTGCCAAAAACGGAAATCCACCAACCAACTGGCGATCATTTTTTGCGGGGAGTACCTGGGAGTATGATCAGCAAACCGATGAATACTATCTCCATTTATTTACCAAAAAACAACCGGATCTCAATTGGGAAAATCCAAAAGTCCGGCAGGAAATTTATAAATTAATGCGTTTTTGGTTAGATAAAGGAGTGGATGGATTCAGGATGGATGTCATTTCTGTGATCTCCAAACGCTTTCCGTTAGCCGATGCGAAGTCCGAAGACTTTAATGTAATCATCAACGACGTTTATGCCAATGGTCCGCGGATGCACGAATTTTTACAAGAGATGCACCGCGAGGTGATGAGCAAATATGACGTGATGACCGTCGGGGAAGGTCCCGGAATTAACGAAGAAGTAGTGCTGGATTACGTTGGAAAAGACCGGAAAGAATTGAACATGGTTTTCCACTTCGGACATATGTTTATGGATCATGGACCGGGTGGTCGTTTTGATGTAAAAGCGAAAAATTTCCTTGATTTCAAAAAAGTATTTTCTGACTGGGACAAAGCGATTGGAGAAGATGGCTGGATCAATATATTTTTGGACAACCACGATTTTCCGCGGATTGTTTCACGCTGGGGCAACGACGGAATCTACCGGGAAGCCTCCGCCAAACTTTTTGCGATGCTCCTGCTTTCGATGCGTGGTACACCTTGTTTGTACCAGGGCACAGAAATTGGAATGACCAACGTAGCCTTTGATAAAATAGAAGATTACCGGGACGTAGAAATCCATAATTTTTACAATCAAGCCAAAGCCGACGGAGCCGATCTGGACGAATTTTTGAAAGCGGTACACGTAAACGGGCGGGACAATGTGCGTACCCCCATGCACTGGGACGACACCTCCGAAGCAGGCTTTACCGACGGCAAACCGTGGATCAAAGTCAATCCTAATTATCCGGAAATTAATGTTGCCGCTGCCCTGGACGATCCTGATTCTATCTTTTATTTTTATCAGAGAATGCTCAAATTCAGAAAAGCGCATCCAACGTTAATCTATGGTAGTTACCAGGATTTGATGCCGGATCACGAATTTTTATTCTGCTACGCACGGCAGGACGCAGACCAAATTTATTACGTGATTTTTAACTTCAGTGAAAATGAAGTAGCATTCGAATGGACCGAACCAGTGGAATTATTGATCGGAAATTATCAGCCCGAAAAAGGAAAAGAAAACTGGCTGCAACCCTGGGAAGGCCGAATCGTGAAAAGGGTGATTTAGGTATGGTTAATGAATAAATAGTTAATGAAAAATGTGTTAATGAATAATTAATAATGCTCTGTTACCGTGTTTTCTTTTTTATACGAAAACGGTTTTAACGCGCGAAGTGCTTCAGCGGAGTACCGATAAAAAATCCCAAAATTTTACCCCGACCCCAAGGGGAGATTTTGTGATTTTTTATCTTGTTGAATAAACAAATAAACGCGCGAAGTGCTTCAACGGATGACCGATAAAAAATCCCAAAATTTTACCCCGACCCCAAGGGGAGATTTTGCGATTTTTTATCTTGTTGAATAAACAAATAAACGCGCGAAGTGCTTCAACGGATGACCGATAAAAATCCCAAAATTTTACCCCG
>CAKZUV010000181.1 GCA_937921555.1 uncultured Saprospiraceae bacterium
TACGATTCTATACTTCCTCTTTTTGCCTCACTCTGCATCAACAAAATGGTCATTATACACAGCATAACTCCCATTTTGCTTCTTTGATTGATGCAAAAATAGTTCGCCTAGAATCTGCACTTATTTATTTGCCATTCCTAACAGGCGAGATGGTAAAAAGGCGAATAATCAGATATTTTTATCAATTCATAGACAATTTGAGCATTTTTAAACAACTTCACAGTATCTTCGTGTCCAAATTTAAATTTCTATCATAAAAAATGAATAATCCAAAACGATATATAGTTACTTCAGCACTGCCTTATGCCAACGGTGCGCTTCATCTGGGACATCTTGCGGGAGCCTACCTGCCGGCCGATATCTACGTGCGCTATCTGCGACTGCAAGGCAAAGACGTGGTCTGGGTTTGTGGTTCCGATGAGCACGGGGCGGCGATTACGATTCAGGCGAAAAAAGAGGGGACGACGCCCGAGGCCATCATTAATAAATACCACGAACTGAATAAAGCGACTTTTGAAAATCTGGGTATTTCTTTTGATATTTACCACCGGACGAGTGATCCGTTGCACCATAAAACGGCACAGGATTTTTTCAAAAAATTGTATGATCAAGGCGGAGAATTCGAGGAGAAAACGTCCGATCAGTATTACGACGAGGAATTTAATCAGTTTCTGGCGGACCGGTATATAAAAGGTACTTGTCCCAAATGCGGGCATGCCGATGCTTTTGGAGATCAGTGCGAAAACTGTGGATCGACGTTGTCTCCTTCGGAACTGGTGGATCCGGTTTCTACGCTGAGTGGAAAAAAGCCAACGTTGAAATCTACGACGCATTATTATTTCAAACTGGATAAGCACGAACCGTGGCTACGGGCCTGGATTGAAAACGGGGAAGTGAACGACGCAAAAGTACACGAGGAGAAAGACTGGAAAAAACACGTCGTTGGACAATGTTTGTCCTGGCTCGATGGTGGCTTACATCCGAGGGCGATTACACGGGATCTGGACTGGGGAATCAAAGTACCCGTCGAAGGAGCAGATGGAAAAGTATTGTACGTTTGGTTTGACGCACCGATTGGATACATTTCTGCGACCAAACAATGGGCGGAAGATAATGGCAAGAACTGGGAAGATTACTGGAAAAGCGAAGACAGCCGGTTGATTCATTTTATTGGAAAAGACAATATTGTTTTTCACTGTATTGTTTTTCCGGCAATGTTGAAAGCGCACGGAGATTATATCCTGCCTTATAATGTACCGGCCAATCAGTTTTTAAATTTTGAAGGAAAAAAATTCTCAAAATCCCGGGGCTGGGGAATCGGCCAGGACGAATATCTGGAAACCTTTAAGGATTTTCCTAACAAAGAAGATGCGTTGCGCTACGCGTTGATTCGCAACCTTCCCGAAAATAAAGATGCGGATTTTAAATGGGATGAGTTTGTAGAATTTCATGACAATGAACTCGTCGCCAACCTCGGAAACTTTATCAATCGGGTCACGGTATTGACCACTAAATATTACGAAGGAAAATTACCCGTTGCCACAAAATTACATCTCGAACCGGTGCAGAAACTGGCAGAACAACTGGAGGCGGCACTGGAAGCTTTTAATTTTAAAGTAGCCATTCAACTGGTAAATGAAATTTCCAGTTATGGTAATACTTACTTGCAGGATGTTTCGCCGTGGAAAATCTGGAAAGAAAATCCGGACAGCGCAGAAGTCAAAGATTGTCTGGCAACCTGCCTGGAGATCGTGGGATTATTGAGTGTTTTTGTAGCACCATTTTTACCATTTTCTGCGGCTAAAATTCGGCGCTTTATCAACTTGCCGGCACTGGAAAACGGCGACTGGGAAAAGGCACATACCAATCTTAAAAACGGGATTTCTATCTATCCGGCGGACCACGTGATCAACGAACCAGAATTATTATTTGCCAAAATCAATGACCGCAAGGATACCAGTCGCCTCGATCTGATCAACGCGCAGAAAGCAAAACTGGACGCTATTTTGGAAGCGGAAAAAGCCAACGACCGGGAGGCTGTCAAACCGGAAATTACGTTTGATGATTTTTCTAAAATGGATATGCGAACCGGAACAATCACCGCAGCGGAAAAAGTGAAAAAGGCGGATAAATTGCTGAAACTAACCGTAGATATCGGTACCGAAAAACGGACGGTTGTTTCCGGAATTGCCAAATATTACGATCCCGAAAAAATTATCGGACAACAGGTACTGATCCTGGTCAATCTGGCACCGCGAAAATTACGCGGCATTGAGTCGCAGGGAATGATTCTGATGGCGGAAGATGAAAAGGGAACACTTTGTTTTGTGAGCCCGGAGAAAGGGTGGGGGAATGGATTTGGAGTGCGGTAGGTTTTGATGGGCTGGTTGGCCTGTTAGCTGGTTGGCTTCCCGCAATCGTAAAATTTGATTGCAGGAAGCCAGTTGCTTTTCCAATTATTTCAAACAAGACTATTTTTACTTTTCAAATGCCTTGTCCACAATCGCTTTCTGTTGCCGATCGTGTACTTTCTTAAATCCGGAAGCCGGAGAAGCCTTTGCCTTACGGCCAATATATCTGGCATCCGTCATTTTCAGGTGACTGAATACATACCGCCACGGACCCATATTTTCCGGTTCTTCCTGTACCCAGCATTTCTCTACTTTGGCGTACCGCTTCATCAAGGTTTCTATATTCTTTTCCGGGAACGGATAGAGTTGTTCAAAGCGGACGATGGCGATATCTTTACGTTTTGTTTCGTTCTTTCTTTCCAGCAGATCGTAGTAAATCTTCCCGGAACAGAAAAGTACCCGTTTAATGTCTTTTATATTTTTATCCGTTACCGCCGGATCATCCAGATATTCCTGAAAACTATTATCGGGCGTAAAATCTTCTTTTTTAGAAATACATAGCGGATGTCTCAGCAAAGATTTTGGTGACATAACTACCATCGGCTTTCTGAATTCCCAGGCCAGTTGACGACGCATCGCGTGGAAGAAGTTGGCCGGAGTTGTGATATTGGCCACAATGATATTATTTTCGGCACACTGCTGTAAAAACCGTTCTACCCGTGCACTCGAGTGTTCCGGTCCCTGACCTTCCATTCCGTGCGGAAGCAACATCACCAGACCACTCATTCGCCGCCACTTACTCTCGGCCGCTACGATGTACTGATCGACGATGGTTTGTGCACCGTTGTAAAAATCACCAAATTGTCCTTCCCAGATGACGAGCGTATTCGGATTGGCGAGTGAGTAACCATATTCAAAACCCAGCACCGCAAACTCAGAAAGCAGGGAATTGTAAATTCTGTATTTTCCTTGTTTTTTCTGAATGGAATTGATCCGGTTGTATTCCCGGTCGGGTACTTTGACATCGTTGAGTACCGCGTGCCGGTGGGAGAACGTACCCCGCCGGACATCCTGGCCACTCATCCGTACATCTTTATTTTCCAACAAAATACTACCGTAGGCCAGCAATTCGGCCATGGCCCAGTCGAGGACCCCTTCGTCGAGTAGTTTTTGTTTTCCTTTGAGGAGGCGATTAATCTTGGATAAAGCGTTGAAATCAGCCGGGATGGTCATTAGGTGATCAATCACTTTGTCAATCACTTCGGTGGGGATTCCCGTTTTAGGAGAAGTAAGAAAATCTTTGTCTTCCGATTTGCGGAGTGATTTCCAGGACAATTCCGTTTCCTGATATTCGTAGGGAAGCGGCTTCTGGCGAACTTCGTCCAGGCGATTCTGCAAGTCATTCCAGAAAGACTTTTCCATATCCTCGGCCAGTTGCTTATCTACTTCACCACGGGCGATGAGTTTTTCGGAATAGATGGCACGCGGATCTTTGTGTTCCTTAATAAAGCTATACATCTGAGGCTGGGTGAATTTCGGATCATCCCCCTCGTTGTGTCCGTGCTTCCGGTAACAAACCATGTCGATAAAAACATCGTTGTTAAATTTCTGACGGTACTCGGTCGCCAGTTCAACGGCGAAGATAACCGCTTCGGGGTCGTCTCCGTTGACGTGAAATACCGGTGCCTGAATCAGACTGGCGGCAGCGGTAGAGTAGGTGGAAGAACGGGCATCATCAAAATCCGTGGTAAATCCAACTTGATTGTTGATGACAAAATGGATGGTTCCTCCGGTGTGGTACCCTTCGAGCTGACTCATTTGCACGGTTTCGTAAACAACGCCCTGCCCCGCAGCGGCGGCATCTCCGTGAATTAAGATCGGGAGAATTTTATCGTAATCGTTGTTGTATAAAACATCTGCCTTTGCCCGGGAAAATCCTTCTACGACTGGATCTACACTTTCGAGGTGAGAAGGATTGGGAACCAGTTTGAGATGTATTTTATTACCCTCGGGAGTGGTCACCTGCGAGGAAAATCCAAGGTGGTACTTTACGTCTCCGTCTCCGAAACTCAGATCGGGCAGTGCAGTACCTTCAAATTCGTTGAAGATATGACCGTAAGTTTTTCCCATGATATTGGCGAGGACATTGAGTCTTCCCCGGTGGGCCATTCCGATAATCACTTCTTCTACTTTGTCGGCCGCACCCTTGTTGATGATGGCATCGAGAGCAGCGATCGCCGTTTCTCCACCTTCCAGGGAGAATCTTTTCTGACCGATATATTTGGTATGCAGAAAATCCTCAAATCCAACGGCACCGTTGAGTTTTTCGAGAATTCTTTTTTTCTTTTCGCTGGAAAGACCGTAGTCACCCGTGATGGGGCGGTTTTCGATTTTGTCGCGCAACCACATTCTTTTTTCCTTTTTTTCAATGTGGGCATATTCGAATCCAATACTTCCGGTATAAATAATCCGGAGTCTTTCAAGTATTTCTTTCAATGTCCCGTTTCTCAACCCGATTTCGGCACCCGCCTGAAATACTTGATCCTGATCTGCTTCGGAGAGATTGTAGTCGCTTAGCTTCAGATGTGGTTGACGATCCCGTCGCTCCCGGATCGGATTGGTTTTGGAAAGCAGGTGTCCCCGGCTACGATAACCGTGGATGATCGACATCACGCCGAATTCTTTTTTATAGTTGTCTATTCCGGAAGCCGGAGCGATATGATCAATTTGAGTACCGTTAGTGGTGGCACCATTTGAAACACCGTTGGTGATAGATGCTTTGTCTTGTTCCGAAAATTCGAATCCTGCAAAAAAAGTGCGCCAGCCATCTTCTACTGATTCCGGATTTTCCAGATATTGCTTGTAAAGAGATTCGATGTAGGAGGGATGGGCGTTGAATACGTAAGAGAAATCACTCATGAGTGATGAATTTTTTATATTATTTAAAATTTTCTTTGAAAAACGATACTTTAGTGGATTTGTTCCGTCTTAATGGGGCAACTACTATGGAGTAATTATAGCGTGCAATTTACTATAAATAGTTAGAATTTGGATAAGTAACACTATAAAATGACCTAGAGCTTATCTAAACTTACAATTAATTGGCTGCAATCGGCAAATTTGGACAAGCGCTTATTTCAATAAAGTTGTCAATTAATTAAAATAACCTAACCTTACCTCTAGTTTTTTTGTTTTAAAACAGAAACGAAAACCAATCTACAGCCTGTTTCCCCCGCAGAAGAACTTTAAATGCTCTTTATTTGTTAGTTATAAAAGGCCTGAGCAGACGCCAGGTATTTACCTAAACACAAAGAAACACACGATTTATAAAACAGAAGGATATGAAAAATAATTTTGAAGATTTAGAAGAAGAAAAGGAAATGCCGGAAGGATCTGAAATGAGGCTTTTTGCCCAAATTGACAAGAGTCGTTCAATTGGTAAAGTTTTTGGTAATTTTTTCGAAACAATCAGTGGTTTAATCGCTATGATTTTAGGGAAAAAATAAACGGTATATTATTTTCATAATTAACTAAAAAGTCTTAGCTTTGCACTCCGTTTCAAGTAATTGGAAGGATTTTATTTAAAAATTAAGATATTTTAATAGATATGGCTAATCATAAGTCTGCAAAGAAAAGAGTACGTCAGGACGCAGTTAAGCGAATCCGCAACCGTTATTACAAGAAAACTACCCGTACTGCGATCCAGAAACTTCGGGAAATGGATGACGCGACGGAAGCTAAGAAGTTTTTACCCAAGGTGGTTTCTATGGTAGATCGCCTGGCTAAAAAGAATATCTGGCACAATAACAAAGCAGCTAACTTAAAGAGTTCTTTAACTTTATTGGTTAATAAGCTGGGATAATATTTCTTTTTAAGAAAGTAAAAAGTGTATGTTGAGTAATCAGCATACACTTTTTTTGTATTGGCGTAAACAGGACGAAACTTAATTTACAGTGCACTAGACTTTATTCCAAAATAATTTGTATGCTCCCAAATGATCTTTTTGTCCATCTTTTCGGCTTTTTTATCGCCCATAGCGCGGCTATGCACTCAAAAAAGAGCCTCAATCTGATCAAAAATATCTATTTAGTATCTCTACA
>CAKZUV010000182.1 GCA_937921555.1 uncultured Saprospiraceae bacterium
CTCCGCAGTGTACTACTGACACCAAATTGACCGCCCGCCCAGAGGAGGAGCAACATCACTAGACTAATCATGGGGCCAGACACGTACCAGGGCCAGGGTTGGGAAAGGAAATGGATCATTTGTTTATTGTTTATATGTTGAATCGCTTCGCTTGTTGAATCGCTTCGCTTGTTGAATCGCTTCGCTTGTTGAGGTGTTGAAATACGTCCTATATATTGCATTTTTCCATACAGTCAAAAATCTTTAATATTTCGCGGTTAGCAATCCGGTAGTAGACCTGTTTGCCCCGTTTTTGGGAAGTAAGAATACCGTTGTCTTTCATCTTATTCAGATGGTGCGACATCATGGACACTTCACAGGACAAACCGATCCGTTGCTGAATCGTCGTTACGTCGAGCGGTTCGTCACTTTCCAGCACTTCCAGAATTTCCAGCTTAACGGGATGGGCAATCGTCTTGAGGATTTTCGCTACTTTTTGTAAGGTATCTACTGAAAATTTACGTTTTGTATTTTTCATTTTGTAAATATAGTTATATTCTAATAAATGTTAGAATGTTTGGGTGTTATTTTTTAGTTTCCCAAAAATATAATGGGTTTACCCTAAATCCAGAATAAACAATTTTAATTTAAAAATTAAAAATTTCTTTGTTTAATGAAAAACTAGTATTATATTTGGAATTATACATTTTTCACATTAAAACCTTTTGTTATGAAAAAATCCTATCCTATCCTATCCTATCCTAAATTCAATTTTAGAATAATTACTTCTTTCATTTTTTTAATACTCACCTAAGATACAACTCTACTAGTGAAGAATTAAAAGATCTTCTCATTTTTAGTATGGAAGGGAAATTAATGCATAGCTTATCTCTAGATAAAAGAGAGGGCTTAGAGACTATCAATACCGAAAAACTACCCGCCGGTTTTTACTTCCTAAAAATTGAAGAAAATGGAAAAACCATGTTCCAGGATAAATTTACAATAATCAAACAATAATCATTTGAGGTGTTATTCGATCGAATAACACCTCTCCTTATATTCATTCTACCATGAAAAAAGCTTTACTCTCTTTTCTATTTTTAATCATTTTTTCTCAACTTAACGGACAAGTTGTTTTCTCTAAAGTCTATGATATAGGGGATCGGGTTAACAATGCCAGCCATGTCATCCCTTTGGATGGCCACCTGATCTCAGTCGGACTTGCCCACGACATGGTAACTGGACTTGGTGTTCTAAAGACAGATTTATTGGGTAACGAAATATGGCAGTTCACAATTGATAGTATTGGTGTACTAAAGTCCAATGTTATTACACACGATGAAAACTATGCATACGTATTTATCAACGATTTACGGGGGGATGATACGGAAGAAAAAATTCTCCGGATCCCTGCTGATGGTGATTATGACTCTTTGGACCCTTACCAATTTTTTGACCTTTTTTTAGAAAATCCTACAATCTGGGGGTTAAGTAAAATACCCACTGGATTTATGGCAAAGGTCACCGAGTCCCTGGAAATCACAAACGGCCACAGAGAATCTGTAATAGTGTACGACGAGAATTTTGTCGCCCAATCCTGGTTAATTTACAGAACACCAACTCAGGATTTTTATAGTAGAAGACTGGTTTACGATCCAACGGGTGGTTACGCTGTTTCCTGCCACCTCACTAATCTAGCCGGGGAGGAGATACAAGCAGTGAAAAAAATAGACAACATAGGAAATACCGTTTGGACTTACGAATTACCGTATTCTAATCGTTTCTACATCAAATCACCGGTCGTCATCAACCAGGCGGGAGAAATTCTGGTAACTTACATAGAAGAAGTTTACGATCCGGTCCTGGAAGTACGACAGAGATCTACCGTAGTAGTAAAGCTCGACGTGGAAGGAAATGTATTGTGGGAAACAAAATTATCTGGCTTTAATTTAATTATTTTAAAAAATGCATTTCTAACAACTAACGAAGACCTGATTTTGCTCGGGAGGGGTTTTAATCAAATAAATGATGAGGTTCAAGGCAAGGTAACCCGGATTAATCAGGCGGGTGAGTTCCTCTGGGAAAGAATCTACGATGAAACCCGCTACGGAGGTAGTCAGTTTTCAGATTTAAATAGTGGTTTTGAAATGGACAACGGCGATCTGTTATTTGCGGGTACGACGTTCGATACGCTCAATAATTTACTTTACGCCGAACAGGATTTTTGGCTTTTACGCGTAGGTCCCGACGGATGTTACCTGCCCGACTGTGAGTACGCCAATCAAATCACTCCGGTAAAAGAACTTCCCCAGTTGGTCCGGCAAGATTATCTACTCATCCCAACCGTTACCACTGATTATCTGAGTATCCAGTTAAAAGATGGCGGGTCGGTAGCTGATCCTATTGATATATCAGTTGTCAGTGTTAATGGTCAGGAAATGTATAAAAAAAGCAACTGGACGTTGCCTCACCAATTAGACGCAACCGCCTACCTTCCAGGATTTTACTTCGTGATGCTCACCAACAACCGCACCGGACAAATAGAAACTTTAAAATTTATTAAACAATAAAACCTAACCTTATGAAATATATTTTTACCATTATTTTGTTATCATGGACGATGACCGTTTCTGGACAAAGCAGTTTTAGCAGAATTTATGATATGGAATTTTCGGAATGGGATAATATACAGCAAATTATCCAGGTAGAAGATCAGTTAATTCTAATTATTGCTTCGACCTGCGAAACTTTTGAACAACAAAGCAGATGTTTAAATATTATTTCCACTGATTTAAATGGAGATGAACAGTGGCGAATAGAAAAGCCAGGGCACGAAATTGAGAACGATATGGACATTGCCACTTTGTGGAATAATCACATATATGTTGCCGCCCGGGATTTAACGACTGCTAACGAAAATAATCCAGGACAAATTCAAGCACTTCAGATTGACCTGAACGGAAATATAGTCGATACACACATCTTGCTTAACATTCCACCGGAAGGATTCAGACTATCAGGGTTCATAGCCGGTGCAGATAGATTTACCGTCAGTGCTTACTTTGACCTTGGAAATAATCAGGTACAATCAAGATTCATTTTTTTTAACAGCGACTTTAGTTGGTTAGGGCAGGCGACACTCTCATCCGAAGATACAAGACTGGGATTTCATGATATAATCACTTCCGAAGACGGCGGATATCTCCTGGCTGTCAGCACAAGTATTACAGGCAGTGTATCTCAACGAAAAATAATAAAATTATCTCCGGATGGAACCACCCAATGGGAACGAATTTTAGAACCTTCGGAATTTTCTACTGGTACGGCGATAGCAACAAATGAGAGCGGCGATATTTTTATTATCTACGAAATTAACGAAGATTTTTTTATTGATCCAAAACAATATCTTCGCGTCGAAAGGCTGGATCACGAAGGAAATGAACTATGGGTGAACACGCATTTTATAGCGGGAGAAGAAATCCGGCGCTACGAAAGAATGTTTTTGACGGCAGGAGACGATATGATCTACGTGGGGACCGGGGAGGCGATGGGTACGGACAGTGGTTATTCGGGCTTTGCCGCAAAAATTAACAGCGAGGGCGATTTGGAATGGGAAAAAGCTTACCGCGACGCAGACCTGGGCGGAGGTGCAACTAATCTTTTTACGGGGATAGCCCTGGAAGACGGTACACTATTACTCGGTGGAGATCTGAGGAATACCATCGAATTATTCTGGACTGATCCCTGGCTCCTCCGCACCAATACCAATGGATGCGTTTATACCGAAAATTGCCAGGACTTGAACTTGATAACACCTACCCGTGATTTGAATATAGCCCCTAATAATTTTTATCTTACTCCTACCCTCGTGCAGGATCAGGTGACCATCCATCAGAATAATGAAACCAATCTTCAATCGGCGAATATTCAAATTATTACTGCTTCCGGACAACCCGTCCAAACATTTTTATCCCACGGCTTCCCTTTTTATGCGGACACCGAAACCTTATCTCCCGGATTTTATTTTTTAGAAATTACTAGTGGTATGTCCCAAAGATAGGTAGTAGTTCTAAAAAGGTTGTATTTTTGTGTAAAAAAAGATGGGAAAACCAAAGGCACAAGCTATACCGATGAAAGAAAGCCATAAGCTGTTTTATGAGAATTTGCTCAGAAAGC
>CAKZUV010000183.1 GCA_937921555.1 uncultured Saprospiraceae bacterium
CAAACCTAACCGTTGCGCCGGCAATATCTGCGTAGCGGTATTTTGCCTGGTTGTCCTACCTCCATATTCTCACAAAGCTGCCGGTAAAAGTTTAATTTTTAAAGAAGGAAGTTAGCAGTATACTTTTAATTAAAAAATTGATCTCTGAATTGGCGTGCTTACAATATTGGGCACTTCACCTTATTTGGACTCATTCTTGTATTGGGTCCTCCCAAAACCTGAATAACCGAAAATTCTGGTCCACCAAAATATCTGCTCGCCCGACTAAGACTGGAAACATTAATATCAAAAGAGAAGGTAAAAATAGTTCGTTTGATGTCGTAGCGAAAAGATAGATCCAGCGCATCGGTACCGAATACATCGTTTTCTATATACCATCTTACCCAGGCCCCCAGGTAAAGGGCTTTATCAGACTTTTTAAAAGAACGACTCTGTTTGAATTTGACGAAAGACCCCATTTTTATTTGCTGGTGTGGTCCCTGATCCATCCAGATAAAACTGGGTAAGGCTGTCATGTATTGGGCAAGCCGGAACATACCACCACCGTGAATAACCTTTCTACGGTACAATACTTTTCCAGTATCTTCTTCATCAAAACTAAAATCGTAATTCTCTAATTCGGTAAATCCTACCACTGGATTATTAATGTGAAACATCGAAGCCCCCAGATAGAAATAATTATGTGCATCAATAGTATTATACCAGGCCAGGCCGATCGAATAATCCCAATAACCAGTATTGGCCTCCAAACCGTCCAGCACCAACTGATCGGTACCATATCCACGCATTTTACTAATATCAAATTTATTCTGGTAGTAGCCTCCTTGCATACCTAACGAAATGTGATTGCGTCCTGCCTTATCCAGTCCTTTCAGCACCGCGATATTCATAGAAGCTATACTGGTAGAAAATCCCAGATCTCCCGCCCGGTCCGAAGCCACTTGCAAACCTCCGGAAAAAACAGATGTGTTATCCAGTTGAAATAATTTGATATCCGTAGATGCAGCTACCGTTTTATAACCATTGGTAAAATTCTGCCACTGCAAACGGCTATTCACAATAAAACGGATATCACCATCATTGAATACTCCTGTCATCGCCGGATTGAGGGTGAGCGGCGAAGCGTGAATATGGGAAAAGTGAATATCCTGTCCCATCAGCGATACACTCGCCAGCGTGAAGTATATTGAATATACTAATTGTAGTTTTTTTGTCATGATGCTTGAGTTTATTAAAATGTCTTATTGGGCATCTGACGGATGGCGAATCACTCGCGGGCAGGAAAACGTATTTATAGAAATTACATTTTTTTATGAAAACCAGCAAAAATTAAGCCTGAACAGGAGGAGGTCCAGGTAATATTATGTTAAAGAACGGCTTATCTGATTACCGTTATATTTCCTTTTATTAATAATTGTTCACCGTCGAGACAGATGCCTTCGAGGTAGTATACAAATACTCCGGGATTAACCGGTCGGCCTCTGAAAGTACCATCCCAGCGATATCCATCAATATCTCTACTCTCAAATACCAGTTCTCCCCAGCGATTGTAAATCCGTAGCAGACTCAGTTCCTGAACGTACTCTTCGGTAATTTTAAAGTCGTCATTACTTCCATCATTATTGGGTGTAATAAAATTGGGAATAAATACATTGGCGTGCACACATTCTGTTCTGACGTCCAGACTTACTACGGCCTCATCGGTACAACCCATTTCATCCACCGCCGTAATCATGTACTGCAGATCGTCAGTGGCTAGCACGACGAGATTATCCGGACAGTTACTATGGCAAAGCGTATCGTTGTCAGCCGTAAACCACGTAATAATAGCATCGGGTTTGCTGACCTCATAAGAGAGTAAGATGGAGTCTCCCGGCAGTGCTTCTAAGAATGGTTCTACCGAAATTTTTGGTCGCTCATTAACGAAGACGGTTACTTCGTAAGTCGCGGTGGTTCCCAGACAATTATCTGCACTCACCACGTAGGTGGTAGTTTGTGTCGGTGAAGCCATTGGATTCGGACAATCCGTACAACTTAATCCCGAAGCAGGTGTCCATCGAATTTCATCCGCACCGTCGACCCATAACTGAACGGAATCGCCTTCGCAGATTTTTTCATCTCCGGCAAATAATTCAATCCGGGGTTCTACGACCAAGGTTTCTATTACAATACTATCGCAACCAAATTGGTTAAATAGATTTTGTTGAATCAAGGTATCTGAATGATAAAATTGGGTACCAATCAGCAAACTATCTCCTTCACAAATCCGGTATTCGTCAATCAGATTATGGATTGGACTGACCAATAAATTTACAATAATCAGGCTATCACATCCGGCAACTGTCGTCAATTCCTGACGGTAAACACCGGAAGTAGTTTGGGCGACACCGTTGATGATGATCTCCTCTCCTTCACAAATATGTTCGTTACGTTCTAAACGGTAACTATCTTCCACTCTTAAAAATAATATCACGGTACTATCGCAACCGGCACTTGTGTTATAAAATGCCTCGTAGCGTCCGGGATTGCTGATATTCCGACCGTTGAAAATATAATTATCTCCTTCACAAATCGTTTCCTCAGTTTCAGCGTAATATTCCGGATGGACCGTCAACTGATAAACAGTGGTACTATCACAACCAGCTATACTGTTCCCGGATTCCGTAAAAGTACCAGACTCGTGACGATAGACGCCCATAATTAATACGCTGTCACTTTCACAAATCTGAATATTTATTGCTTCCTGATAAGCGGGCCGTACAATTAAGGTAGTAGTTGCGGTACTATCACAGCCATTCGTTCCCGTATAAATCTGGGTGATAATGGTATCCGACTGATAGATTTGTCCTGCCAGATTCAGACTGTCTCCCTCGCAGATTTCAAAATTACGCGCTGTAAATACGGGGGCAGCAGTAATCAATTCTACCCTAAAAATACTATCACAAAATTCTACGGAGGTAATCGTATCGGTGTAAATACCTGGCTGCGTAATCCAGTTACCCGCAATCAAAACTGAATCTCCGGTACAGAGTGAAGTCGTAATTTCCTGATAGAAAACATCTTTAAATCTAATTTCCAGAACGATGACAGAATCACATCCACTATTGGTTAAGAGGATTTCCTCGAAAACTCCCTCCTCCGTATAGGTGTTGTTATTTACGATCACTACTTCTCCCGGACATATATCGTATTCCTGAAAAATCCGGACTGTATCTACTTCCAGTACGGTATAATAAGTAATACTGTCACAACCATTAATGGAAGATCCGTTTTCGATAAAATCTTCTCCTCCCTGCAAATACATTCCACCGAGCAGAATACTGTCGCCAGCACATACTTCCAGTTCGACGGAATCTAAATAGACGGGATATACCGTTAATTGTGCTGCCAGGACACTATCACATCCATTGACCGAAGTGAGCGTATCGGTATAAAAACCGGATTCGGTCCGGGCCACGCCAAATATATCGATGGAAGTGCCTTCACAAATTTCGTGGCTGGTTTCACTTCTGTAAACATCTTGAATTTTAATGTCCGTAATTATTGTACTATCACATCCAGCAACTGTTAAAAACATTTCCACAATAGTAGTATCCTGAGTAATCGCTATTCCGTGAAACAGTTCCCCCTGACAAATCGATGCCTCAATCTCAATTTCATATTCCGGATTCACTTCCAATATTAAGGTTGAAATACTATCACAACCAAAATAACTAATCAGCGTATCCTGATAAGTACCGGGCTGAGTGAGATCAACACCTCCAAAGTCAAAATCCATTCCTTCACAAATCGCCGCTTCGGTAGTGGTATTTATAGACGTATTGACCGTTAAGATTAATTTTGCGATACTATCACAACCGTTAACATTCAGGAAACTATCTACATAGGTACCAGTTTGAGTATAAAAAATATTCCCAAATCTCAAACTATCCCCTACACAAATCGTGGTCTCCAGCTCCGTTTCATCATAAGGATTGATCACCAAATCCAGCGATACGATACTATCACAACCGTTAAAACCAGTCAGCGTATCCACGTAACTTCCCGATTGGTCGTAGATGTTATTGCCTACCGTCCAGGTTTCTCCGAAACAAAGTATTTCGTTCAGATTGGAATCTCTCGGAAACAATACAATTAAGTCCAGATTTATAATACTATCACAACCGTTAAAAGCAGTGAGTGTATCCGTGTAAATATCCGCCGTGTTATACATTTCGTTACCAAAACTGTATGCTTCTCCCAGACAAATCGTAGCCGATAAATCGGTTACAGCCGGAGGTGTTAAAACGGTTAAATAAGTTTCATCCGAAATAGTCTGACAATCAGGATTATTTAAATCCAAAGTGTTGGTTCCTACAATCACCCGGTAATAACCTGCATCGACAAGCGTTGCGAATGCTATTGTAAATGATAAATCGGTAGCCCCGACAATCGGAGACCAATTCTGGGTGCTGTCTGGTCGGTATTCCCATTGAAAAACCACAGGTGAATAGAGAGAATCTGCCGTAGCCGTAAAAGTTATAGGAGCTCCCTCACAAACGGAGCTGGCTGGCCCTAAATCAATCGAATATTCGGGACCACAATTCATCAGCGTAATCAATTGCTGATAGATTCCGGTATTTCCACACGCATCCGTTGCCAGCCAGGTACGGTACAGAAATTCCATTTCTGCACAATCAGCTACGTGGAGACTATCCGTAAATGTCATGTTGACCATGCCTCCGCAAGGATCAACGGCGATAGCCGAATCCACCGGAATGGTTTCCCCGCAATTGAGAATAATAGAATCGGGCATAAATGTAAATTCAGGGGCTATGGTATCGACTACCTGAATTAACTGCCAGTAACTGGTGTCATTACCACAGGCATCTGCCAAAGACCATTGTCGATATATTTCTTTTTCGTTGCCACAAATCGTTCCCTGAATTATGCTGTCGCGATAAGTAGCAGTATTTAACAAATTATCGCAATTATCTGTAATATTAGTTACTTCTCCGGTAACATTCAGATCGTCGGGATCCTCCGTACAGGAAATAACGATGTCAGTTGGAGGTGTAAAATCAGGACGAATCGTATCTATTTTGGTAATAATTTGCAAGTAAGAAGCCAGGTTACCACATTCGTCCGCGAGTTCCCAGGTTCGGAAAACCTTAATATTGTTTGCACATATAGTATCGACTATAATGGTATCCCGGTAAGTAGGGATTCCCAGATTTTTATCACAGTGATCATAGGCTTCTACCGGTACGCCGGTAATCTCCAAATCAAGATGATCTACTTCACAATGAATTGTCGTGTCAGATGGTGAAAAGAAAACGGGTGGTAGTTCGTCTACTAAAGTGATGACCTGAAAAACCGTCGTATCATTACCACAGTTATCCATGACATTCCAGGTTCGGTAGATCGTTCCGGTTCCGGTACAAATACCGTCGAGCACCACGCTGTCCTGATAAATACTATTAATGACCGGGTCAGAACAGTTGTCCGTCGCCGGGCTGATACTGCCGGTAATAATCAGATTACTAACGTCCGTACTGCATTCCAAAGTGATGTCTTCCGGAGTGGTAAACACCGGTAGTTGGTTATCTTCCAGCGTTAATATCTGCTGGTCGGTAGCTATATTTCCACAATCATCACTGGCAGTCCAGGTACGATAAATGGTACTATTGCCAGCACAAACTGGATTTGTTACCAGACTATCCTGATAACTGACCAAAAGAAATCCGGTCCCACAATTATCGGTGGTATCGGTAACCGTACCAGTAATTGTCAGGTCGTCAATATCCGTTTCACAATTCAAGGTTATATCCGGCGGAGCAGAAAAGGCCGGAGGAATGGTATCAATAAATTGAATAAACTGTTTTTTCTCCGTAGCGTTTCCACAACCGTCCGTCAGCGTCCAGGTTCTGACGATTCTGAAAGGACCAGCACATATAAAAGAAGGCGTAATTACATCTTCGTAGTCAATAATAATTCCCGTAGTATCACAATTATCGGTAATCATGGTAACGGTCCCGGTAATGTTTGTGTCCTCTATATCTTCGTGACAATCAACGGTAATGTTATCAGGTACTATGAACTCCGGTGGAATATTATCTATTCTGGTAATGATCTGAATTGCGACAGAATCATTTCCACAATTGTCCGAAAGTGTCCAGGTACGAAAAATAGTTGCCGTACCTTCACATCCCTGATCCATCCCCAAACTATCGGTATAAGTAGCTGCGCCTAAAGAAATATTACAATCATCCTGTTCGTTGGTGACATTTCCAGTAATGGAAAGATCATCTACATCCACATCGCAAGTTAGTTCAATATCTGCGGGTGGTGTGAATCCCGGTTTTTTGGTATCTGTAATCTGAATAAGTTGTATCTGGGTGGTGTCATTTCCACAATCATCAATTAGCGTCCATTTCCGGTAAATGGTTTTGTTGGCAATACAAACCGTTTCAACAACGATGCTGTCCTGATAAGTAGCCTGACCAAGAGCTAAATTACAGTCATCGCTCTCATCGAGCACATCTCCCGTGAGATTCAGATTAGCAGGATCATCGCTGCAAGAAATAGTAATGTCCGCCGGAACCGTAAATACGGGCGCGGTAGTATCTGTTAAAGTAATCGTCTGGAGTTGTGTCGTCTCATTACCACATCCGTCTGTCAGTGACCAGGTCCGGTAAACAATACTGCTACCAGCACAGGGTGTGTTCATTGCTACGCTATCCCGGTAAGTTGCTTCGCCGATCGCGGGATCGCATTGATCAGATTCATCATCTACGTCACCAGTTAAGGTGAGATTATTTACATCACTTCCACAATCAAGTGTAAGATCAGCAGGAACTGTAAATTGAGGTACTTCGTTATCTTCTAACATAATCCTTTGGACCTGTTCATTTACATTACCACAATTATCTACTACACTCCAGGTTCTGACTACCATCTGTGTTCCCTGGCAGCCAAATTCAGATACGATACTGTCCTCGTAGACAGGAACTAGATTAAGGGTTTGACAATTATCCGTAATATCGACGGGCGTTCCGGTAACCGTTAAGTCATCGACATTGTCCGTACAACCAATTGATAGATCAGGAGGCAAAGTAAACACAGGTGGCGTATCGTCTATCGTCGTGATGTACTGGGTATGCATATTAGCGTTGCCGCAATTATCCGCCCAGGTCCAGACTCTTTCAATATTTTCGTTATTTAGGCAATCGCCAGGCGTGATGGTTTCCACAAAAGAATACGTGGGGCTTTGATCACAATTATCAACTACCACCGGAGCGGAAGATGGAACCATGGAATCGCAGGAAATAGTCAAATCAGGTGGAAAGGTCAGAACAACGGGTACCGAAGTATCGTCAATTTGTAACTCCTGAACGATGGAATCTATGTTTCCACATTCATCCTCGGCAACCCAGACCCGACGGAGAGAGAAGACACTGGCACATGAACCGGGAGTCTTTGTTTCGTTAAAAGTGACGGTAATGTTATTTGGATCACCACAGTAATCACCAACGGTAAAGTCAACGTTCACGACCGGTACTGGTGTAATACTATCACAAGTGGCTGAAGGTCCGACGGGTGGAAAATTTAAGAAGAAAGGAGCGGTGGTATCTCTGACAATAATAGTTTGCGTAGCATTCTGAATATTCCCGCAAGCATCGGTAAGACTCCAGGTACGCGTTATTTCACTTTCACCACCACAAGGAACAGACGTGATCATATCTGTATAAGTTGCCTCCAGGTTATTTAAATCACAATTATCCGAGCCGTCGTATACATCTCCCGTAAGGGTAAGATCGGTCGGATCCTGCGGGCAATAAATAGTTACGTCCGACGGTGGTGTAAAAGAGGGTGGTGTCTGGTCTTCCAGCACGATAATTTGCTCTTCCGTGTATACGTTTCCACAACCATCTACCAGGCGCCATGTACGCGTAATTCTTCTAGCTCCCTGACATGGCTGGTCTTCTTCGATCATATCTGTATAGGTAGCTTCCGCCAAATTATTATCACAATTATCCTGTATATTAGTAATGGTTCCCGTCAGGTTCAGGTCGTCCGGATTCTGATCACAAGAAATGGTAACATCTGCTGGTGCGTCAAAAACAGGAGGCGTATCATCTTGCAGAATTATATATTGCGTTTGTGAGTGCGCGTTTCCACAATCATCAGTTAAAGTCCAGGTACGAACAATTCGGGCACTGCCTACGCACCCAAAATTATTTTCCAAAACATCATCATATATCGCCTGACCAATATTTCCATCACAATCATCGCTCTCGTCGATCACGTCTCCGGTGATCGTTAAATCATTTACATCCTGATCACACGAGATGGTGAGATCAGCCGGAACGGTAAATATAGGTGCTACTTCATCTACTAAAAAAATTCGCTGAGTGTCTACGCTGATATTTCCACAACGATCTTCCAACGTCCAGATTCGAACAATTTGGCTGCTTCCGCTACAATCATTTACGGTGATAACCTCATCCAAAAAAGTCGCTTCTCCAACAAAAGGATCACAATCATCATTTTCGTTGATCACATCTCCGGTTACGGTGACATCTGTAGGATCATCGCAGGAAATATAAATATCCGCCGGAGCCGTAAAAGAAGGCGGTGTCTGATCTGCGAGGGTAATTTCCTGAATCTGAAAGCTCGTATTTCCACAATTATCCGGCTGATACCATATTCTCAATATAAGCTGATTAAATCCACAATTCATATCCGCTGCCGGTGAATCCTGATAGTAGGGCGGCGGTAAATCATTACCACAATTATCGGTGGCACTAATGATTTCTCCCGTCAGATCTAAATCAAACGGATCGTCATTACAATCGATTGTTATATCAGGAGGAAAAACCACTACGGGTGGTACATTGTCAATAATAACGACCGTATTTCCATCATCGGGTATTTCGGGGTTATTAAAAGTGGGTTGACAGGGACCATCTGGCAAATAAATAGTATCTCTGGCCTTGCATAAAGAAACAGGGTCCGTAGTTATGAGTATATACAGTCCGCTGCCGATGACCTCCACTTCCTGATCCGTAGCGTTAAATCCGTCAGGACCAGACCATTCATATAACAAATTATCCGGACTACCCATCAGATGTACGGGGGTATCTCCACATCCAAATACTGTATCTGCTGAAATCAGGGCGGTAGGAAAAACTAAGTTTTCAGCTACCACAATCGTATCAGTAGATAAAGAACATTCTATCGAAGGAGAGCCGAAAAAATAGTAGGTTCCAGGAGCATCTACCAAAATATGCGAAGAGTCCGGATTAGAAAGAATATTTCCGTCCGTGGTTTCCCAATGGTAATAAGCATCCGCCACCACAGTAGCAGGGCCAATCGAAACAACAGGATCTTTACAAGTAATCGTATCTGCGGTAATGTCCGTAGGTACATCTACGATTACCCCAAAAGGATAAGGCCCCGCAAAATCTTTTAATTGTGCCGTAAAGGAACTCGAAGCACGCGCTTTGAAAACGATGGCGCTAAATGGTACTTCACAAGGATTACTTCCGGGATAATTTAATGCTAAAGCAGGATCTATTCCGAAAGCATTCAGGTTAACTCCGATATCAACAAGTTGATTATCTTCATAAGTAAAAGAGTAATTTCCTCCTGAATTGAGGGTTCCCCAGGGAGGACCAAAAGTCGTGGAAGGATTACCAACCCCGCAACCGTAGATACCCGTAACAGGTGGCAGAATATTGGCATATCCGTAAGGGCTACCTGGTCCAGCACCATCATATTCGTTACCGAAAGTAAAGGTCTGTGGGTTGGCGTTGGTGTAGTCATCCTCGCTAACCCAGATGCGCAGTTCCATTTCTGGCGGTGTACCAGTGGCAAAATTTACAGAGACCACAAAATCACCTATCTGGATAATATTACCACCCGCATCAAATTTCCAGGTGGTGTGTCCTCCTTCGGTGCCTCCTGAAATAAAATTATTTCCATTATAAAAAATATCGTTCGCGTAAAGTTCTACATCAAAATAACTGTTTCCAGTATTAGCTACCCGGGAAAAGGAAGTGAATAGCCACAGGTCATCGGTACCCGACGCACCGTCTCTGCGAAGATGACCATAACAATCAATCAAATCATTTTTAGGCGTTACATTCATCGGGCCGGTGTTCCAGATTTCGGGATTTTCTCCGTTTTTACTGGCGGAAGTATAGGCCGTATTGTCCGTTGCCTGAGTACCCCCGTACTGATCACGAGCATAAATCGCGTCTAGGTTTCTAGTTCCGTTAGAATTAAGGGAATTAAGGGGAACACTCATTCCCAGGAGTAGTTCGTCGTTGAATCCATTCTGGAGTGCCCGCTGCATTAAAAAAGCACCCGTCGTATCAATGACTCCTACCCCCGAGCCGATATAAACAGCGGGATTGTAGAACCAGTCGTCCGTATTATTTTGATTAGATTGAGCACCGCCAAACTGAGAACCGCTGGCATTCACATCCGCATCCACTCCAAAATTGGCTTCATCGCAACCATTTGTAAGAACCTGACTATGAAGTAATATTGGAGCAATCCATAAAAGAAAGATTAAAATTCCTTGCTTTTGAGTCACTGCGTGAGGTTTGAGCACCCTAAAAGGGTATTATTTGAGTGGGTTGTATCGTACGCTATAAAGCCAAAATTATGCCATGCCACATCATGTCACAAATAAACGCTGGAATAATTAAGCAGTACTTGGGGTAAGGTAAAATTGGCTGGATTTGATTATAGACTCCCAGTATTTCAAATATCAATGCACGCATTTTAAATCATATACATCCCCGGCAAGAAAATCTTCAGCTCCCGCCAAAACCCGCCCCAAAATAAACCTATACATCCGCCTCCCTTTCTCCAATTCCAATTTCCCATACTCTTTTCGAAAAACCCCATACGACGCCCGCTTCTAAATTTCATAAATCGTAAATGATTCTGCATGACAGATAGAAAATGAACTGCTTGTCTTTTCCGAAAAACTTTTTATTGATAAAATCATCACCACGAACCTCAATTTCATTTAACTTTACCTCCTGAAGTACCAGTCTTTAAGGCGTTATCAGGAAGTATAAGCGTCAGATGCTGTGGAAATAAAGCGCTCTTTTAAAAACTCTAAAATTGCCTGCGACCGGATAAAATTTAACTATGAAGTTGTTTAAAAACTCCAAAAATGCTTGCGTCAGGATCTTTTTCTGCCTCAGCTTCATTTCGAATTCTTAAACAACTTCTATTGGAAGAATTAATCAAAAAAATAAAAACTGGCTTCGCATTAAGTTTACAGGCAGAAGCATATCTCTATGCTATTTCCAGGCAGAAGACGTTTGATAAAGGAGCAGTTCTAATCCGACAAGGACAAAATGTAAACAAAATATATTTTGTGATAGATGGTTGTTTAAGGTCTTACTGCATCGACAAAAGTGGTAAAGAGCATACTTTGCAATTTGGAATAAAAGACTGGTGGATAAGTGATTATATCGGCATCCACAATAAAGAATCTGCGACCCTAACCGTAGAATGCCTCAAAGAATCTACCGTCATTGAATTTAATGCTGAAAAACTAAATAATATATTTAAACCCTTTCCGGAATTCGAACC
>CAKZUV010000184.1 GCA_937921555.1 uncultured Saprospiraceae bacterium
TCACTTCTTTCTCGTAGGCTGCGTAATCAAATGATTCTGAACCTACCTTTTCCTTCTTGAAATCTTCTTTTCTAATTGTCATGTCTCAAATTTAAGTTATTTATTTTGTTATTTTTGAGACACACTTAATTGAACACCCTCGTTAGGTATACTATTCTACCAGAAGATCCTATTCTCTCTTTATTTGTTACACATTCATATAAAACAGTTTCATAATTACTGTCATTTTCAAGGTAAGTATGATATTTTTGACCTATAATTCTAAAAACTCCCCCAACTCCGGGAGTAATCTTATCCGGTTCGCCAAATACCTGTATTATCCCGGATATGGTCCTGTTTTTACTACAATTTGTATTTGCCTTAAAAGCTTCTTTATAGGTGTTAATAAATTTAAAATCACAGTAGTGCATATAATTAGGGCTATGAATACTGTCTTTATTAGTGACCCAGTACTTTTGGGCAGCATCGACTATTTCATCGCAGATTTCGTTACTGCCTTCTGACCGCGAAGAGACTTTGTCACAAGTACTTGAAAGCATTATAATTGTAAAAAATAGTAGTAAGTATTTTAACATCATTTTAAAATTACTATTTTAGAGGTAAAGGGAGTTGAGCCTCCTGATTGGTCCGCGAACAATTGAGACTCCTCTCCTTCCTCAAGAAGTAATTCAAAATAGGGTTCGGACGAAAGATTTAAATTTTCGATGGGGATTCGAATTTCTAGTAACTTTCTGTATTCTTGACTGAAATATTCCGCATTATTTAAAGAAGAGCTTTGAAGTTTAATTCGACCTTCATTTGTGGACAACTGGTTAGTTGAAAGTTGAAGGTTTTGATTAAATTCATTGGCAATCTGAATTTGAGTATTAGGATTAGAGAGGATATTTTGGCCGAATACATCTGCATCATATTTAAATTTAAACGAAATATCATTAACAGAAAATATATTACCCCATTTACTTTTCATGTATACCTCAAAATTTACAATGCTTCCGTTGAATTGAAAATTGTCTAATTTATAATGTATTTCCCAGTCTTCTCGAATAAAAGAAGAAACCTGCGGAAAATTTTGACCAGTAGCATCATAAATCTTTTCGATTAGTTCTTCTGGACTGTCATATTTGACAAATAAACTTTTACCGATAAAATTCCTATTATCATCGAGATAATAACCTGTGAATCCTTGTTTTTCCGCATAAATTTCAAAATTTGTATAGTCGTCATTTAAAGTAGGATGTTGAGTATTTGATAACATAAACAGTCCGACTTGACCAACATATAATCGTAACGCGTGAGACCAATGATCTAAATTTCCATCTACTTTACCTCCTCTTGTAATTATATAAACATAATCTTCTTCTTGTAAAAAGGTATTAGCGTTGTAGATATTTTTATAAATCCGTAATTTATTAGAAGTGTATATTCCATCAGAGCTAATGAAGCTTTCAGATTCTATAATTTCTCCCTCAACGATTCGTGAGCTTTGAGAAATAATCCTTTCGAGGGGGACTTCAAAGTATTGTGCATTAAGAAAATGGAAAATGGAAGTTACAAAAAGTAAATTTAGAATTAGTGTAAACCGACAAAAAGTTTTGATTTTCATAATAGTAGAATTTAAGTGATTATGTATTTCTATAATAGAAAAAGCAATGATACTAAATTTATAATCGTCTGTTAGAACTATTATTATATGAAAGTCAGGTTTCTGAATTTATATTTTATAATTAATGATTAATACTTATGTGTTATATATAGTTTTATAAAAAATTGGTCATTAATAAGTTAAAGGTGTTTTATATAGTATGATATTTTTTATCTCATTTACGTATTGCTTCGTAAAGCCTGTTTTCTGTAAATAAATGCATTTCAAAAATCTGCACATCCGCACATCCGCAAATCAAAAAATCAATTAATCTATCCCAAGTCCCTGCCGAATCCCTTTCTCCACCGCCGGTACCCCCCGTTTCATCCACTGCGGCTCCTTTCCACCTTTTAAATAAAAATCAAAAAACTGCGACATCCGAATATTAAAATCCATTCGGTTTTGTCGTTTTACGGGCCAGTGCGGTTCGTCGTTATAATTCAGCATCCAGGCCGGTTTGCCCAGTCTGCGCAGTCCCACAAACATTTCAATTCCCTGATACCACGGCACGGCGCCATCCTTATCGTTGTGTAAAATCAGGAGCGGCGTTTCCACCTTGTCCAGGAAAAAAATCGGTGAATTCTCCAGGTAGCGTAACGGTTTGTCCCAGATCGTTCCGCCAATTCTGCTTTGCGTATTTTCGTACTGAAACATCCGGCTCAATCCCGATCCCCAGCGAATACCACCGTAGGCACTAAACATATTTACCACCGGAGCACCCGACTCGGCACACTTAAAAAGATTGGTTCGGGTCACCATATACGCCACCTGATATCCGCCCCAGCTATGTCCCTGCAATCCGATATTGTCTTTGTCCACAAACCCTTTTTCGATCAGCGCCGTCACACCCGGCATCACCGCGTTGTACGCACTCTCGCCCGGATAACCGACCCGGTAACTCACGTCCGGATTAAAAATCAGGTACCCCCGGTTGGCGTAATAACTATAGTTGATCGTCGAACGACCTGGATACGGTGCCCGGTGACGATACAAACGGTCAGAGCTACGCTCGTAAAAATTAACCAGCATCGGGTACTTTTTTGCAGGATCAAAGTTAGGTGGCTTGATCAAAGTACCGTCCATGACCTGTCCGTTCAGGTCGGTCCACTGAACCAGTTCCGCCGTTCCCCAGCCGTATTCCGATTGCTGTGGATTGGCTTCGCTGATCTTTTTTATATTTTCAAATTTTAAATTGGTCAATTGTAAATCGGGGAATTCCGAAAAACTTTCTTTGGTGAAAATCAGGGCATCTGAATTTTTTGCTTTGGTTATTCTGGAAGTGTAATTATTGGCACCTCCAACGAGGGGTGTAACGGTTCCTGTTTTTACGTTTAAGTTTACGTAGCCGCTCGTTTTGTCTGTTTCATTAAAATAACGGAGTAATAATGGTTGACCGGTATCCATACTGCGTGCCTCCCGGTCCAGTCGAATATAACGAAAAGTGGTTTTATTTTCGCGGCCTTTTGTTAAGCGTTTTTTACTTCCCGGATTTTTGGGGTCAATTTGCCAGATATCATATCGGTCGTAGATGTAAATATGACGATCCTCTTTGCCCCAGCCAGCGATACGATAGCTGTTAGGCAACATCGGGCGGTCATTCAATTCATCGTAAAAAGGTTGTTTTTTGTTATCCGTCAATTTTCTCGTCTGCTGGTCTGCCACCGTGTAGGCGTACCAGGCTGTATCCGGCGAACTGTACCAGTATACAAAATCTCCCTTGGGCGAAAATCGTGGACTGGCCCGTAAATTAGTCGCCACCGTTTTACGGTCTCCGGTATTTTTATTCACCAGGTAAAAAGACTGAACCCTCGGATAACCATCCCAGCTGCTGGAAATAGCCGCGGACAGATCATCAATGGCGAGAATATATTTTCCGTTGCCCTCGTCGGCCAACTCATACTCCGGAGCGGTGGCATCCGTGAGCGCCACCTTCTTACCGCCAATATTCCATGCGTTCAGATAGGTCATTTTTTCATCGTCTTCCTGTTGCACTTTTTGTTGCGTATGCAAACGTGCGTCCTGATAGTGCCAGACTTCGACGTTGACAATATCTTCTTTCAGTAAATTGGTGTCTTGTAAAATGGGAAACGGGGCCGTACCGTAAAACAAAGTTTTTCCATCTTCGGAAAAAGTAGGCGCGTAGTTGTCGGATAGAAAACTGGCCGAATTGTTTTGAGGATCAGGACTTGATGCCAGTACCAACTGTGCTGCGTCTTTATTTTTTTTCCAGTAAAATAAAGAGAGCGGTCGTGCCTTTACTTTAGTCGTATCAAAATCTGCGATAAAAGTGGCTTGCTGTCCGGTCTCATCGAGTTGCAGTTTTTTGTATTTTCCTTTACCACTGTAAAGGGATTTTTCTTTTCTTTTTTTAAAATCAAAATAATAAACACCTGATTGAAATCCTTCAAATTTTCCGGAATTAGAGAAAATAGCAGACGGCGCTTTTTTGGCAACCTTATATTTTAAAACACCTGGATAACTGATCGTTTCTCTGGTTTCTAAATCATAAAATACCAATAAGGTCCCATCTTCCTTTTTAGGCTTTTTAGGTCTTTGAGTTTTTGTTTCCGTGGTATCACTGGCCATCTTTTCTTTGGGTTTTAAAGGAACTGCCTCTTTTTTATAGATCAGCCAGTTGTCCCATTCTTCGGGCAATTGATAAGATTGAACATCCGCAATGGTGGTGACGGAACGATCTTTCAGATGATAAATGACCATACTGTCTTTCGGTAAATCTTCTTTTTTTACTTTCTTTAATTTCAAGGCCCGGATCGTATCTACGGATGGGGACAATTTAAAAACCAGCCACTGATTGTCGGCACTGATCTGCGGTTTACTGCCCCGCTGAAAACGAATAGTATTTCCGCTTGCCTGACTGTAAATATGCAAGGTCGGATCACCAGACTCATTGCCGACATTATAAACCACATATTGTCCGTCGTTGGAAATTCGGGTTTCCTTGATGGTGTTCCAGATATTAAAGGTCTCCGGTGTCATGGTTTTGAGCGACTGGGCTGAAAGGGAAAGGGTTATTACCGAAATAACCACAACGAAAAAATACTTCATTTTGACTGTGTTTTAATGGAAGCCTAAAATACGGAAAAAATGAGTGGGTGGAGATTGGACGGATAGTTATTTTTGAAAAAATAGCTGATGTGTAAGGGGCGTGATAAAAAAAGTCTCTTTACCTGTAAAGGTAAAGAGACTGAAGTGAAAATTAAATGCGTGTTTTACGAATGTGGGGTATTTGTCGGTTAATTGGTCGGCACAACCAGGGCGCTCTTTACGTATATTTACGTTTGGGGAGGCCAACTGATGAATGGTCAGCGGGCCAAAAAGCAATAAAATTACTAAGAGCTTGTCCAAATTTTCATGATTGTGCGAAATTGAGAAAATTTTGTTTTGAATGAGGCAAAAAACGCAGGCGATGCCTCAGCATCAGTGAGGATTTTTAACGAAGTTCAGAATAAAATTTGCCAATTGTAGCCAATTAATGAAAGTTTAGACAAGCTCTTATCCTGGAAGTCAGGAGGGACCGTTTATCCAGGCAATATGAAATGCTGCACAAATTTAAAGGGTGTTTGCTGAAAGGACAATACCTAAAACGGTTAATTAAAACAAGGCGAGTTTATTACATCTGTATTTTACTGAAAATCAATGCTGTTGGCAAAATTCAACAAACTAAACTCCGTGTGTCGATCAGACATGATTTGAATACCAAAAGGCATATTTTCTTTGTTTTTTCCCAGGGGAAGAGCGATAGCGGGGATGCCGGTCATGTTGGCTTGTACTGTATAAATATCTGCCAGATAAGCGGCCACCGGATCAGTTGACTGATCGCCAATTTTCCAGGCTACACTCGGCGTAACGGGCATCACCATATAATCGTACGATTGGAAAATTTCTTTGGTTTGTTCGGTAATCAGCCGGCGAACCTTTTGTGCTTTTCCATAATATGCGTCATAATAACCTGAGCTGAGTACGAAAGTTCCTAATAATATTCTGCGCTTTACTTCCTTACCAAATCCCTCAGTTCGCGACTTTTTGTAGGTTTCCTGCAGGTCATTGACGTCCTCACTCCGGTATCCGTAACGGACCCCATCGTAGCGGGATAAATTGGTAGATGCTTCCGCAGTGGTAAGTACATAATAGGCAGGAATTAAATAATCCAGCAGGTCAAAATCCAGCCCTGATACTTCGTGTCCGTCTTTTTTTAATTTTTCTAAAAAATCGAGACTGGCCGCTCTGATTTCCGAATCCATGGACGGATGATCGAGTGCAGATTTAAAATAAGCAATCTTTTTGGGACTTGCTTTGGTATCCAGATCACTGTATTTTTCGACGGGTCTCGGCGAAGCGGTACTATCGTAGGCATCTGGTCCGGCCATGATTTCTAATAAAAGAGCCGCATCTGCTACCGTGTTGGTAATGGTTCCGATCTGATCAAAAGAAGAGGCATAAGCCAGTAATCCGTAACGGGAAATCCGTCCGTAAGTAGGTTTCAAACCAACCAATCCACAAAAGGCGGCGGGCTGGCGCACCGAACCACCCGTGTCGCTCCCCAGGGATGCCAGACAGGTATTGGCTTGTACCGAAACCGCAGAGGCACCCGACGATCCACCGGGAACTCTGTTTTCTCCGACCGCATTAATGGTGGGACCATAGAAAGAATTTTCGTTGCCCGAACCCATCGCAAATTCATCGCAGTTGACACGTCCGATGACGATAACATCTTCGTCCAGCAGTCGTTGCAGGGCAGTCGCAGTATAAAGGGATTCGAAGTCAGTCAGGATTTTTGATCCACCCGTCACCTTGTGGTCTTTATAGCAAATAACGTCTTTGATAGAAATGACCATTCCGTAAAGCCGGCCAACGGAAGTGGGATCTTTCGCAAATTTTTCATCCAGCACTTTTGCCCGTTGCAGTGCTTCTTCGGCAAAAACTTCTACGTAGATGTTCAGTTTTTTTGATTCCTCGATGGCTGTCAGATAATCGGTGACCAGCCCGGTAAGGTTTATTTCACCGGCGGCTAATCGTGACTGGACAGTGGTAAAATTTTTATTTTCCATGAACATGAAGTAGTTGTGGGCAAAGATTAAATTGAGTGCGTGACAAATTTTGGACGCACTTGATTAAATTATTTCAACTTTTCTAAAAGCTCGAGAAGAGCATATTTTTCCTGTTCTCCCGTCGCCATATTTTTCATTGCCAGGTTTCCGGAATTCATTTCATCACTACCAATTATAATGACAAAAGGAACCGCTCTGGCATTCGCATATTTCATTTGTTTACCCATCTTTGCGGGTTCCGGATAGAGTTCGGCGGAGATACCTGCGGACCGTATTTTATTTAAAACCGAAAAAGCATATTCGTGGGAAGGTTTGTCAAAAGCAACCAACAAACATTTTAATTGAACTGCAATGTTTTCCGGAAACAATTTTAACTCTTCCATGACGTCAAAAATTCGGGCAGCCCCGAAAGAAATACCCACGCCCGAAACCCCTTTCAGACCAAAATTTCCCGTTAAATCATCGTAACGGCCACCACCACCGATGCTACCCATGACGGCATCATTGGCTTTGACTTCAAAGATACAACCGGTATAATAGCTCAATCCACGGGCAAGTGTACTGTCAAATTCTATTTTATTGATAGCAGGTTTTGTATCAAAATACTGGTGAAATGCTTCCAGTTCTTCAATTCCTTTTAGTCCTGTTTCGCTATTTTCAAACAACGGTTTCAGCGCTGCCAAGCTAGTGATAGAAAGCATTTTCTGAATCTTTTCGATGGCAGCAGTTGCTATTCCCCGGTTGGTTAATTCGTTGGCCACGCCTTCCATTCCGATCTTGTCCAGTTTGTCAATGGCCGTGGTCATATCAATAAATTTATCCGCCACACCAGCTGCTTCGGCCATTCCAAAGAGAATTTTCCGGTTGTTGATTTTAATGGTTACGCTGACTCCCAGATTGGCGAAAACCTCGTCGTATATTTGCGCCAGTTCGGCTTCCAGCATCAGCGAGTTGGAACCAACCACATCCGCATCACACTGGTAAAATTCCTGGTACCGGCCTTTTTGCGGACGGTCGGCCCGCCAGACGGGTTGAATCTGATACCGCTTAAATGGAAAGCTAATATCATTTTGATTCATTACCACGTAGCGCGCGAAAGGGACGGTCAGGTCATACCTCATTCCACGCTTGGAAACACTCTGCGTAAATTTGGCGGAGTCTTTTTCCACGAAGGCGGTCGCATCCGATTTATTCAGATAGGCGCCGTTATTTAAGACTTTAAAAAGTAATTTATCCCCTTCATCGCCATATTTTCCCGTCAGGGTAGAAAGGTTTTCCATCGCGGGTGTTTCAATGGGCTGGTAGCCGTACTTGATAAAAACGGAGCGGATGGTATCGAAAATATAGTTACGCTTAATCACCTGGGAAGGAGAAAAATCGCGGGTACCTTTAGGAATTGATGGTTTCATAACCGGAAAATGAATTGAATTTTTTTATTAGAATTGAATAATGCGGAGTAGGATAAGCCATTCGGTATTAACCTCTATTTACACTGAGAAAAACTGTTTTACTACGAAATACGTGTAAACTCAAACAAAGCAGGAAACAGATATCAGTTCATAAATAATTTGATATCAGCTTCTACATCGCCGAATCAAACTGCTTTAAAAACCGGACATCATTTTCAAATAACAGACGAATATCGTTGATCCGGTAACGGAGCATAGCCTGTCGTTCGATGCCCATACCGAAGGCAAAGCCAGTATATTTTTCGGAGTCAATTCCACAATTTTCCAGTACCTTGGGATCTACCATTCCACAACCTAAAACTTCTACCCAACCCGTATATTTACAAACGTTGCAACCTTTGGTATCACAAATAAAACAAGATACATCCATTTCGGCACTTGGCTCCGTGAATGGAAAATAAGAAGGTCGTAATCTGATTTTTGTGTTAGGACCGTACATCTCCTGCGCGAAGTATAACAACGTCTGTTTAAGATCTGCAAATGACACGTTTTCGTCTACGTACAAGCCTTCCACCTGGTGAAACTGACAATGCGCACGTGCCGAGATGGTCTCATTACGGTATACCCGTCCTGGAGCAATAATCCGGATCGGTGGTTTCTGGTTGGTCATGACCCGTGCCTGAACCGAAGAAGTGTGCGTTCGCAACAGCATGGATGTGCTGTCTTTCAGGTAAAAAGTGTCCTGCATGTCACGGGCGGGATGATCTTCCGGCGTGTTCATGGCACTGAAATTATGCCAGTCATCTTCGATTTCACGATCTTCGGCCACGCTAAAACCGATGCGGGCAAAAATATCAATGATACGATCCATGGTGATGGAAATCGGATGACGGGAGCCGAGTGCGATTGGCTCACCGGTAGCGGTAAGATCGAGTTTTTGCGCTTCGGAAGCCGCCGCTGCGTTGCTTTGTGCCGCCTGAAGTGAGGCCAGTTTCTGCTCGGCGGCCTGTTTGGTTTCGTTCACCAGCTGGCCGTATTCCTTTTTTTGTTCGTTGGGAATATTACGAATCTCGCCCATGAGGGGCTTGAGAATATTTTTTGATCCCAGATACTTGATCCGGAATTGCTCTATCTCTTCCGCTGTGTTGGGATTGGCAGACTGAATTTCTGCTAAAATGTCTTTTACTTTGTCGAACATGCCACTAGTTTTGTTTGAAGTGAACAAAGGTAATATATTGTAGGGAATTATGCTATTTACCCATGGAGTCTTACCCTTTGTAAAACTAAACGTGTCCTTACAGGTACTGAGTTCCGGAGCGGGCTAAAAATAAAACCATAGAATAACCAAAGTGGCAAGTATCCAGCAGATAATGGTCAGAATACCTCCGACGAAGAGAAAATCCCGGAATTTATAATTTCCCGGACTGAGAATCAGGGTGTTGGTCTGATATCCGATGGGCGTAAAAAAGCTCATATTAGCGGCAAACATAACCGTAAGAATAAAAGGCTTTGGATCAATTCCGGATTTCACCGCAATCGAAATAGCGATGGGCGTGATTAAAATGGCGGTCGCATTATTAGAAATAAATCCACTCATCAGCATGGTGAAAATAAATAACGCGGAAATAAAGAAAGTTGGATTTTCGTCTCCCAGCAACTGGATAAATTGATTGGCCAGATAAGTGTCAGCGCCCGTATTGCTCATCGCTGAACCCAATGGAATCATACCTGCCAGGAGAAAAATTATTCCCCAGTTCATTTCGCGGTATGCCTTCTGAATATCGACGCACCGGGTAATGGCCATCGCAAAAGCACCCGCCAGGGCGCTAATCATAATCGGTAGCACCCCAAAGGCAGCCAGCAAAACCAGTCCGATCAGGATGCTAATTGCGACCCATTTATTTCCGATATTTTTATCAAATTCCTCAAACTCCTGTAATACCAGGAAGTCGGGTAATTTGTAAAAGCGTTGAAAGTCAGCTTTATTGACAGATACTAACAATATATCTCCTACTTCAATTTTTATTCGGTGGAGTCTGCGACGGACAACTTTTCTTTTTCTCTGAATGGCCAGCGGAATCGCCTGAAATTTACTTTTTATCTGAGCTGTTCTGAAATTGCTGCCGACTACCCGGCTATTGGGCAGGACGAGTGCCTTACAAAGTATTTGTTCCGAATCTTCCTGGGAGGCAAGATTTTTCGATATATTTTTTTGGTGAACAAATTCGAGCCCACGACTATTGTAGATGGACTTCATTTTTTCCAGATTTCCTTTGACCAGTAGCTGATCACCCGGACGGATAATCTCATTGTCGGTTGGGAACCGTTCTTGTCCCGTCTGATGATATATTTTTAATAACTCAATGTGGTCGTCTTTTTTAAAGTTTGTTTCAGCAACTGTTTTTCCGACCATTCCGGATTCGGGGCCGACTTCCAGCAACGTGAGATAATCCTGTAGTTTAAATTCATCTACCATACCAATTTGCTTGGCGCGTGCTGGAATCAGCCGTATTCCAACGACAATCATGTATATAATAGTCGTAATTAAAAACAAAACCCCAATGCCCGAAAATTCAAAAATACCAAGGTCGCCCAATCCCTGACTGCTGGCGATAGAATTTACAATCAGGTTGGTAGAAGTACCCATCAGACTGCAGGACCCACCAATGATGGCCGAAAAAGATAATGGGATCAGTAATTTAGAAAGGTTGATGTCAATTTTTGGGGCGATGTCGATAAATATCCGCAGGAAAACAATAACTACCGCCGTGGAACTTATAAAGGCTGAAACAAAAGCAACGATAAGCATCATAAGCGTAATTGCCAGCCAGACGGGAAGGGCAAATAGTCTTTGGACTTGCTGTCCCAGTAAAGTGATTGCACCGCTTTGTTCCAGACCAATACCAACGATCATAAGCCCGAGAATAGTAATCGTAGCCTGATTACCAAAACCCATGATCCCTTGTTGTGGAGTCACCAGGCCTGTTACCAGCAGCGTAACCATGATCCCAAAAGAAACTACATCTACGGGTAACCATTCGGTGACAAAAAAGATGATTGCCAGAAAAATAATACCGAAGACTAATATCATTTCAAAGGTCATGCGGGGCCTGCTTCATTTTTTTAATAAAATCAAGGAAAATCATTCCTTATACTTTTTCGTGGGTATAAAAAGTTAAAGAAAGTAATTTGTTCAAAAAAATTAAAAAGTATACTGGTGGGACAAATGACCGAATTGCCACTCATACGAAATGTATAAGCGTTAATTCCATCCAAGTCTATTCGGTAATTTTATTTTTCTGTTTAGACAAAATCTTTTCTGCTGTAATCCGGTTCTTTGGTGGGAGGCCGCATATTGCCACCATCCTTTTTCATTCCCTGTTTGGCAAAAAATCCGGCAATTACCCCGAAAATAAATCCGCCGATATGTGCCCACCAGGCAGTTCCGCCACTGGCTGCTGCTTCCGGTCCGAGCGAAGAAAATCCACTAAACAACTGCTGGGCGATCCAGAATCCTAAAAACCAGAAAGCGGAGATATAAATAGACCGGAAAAAATAAATTACGAAGAGTTTGACCCTGGACTTGGGAAACATGACCAGATAAGCACCCAACACCGCAGCAATGGCGCCACTGGCTCCCACCGTAGGAATCGAGCCCGGGCAGGCATTGTCTCCCTGCATACACGGCGGTGTACCACAAATATTACAACAAGCCGATAAATCCATGCCCGTTCCATCACTGAGGAAAATGTGCAGCGCAGAAGCTACGAGGCCACCCATCAGATAGAAAAATAAAAATGGAATGCTGCCTACCGTCGCTTCGATATTGTCCGCAAAAATCCAAAGGAACAGCATATTTCCCACAATGTGCATGATGCTACCGTGCATAAACATGCTGGTGAATAGCGTATAAATATTCTGTCCGTTCAGAATGTCATTTGGAACAGATCCGAATTCACAAATCATCAGATTGGGGTGGGTCATCTGCATGACAAAAGCAATGATATTAAAACCAATAAAAGCATAACTTACGTACGGAGTGTAGCCACCTTTGACCTGATCGTCACCAATTGGAAAAACCATAGATATTGAAATTGAATAAAGTCTAATGTTTGAAATACTCTTTCGGAGTTGTTTAGAAGGGTGAAATTCAGATGATTGTGATAATCTCCCTCAGCAAAGGTAGGTAAAATTATTATTTTTCTACTACCAGGGAAAAACTATAGTCTTCCGGGGCGATGACCTCCGAAGTGGGAGGGTGTGGATTTACGGTTACCAGACGGACGGTGTATTCACCGGCTTCTGTCTCCGCGTCCTGTGGTCTTTCGGGATTAAGGGTAAGTTCCAGGGGAAAAACGGTGTCTTCCACGTTGAAGTCAAATGAAACAGTGACCCAGCCGGCTACTATACAAATAGCATCAACCGGACACCGGTTATCTTCGACGACCCGGTTGGCGGTAATGGCTAAATTTACATCCGAGAAAGTAGCTGTTTCCGAGACTTTTAATTGAAAAATCTGATCCAGTACGGGTGCGTTTTCATCATCATTTTTAGAACATGAAAAAAAGGTGAGACCGATTCCCAGGATAAGTAAAAATTTGAAGTTTTTCATTGCTTTTTATTTTGAGTGTGAATAAAGACGGTTTCCAAAAAGAGTATAACTGTGTCGTATCAGGAAGACGAACAATGAAATGACAACGTTGGGTCGCGATAATTATCTTATGATTTTTTTAACAATAGTCTGGTAATCTTTCAGCCCGAAAGATGAGTAAAGAGGTGTGATTTCAAAATGGGCCGTATAAGCGATTATGCATTTAGTGCCTTCGGCATTCTATCTAATATAATCGCCACAAAGTCACGAAGAACACAAAGTTTCTCTTCGTGTATCTTGTGTTTTTTTCGCAAAAAAACATTAAAAATACATAATAATTTAGTGCTTTTGGCACCAGGGCTCATGCCCCGAGTGTACACGCTGACGGGATTGATTATTGATTAAGTAATTAACGGGCGAGCCTGCTCTAGAAACCAGGAAAATGGAAATCCTGAATTAAATTAAATAAAAAATTAATACATATTGTGTTTACGATAAAAGATATACACGTTAAAGAATCTCTGCGTTCTCTGCTCCTCTGCGCGAAAAACACTTTTTAGAGCAGACTCACGGGTATTTGGCTTTTCATGCTACCTCCGACAGCTTTCCTCGGGAATCTTCATTATGCAAGTAAAATTAAAAACAGCCCCCACTACCGGGCATAAGCCTGAAAATATTTACACTCTCGGATCACCCATTTATAAAAATCAGTTTCCGCGTAATCCGCTTCCAGTTGCTGATAGTAAACACGATATTCGGGGGGCAGAACGGGCAGATAGTTTGAATTCCGCGGCGCCCGGTACCCACTGCTGGTAACGTACGTCAACCAATCACAACGGGCCAGCCAGAAGGTCGCACGGGCAGATCGTTCGCGGTCTTTGGATACTTCCAGTACTTTTTCAAAATACGCTTTTGCTTTTGAAAGATCGTGATTTTCTTTATTGCCAAAGGGAAAATACCAATGTTCGAAAATATCTGATTTAGCATATCGCCAGTTATTACCACTTCTGAAATAATCCATGGCATTCCAGCTCGGACCATAATAGGAAAGATTAAAATAGGCCAGTCCCAACTGATAAAAATACGATGCACTGTTGGCGTAATCGGAGTTGGCCTGAAACTCCAATTCAAATATTCGCTCTAAAATTCCGGGACGATTATAGATCATTAAGCTGTCCGGTTGTTCACAATGAATACAGATTTTGGCACGTTCAATAAACGGATTAAAACGATTTTCACCCCGTTGGGCTACGGGTATTTGTTTAAATGCTTCGAGGGCAGCCGCAGCCTCTCCCCGGTTCCACAACATGACGCCTTTTATGTCCAGCAAATCATCTACCATTTCTGTACCGTCTTTGTTAGTTGTCAATATTTTATCAAATTTAGACTTGTCTGGGTTGAGTGCAATTTCAATCAGATCATTGATGATATTGGCCTGTGGATTGGGTTTGATGGCTTCGAGCGAATAATGCATCCGAAAGGCTTTACCGGCGTGTCCTGCCCGAAGATATTCGTAAGCCAGCTTATCGTTAATAAATTTTTCGAACTCGGGATATTTTTCGTACAGGTCATTTTTTTTGATGATTTGTGCAATTTCCTGTTCTTTTGTTTCGTCTATTTCCTGATAATTTGTCACTTTTAAGACCAACCGGAAGACGGCCAGTTGTTCCTGAAGTTTTTCGTTGGTCAGCGTTTTTTCAACTTCTTTAAAAACCTTATCTGCGTCGTACAAATCATTAGAAAGATAGAGCAGATAGCCTTCGGCGAGCCTCCACAATTCCGGACGCCGAACCTTTTTTTCTTTGCCTGCCTGAATCACAAATTGCGTTAAATCGATCAGATTAGCCGTTGCTTCTTTCCGGGGGATTTTGTGATATTTAGCATTGTCTTTTTGGTAGCGGTTAAATTCGATTCCCAGAAAATCTTTTTCCAGTTTTTTGATTTCTTTGGCCAGTAATAATTCCAGGTTTTCGTTCTCGGGGTCAAGCGCGTAGATGGCCCGCATATCCCCGACCGGCTTGCTGTGGTGTTCACTCGCGCGCATGGCGTGCAAAGTCGCCCGCTCATGATTGCTCTGACAAAGTAGCATACACGCTTTCCACTCCTTTTCGTTTTGGATGCTGAAACTTTGAAAAGCCGCTTCCCGTTTGGAAGGACTCCGGTCAAAAACCAGTGAAAACAAATAAGCTGCTTCCACGTTCTGGCCGGATCTCGACAATACGCCCGCCTTATGAGCCAGAATCCAATCGTGCACAATGCTTTCTACGGGATCAATTCTCGGCAACAATCTGTCGTATAAATCCAGTGCCATCGTATAGTCCGTCGCGTAATGTGCCAGACGAATCAGCTGGTAGGCATAGCGCAATTTGAGGTTGTTGGATTTTAATTTCAGGAAAACTCTTTCGCCTTCGTAGATGAGTGCTTTCATTGCTACCGGATCTCTTTTGGGAGCATCCCAGGCGTTACGATTGCGCGATACGTGCGGTTCACAGGATTTGGCAAAAAGCAGATACTGAATGGTCTCCATACACTGATAATCCACCAGATGTCTGGCAAACGAATTTCGGTTCAGCCGCAGGCCGAGTTTATTTTTTTTCTTTTCCGCTGCTCGCTTAATGGCCTGGATGTTTTCTACGGGGCCGTAGACAATTTCTTTAATTTCTTTTTCGTAAAACTGATCACAAAAAATGGTATTCCACTCTTGCAGATTAGAGGTATTGCGTACCGAGTCGGCCAGTTCGTAGCTATGATAAAAATCGTCGAACCGTAAAAAAAAATCTGTGAAAGGCGAACCGGTTCGTACCAGATCTGTATCAAAAAAATGGTATCCTTTAAACGAATAATCCACCGGGCCGCATCCTTTACTGATTTGATTGGGAATACTTACGATGATGCTAATTAATAAAACGGAAATGATTTTTATAATAGGAGACATAGTATTATATATTGGATATATTGGTCAGTACTCAGGGTGCTTCCCCAAAGATACGCTGAATTTCTTTTATTTCAGAAACGGGAAAATTAACGACCGTGAGGGAATCCAGATGATAAAAAATTAATTGTCTCCGATCGGCTGGTAAGGCGTATTTCAGTTGCCTGGAAACTGTTTTTAGTGTTGCTGACGTAACCGATTCCAATCGGATCTGATCCCCCGGATACAAATAGTGGCCGCGAAGATAGGTAGACTGTTTCAGCGTGTAGCGGTGCTCGCTTTTTTTAGTAAAAAAAAATGGATCACTTAGTTCGGATGTATCGAGCTGATTGAGGAGTTTGATCATCTTTCCGTCCCGGAATAAAACGCCCCATCTGAAAACGGGCAGCGCAAGATCAAGTGACAAAGGATAGGTCATGTTATTTTTCAAATAAGTGGAAGTTATTTGTTCGTCGAGAATAGAATTTTCGGTGTCCCAGTTTTGTAAATCTCCGACGTTGTAACACATGAGTACGCCCCGGTCGGCGGGAGGTACGCCAGTTTTGTCAGGGTATTTTAGCTGGTGTAAACGAATGGTAACGGAGAGTTCGCGATTTTCTTTTTGCAATTTATTTTTTAGAATTTCCAGAAAGTGAAAATAATTTTCTCTGGACTTTTCACTCCAGTCACAATCTATTTGTATTTCGGGAATTTGAATGTTAGGTAAGCCGTTTTGAATCTTTTTTATTTTCAATAATAAATTATTTGTAAAATTGACAATATCATTACTTTTTATTTTTAAAAAAGTGCGATTGGTAATAAAAATGGCAGGAATTACCGTGGCCGGTAAATTATCAGAAGCAGAAATATTAATAATTGAAATTGGAATCGGTTCCCGTCGTTCCGGATCCCAGTCCACGTCAAAAAAGCGGAGGTATAGTTTTTCTGCTCCTGAATTTTTTAAATAATCAGTTTCTGCGGATGATAAATTCACTTCATTTTTCCAATGATAAAATGCCAGTTCCGGTGCGGTAGAATCCGAAGATTTTCTACAACCTAAAAAAGAGAGCAGTAAAATGAAGTAAAATCCTAGGCGCAAGAATTAATTTTTATAAAGAAGCTGTTTAAAAACTGTTTTAGCAAAAGCAAAAACATCATCCAGCAATCCCTTCCTTTAGCAAATCGTGTAAATGAACCATCCCCAAATATTTATGACCTTCGACCACTGGTAATTGAGTGATACTATTATTACGCATCAGATCCAGTGCTTTTTCCGCCAGTTGTTGTGGTCCAATATAGCGAGGATTACGGGTCATGATCTGTTTGGCCATCAATGTACTAAAATCGGTATATTTGGCGAGCATTCGTCGAATATCCCCGTCGGTGATGATACCCAGTAAAATTTCCTGTTCGTCAATAACCGCCGTGGCACCCAGCCGCTTGGAGCTGATTTCAAAAATAACTTTAGGAATAGTAGTCGTAGGAAATACTACTGGCTTTTCATTTTTTACCATCAGATCACGGACCCGCAGATGTAATCTTTTTCCGAGTGATCCTCCGGGATGATTTTTTGCAAAATCATTTTTGTTGAAGCCCCGGAGCCCGAGCAGACACATGGCCAGTGTGTCACCCATGACGAGCTGGACGGTAGTGCTGGTGGTGGGTACCAGATTATCCGGATCCGCTTCGGACGGAATGGGCGTGTGCAGTAGCAGGTCAGCACGCAGTGCTAAAAAAGAATCTTTCCGGCTCGTCATAGCGATACTGCTGGCACCAAGATTTTTAATCATAGGCATTAACGTTTTCAGCTCAGCAGTCTCTCCGCTTTTTGACAAACACAAAATAACATCCTCGGGCTGAACCATCCCAAAGTCTCCATGAACTGCATCGGAAGCATGCATAAACAAAGAGGGCGTTCCGGTAGAATTAAAAGTAGCTACCAGTTTTCGGGCAATCAGGGCACTTTTGCCAATCCCCGTCACGACCAGTCGGCCCGACATATTCAGGATGAGTTTAGCAACCGCAAAAAAGCGGGCATCAATCAGGTCTTTTAGCTGTTGAACTGCCTGTGTTTCGATTTCAATTACTTTATGAGCAATTGCTAAAATTTTTGTTTCGTTATTCACGTTAAATTTATTATTTTTGGACACGCTAAAAAAAAAGCCCAGGGCTTTACACACAAATTTAACGTAAATTCTTTTTTCGATTTTTTAGACGAAAAAGTTTACAATCAAAATATTTACCTATATTTAGGATAGCAAAATCAACCGGTAACGAAGTCTTGCTTTATTTCAGGTTGAAAATGAGTTCAGAAACAATACTGATCTCAGCGATGCTTTGCCACAAACAAAAAAATATATTTAAAGAATAGGGATACAATGATGTTAAAAACAAAACACGATATAAAAGGGGCACTTGGTAAATTCTTCGGATTTGATAAGTTTAAAGGTCCGCAGGAAAAAATTATTGCCAGCGTTCTGGATGGGAAAGACACTTTCGTAATTATGCCAACGGGGGGCGGTAAATCACTCTGCTACCAGTTACCGGCACTGATGATGGAAGGGACGGCGATTGTTATTTCTCCACTTATTGCGCTGATGAAAAATCAGGTCGATTCTATCCGTGGATACAGCCAGCAGGACGAAGTAGCGCATTTTCTTAATTCTTCCCTGACAAAGGTTCAGATGAAAAAGGTGAAAGATGATATCACCGCCGGAAAAACCAAATTGCTGTTTATTGCACCGGAAACCCTCACCAAAGAGGACAGTTTGGCCTTCTTCCGGACGGTTAATCTTTCTTTTATTGCTGTGGATGAGGCACACTGTATCTCCGAATGGGGTCACGATTTCCGCCCGGAATACCGCCGTATCCGGACCATGATCGATGATATCGATAAAGAAATTCCCATCATTGCGCTGACCGCTACGGCGACCCCTAAAGTCAGAACAGATATTGTTAAAAACCTCAATATGGACGAGGTGAATAGTTATGTCTCTTCCTTTAACCGGGACAATCTCTATTACGATATGCGTCCGAAAGGGACCAAAGACCAAACCATCAAAAGCATCATTCAGGTGGTGAAATCCATGGCGGGCAAGTCGGGAATTATTTATGTACAAAGCAGAAAATCTACCGAAGTAATCGCCGAAGCATTACGGGTCAATGATATTAAAGCTTCCGCTTACCACGCTGGTCTGGACGCGAAGACGCGTACCAAAGCACAGGATGATTTCCTGATGGAAAATACGGATGTGATCGTTGCTACCATCGCTTTTGGAATGGGCATCGACAAGCCGGATGTACGTTTTGTAATTCATTATGATATTCCAAAAAGTATTGAAAATTATTATCAGGAAACGGGGCGTGCGGGCCGGGACGGACTGGAAGGAAAATGTATTGCCTACTATTCTTACAAAGATATTCAGCGACTGGAAAAATTCCTGCGGGACAAAACAGTTTCAGAACGGGAAATGGGTGCACAGTTGATGGAAGAGATTATGGCTTACGCCGAAACAACTTCCTGCCGGCGTCAGTTTTTATTACATTATTTTGGGGAGACCTTTGACGCGGATCGTTGTGAAAAAATGTGTGACAATTGCCGGCATCCGAAAGAGCGGGTGGAAGTACAAAAAGAAATGCAGCAGGCTCTGGAGATCATCAATACACTCAACGAAAACTGCGGTATTAAGATGCTGATCGACTACGTGATGGGTAAAAATACCAAAGAAATCATGGACTTCGGGCATGATAAATTACCGTTGTACGCCGTGGGGAAAGACCGGGATGATACTTTCTGGCATTCTATTTTCCGGCAGGCTTTGTTACACGATTTCGTTTATAAGGATATTGAGAATTATGGATTGCTGAAGATGAAGCAGAAAGGGCATGATTATATTAAAAAGCCGTTTCCAATTCAGATTCCAATCAACCATAATTACGACGATATGGCTCCGGTGGATGCTGGTAATAGTGGTAAAAGTGGGGTGCTGGATAAAGCACTGATGGTACTTTTAAAAGATTTGCGCCGACAGATTGCCAAAGAAAAAAAGGTTCCTCCGTACGTTATTTTTCAGGATCCATCGCTGGAAGATATGGCCACCCAATATCCTATTTCGATGGATGATATGACGAAGATCACGGGGGTCAGTAAAGGCAAGGCGACCCGATATGGTAAAAGTTTTATGGCGTTGATCAAAGAATACGTAGAAGAAAATGACATTGAGCGACCAACGGAAATAGTGGTTAAGCAAATTGCCAACAAATCCAAAATCAAAGTAAATATTATTCAGAGTATCGACCGTAAAATTCCGTTGTACGATATTGCTTCTTCCAATTCTCTTTCCATGGAGGAAATTATCGAAGAAATGGAAGCCATTGTGATTTCGGGGACCAAACTTAACATTGATTATTACATCGAAGAAGCAGTAGACGCAGATTCCAACGAAGATATTTATGAATTTTTTATGGAATCAGAATCGGGTTCCGTGGAAGAAGCGTACGAAGAACTGAAGGAAGATGACATCACCATGGAAGAAATCCAGCTGATGCGGATCAAGTTCCTTTCTGAAATGGCAAACTAACCGATGGCTAAAAAGAAAATATTAATTATCAACGGCCCGAACCTGAATTTACTCGGTAAGCGGGAACCGGAAATTTACGGAAGTCAAGGTTTTGAAGATTATTTTAAAATCTTAAAGAAACAGTTTCCGAAATTTAATCTGAAATATTTTCAATCCAACCACGAAGGTGCTATTCTGGATAAATTGCACGAAGTCGGTTTTTCTTACGATGGCATCGTGCTCAATGGTGGCGCACTTACCCATACCTCCATCGCCATCGCCGATGCGATTGCTGCGATTACTGCGCCCGTCATCGAGGTACACATTTCCAACGTGCACGCCCGCGAGACTTTCCGTCACCATTCTTATTTTAGTAAATATTGCGCTGGAGTTATCGTCGGTATGGGACTGACCGGATACGAATTAGCATTGCGCTTCTGGGATCGTAAAACGCCGGCGAAAGCTTTTTAAGTAACGATCAAATAATAACTTCCACATCTGTGGCTAAAAGAATTTAAGCTATACTTCGTAAAAAAGCCTCGCCATAGCTAGGCTATGTCTACGTTTTTTAACTCGTCTAGCTTAAATTCTTCCTAGCCAAGATGACGGACTTATT
>CAKZUV010000185.1 GCA_937921555.1 uncultured Saprospiraceae bacterium
TTCATCCCCTAAAACCAGTGTCTCACCGGCTTCGAGCAGAATCCCGTTTACCTCATTTTTTTTAGCATCCAGGTTGATCAAACCCTGAAATTTCTTGCCTTCTTTATTTTTAAAATTAACAATCACTACGTGCTCCGTAGAGAAACGAACGCTTGTAACGCTGGCGGATTTCCAATGATCCATCGCCTGCCATTCCGCCCACATCTCAGCAGAAAGCTGATCTGGTGAATTTACAATTACGGAAATATTAGAAAATAAAGCATTGATAAACAAGATTGTGAATTGCTGCACCTCCGTCTGGTTTTTAGTGTCCGCCAGTGTCACCAGATAGCCAGCTGTACCAAACTGGTTATGGCTATTTCTTTGTAATAAATTTTTTAACTGAATCCTGGCCGTGGCCGCATTAGGCGTCGCATAAAGTAAAGGGAAACGGCTCTCCCAGGATTCCAGATAATCACTCGTTATCGACGTATAATTGGCGTACAAACATCCGGTGGCGATGGGCAAATCCGTTGTCCACAGAAGGGTGTCGGGACAACTGCTGCGAAGCATCTTTAAAAAATCGTTTACTGCCTGTGCCCTGGTTTTTGTTTTTCGGGCTATGGCAAAAGCAGCAGATAAATGGTCGAATTTAAGGAGTTCAACGCCCCACTGAGTAGTCACGGTATAACAAAATACCTGTAAGTAATCCTGAACACCGGAATCATACGCATCCAGAACGTAGCAGGATTCGGATTCGGTATTTATTGTAACCGGTTGATTATTTTCATCTTTTAAAATCCATTCCGGATGCTGCCGGTAAATATCTGATGTTGCGGAGCAAAGTAACGGCGAAAGGTTCATCCCCACTTTTAATCCGGCTGCTTTTATCTCCGAAATGAGGGTGGGCAAGCCTTCCGGAAATGAACTGTTGGAAAAAAGCCAGTCTCCGGTTTCCTTTGCGTACCCGGAGCCAATTAAAACAAAATCTGCCGGAATATTTTCCTCTTTTCGCTGCGCTAAAAAATTGCGAATGGTGGCCGCCGAATTACCATTTTCGTTTTTGCTGGCCATCCATCCGGTCATTGGTAAACCAGTAAGCCGGGGACCTTCTATGGCCGAAAGATACCGTTTAAAAGCAGCTTCTTTTTCACCAGTAATAACGAGCAAATCCAGCAACGGAAAAGAGTGTCCCAGCTGTAAATCTGTGATGTCTTTGCGAATAATAATTTCCTGATGCTGGTTACTGTATTCAATCGCGGTAAAAGCGGTTGTTTCATTTAAAGAACCTAAAAAAAGTCCATTTGCTGCATTGCCCGCAAAACCATAATGATAAGAGTAGAAAGCTTCCTGATCTGAAAAAACGGGCGCCTGTTGATGATAAGCTTCCCTGGCAGCGAACCAGCCACGGCCAGATTTTTTATCCGATAACAAATAAGTACCACTGCGATGATTCGGTAAAAATCCATTACAAAATACGGAAGTATCAGCCGTTAGTGGCACAGAAAAGCGCAACTCAAAATGCTTTAAAATGACTTCCTTTTTGGGATGAATAAATAGTTGAAATCTTTGTTGATGCTGATCGTCAGAACTGGTAAAATCGACGTACAACGCTTCGCTGGAACTGGTCTTGTCAGGCGTAAGATCAAGTGATTCCTGATCGAAATTCAGTTGGGCGGATTTAAAGGTAAAAGTCATAGTGGAGAAATTGATTTCCCAAAATTACTTAATAATTTTCAATCAGTCTGACTAAATCCTCAACGGTAGCTTCGAGTTCTTTTCCGATTCTCAGGATCGTATCAGAATCGGCATTGATGTCTAGTTTTTGCAAAGCATAATAGAGTGGTAAGGCGGATATTTTCATTTCGGGTTTGGTAGAAAAAAGATTCTGCAAAAAGTCGTACGCTTCCGATTTTAATAAAGTCAGCCCCAACGGCAAAGATAAAGTTTGCGTGGAAGGATGACTCAAATATTCCATAAAATAAGCGCAGGCAGTACCTTCGTCTTTTTTATGATTGAGATAAATCAAACCCAGCTGGTAATTAGCTTGCGGGTTGTCCGTGGCTGCTGCTTCGGACAAAGTCAGGATCGCCTGTTCGGGTTTTTTAAAGTGGTGGTAATAAAGTTGTGCTAGTGGAAGTAATGCGTCTGAATTTCCCTGTGCGACTGCTTTTTCAAAATTATTTATGGCCGCCGTGACGTTTTGTTCTTCCTGTATATGATACAAGCCGAGATTATAGGGTGCCAGCATACTGCCTTTTTCCACTGCATTGCTGAGTGCTTTTTTAGCAGCCTTCAGACGATGTTGTTGTAAATGAAGTAATCCCAGATTATTAAGTGCCTCTGCGTTTCCGGCTTTTTGATAATGAGTAATTGCTCGTTGATAATCATTTGTTCCCCGATGGTATGCAACTGCGAGTGCGAAGTGATCCGTAGTTTTTGATTTTTGTAAAAATTGGATGGCCAGTTGGTATTGTTCTGATGCAATGGCCTGATAAGCCCGCTGGCGAATTTGGAGGTCTGCGTTCGGTGCCGGGCGCAATGGGGTTCGTCGCGTAATAAATTTAGAACCATGAGGAGCGATGGTTAGTTTTTCTGGTGAGAAAAATTGTGAAGAAGTATCTATGTTTAATAAAGGAGTTTCGGGAAATATATTCTTTTGGTAACGTGCTTTGTTTCGCAGCCATTTTTCGTTAAAATCCAAAATAGCTGTTAATTTTTTTCGGTCATGATACCGACCCAGACGGAGTAAATACCAGCAGTTAAATAATCGGTTTTTTAGTTGGTAGAAATGATTTTTAGTGCTGGTTTTAATCTTTACAATTAAATTACTTTTTACCAATTGCGCTAATTGTGCAGAAATCATTTTTGATTCTATCCGTAGTTTATTTCCCAGTTCTTTGACGCTGATGGCTTCGTAATTTAGGGCAATAGCTTCGACGATTTGCTGTTGTTGTGCTGGCAGATCATCCATGACAAATTTATAGACCGGTGTCAGTTTATCCAAAATGTCAGAAAATAATTCGGTAGTTGTCAACGAAGTGTTTTTTCTGAGAATTTCGGATAGCAAAACTACACACCGGGTATTTCCATTTGTCATTCTACGAATCGTTTCGACGGTTGGAATAGCGTGGTCAATTATTTTTTTCTGATGGTCAGGAATTAACTCCGACAATAATTGTTTAGTGCCTTCCAGGGAGAGTGGACGGAGATGGACCACTTTGAAAAATTCGTAAAACGGATGTTCGTACTGATAGAAAGAAAGTGGCACTTCGGAAGCGGCCGCTACGATTCGTATACGGGGAGTGGTCTGTAAAATTTTCCGGAAGCGATGGCATTCCCGGGTAGAGAGTTTTTGTAAAATTAAATTAAAATTATCAATAAAAAGCAGCAGGTGAATTTCTTTTTCTTTTAAAAAATTAAGCAAAGCATTACTTATGTTTTTTTCGTATTCTTGATTTTTATCAATAGTTTCAGATAAATTTTGTACCTGTTTAATAAGTGATTTTGCCGTAAGCCCCTGATCAATTAATAATTCAAAAATCCGTTCCCACAATCTGTACAAATGCCGGATACTATATTCTTCTTCGTTAAAAAAAAGGGAATGCAGAGAAGAGAGGGGAGGACGCTGAACCACTGATTTGTGGAGCTGGGCCAGCAAGGTAGTTTTTCCCACTCCGGATTCACCACTGATCAGATAGTGCTGTTCGGGAAATTCCATTTTACTGTCGGTAATATCCTGCCAAAGCCGTTCGTAAACGTGCGGATGTACCGTAAAGTGCTCGTCCACGGATTCGGGACGAGGATTATACAGTGAAATTTTTTTGCGCTTTTCCATATTATCCAACTTCAATTAATTTGCGTGTTTACTCCACCACAATTGGAGGATGGGCGAATTAAAAGTATAAGTATCGTTGTGTGAATTGATGTATCCGTCAAATTCGAGGATGTCAAGAAGTGCGAGGGCTTCTTCATTTTCGGAAAATTGGCTAAGTGGTAACTCATCTTTTTTAGCAATTTCCGATAAAATCTTTTTGGCCAGTTCCGCTTCTTTCTTTGACAGCGATTTGCTCAGTCGGCTGTAGTAGTTTTCAAAGTAAATATTGTTTCGGTGATTACTGGCTTTTTCAATGACCAGGTCAACCAGTTCTTTGGTTACCGGTTTTTGCTCCAGCTCGTATTCGTCAATAATCATTTGGATGATCAGCTGAATGAAAAATGGCATTAACCATTTTAGTCTTTCCAGCATATAATTGATTACATCCACCTTCATTTTTACCTTGTAGGTTTTCAGTAATTTAGTCGCAAATTCTTTGGCCTGTACTGGGTTAAGCGCCGGAACTTCGATAACACTCAGATCGTTAATGGTAGCGGTGGCGTTGAGTTTTCGGGCAATATTTGGCAGACCAATAGAACCCGTATAGATGAACTGGATTCCACGTTTGGCGCGCTGCCGGATGGTCCGGTTGACGTGCAGAAATTCCGTCGCTTCTTTTACACCCAGATCCTTTTCGATTCGTTCCAGCGCGATGGGGAATTCGTCAATTAATAGAATGATTTTAAAATCTGAGGTGTCCAGATTTTTCATTAGTATTTCAAATTCGTCACTAAACAACGGAACCTCTTTTGTGTTTGTTTCGAATTCGATATTCATCACTTTAACCTTCTTGACCCGGTCGGCAAACCGGCTGAAAATACTTTTTGCAGACTTGGAGGCTTTGACTAACTTACTGACGGCGGTACTTTCAACAATTTCTTCCGAAAGAATTTCAAAGTATTCTTCCATGTCATTTACATCTTCTACGCTGATATAAATAAATGCATACCCTTTACGGGGGTTATCCTCCATAAAACGCATAATGGCCGTTTTACCCGCCCGACGGGGGGCGGACATAAAAATATGATTTCCGGCATCAAGTCGTCGGTAAATCTTACTGATGACGATATCCCTGGGAAAAAAATCAGCTCCACGGGGTGTTTGTCCCACAACGTTTTTCATAGAAAAGTCTGTTTTTAACAATAATTTTATAGCTAGTACAAATATACTTAACAATATTTATCTTGTCAAGTGGAGAATAGTCTCTGATTATTACTCGGAATATTTACCGTTGAGAATTTATATATTTTTTTTATGGAAATTTAAATTTATGATAATCAACTCATTGGATTCTTTGTTAAATGGTAGTTGACTAATATTGAATGTCACAGTTAAGGCGAATTGTTTTACGTTTTTTCAAAAGTTGGTATAGTTTTCCCAAAGTGATGATCTGTACATCAGTACTCAAACTTTCTATAAAAAGAAGTGAAATCTGATGACTACGATCCTGTCCTGAAATTAATACTGAAATTAAGTACTGAATTTTAATAAAGCAATAATAATGTTTTATTAATTAAAAACATTTAACATATTTTAAATTAAATATGTTGAAATGCTGACTGAATATGCTTTTAAACTAAAGTGTATCAGCATTTAGTGCTATGTCCGTATTTAAAAAAGCATTTCATTTTCTTCCCCCGCATAATTTTTTTATTCTTAATTAAACCTTTGATATAAATGAGAATTAATACTACAAAATTGTCTGGTGGACAACATCGGAATTCGCCAGGAGAAACAACCATGAAAAAATCCTTTGGAACTTTTAAAAGCGCAGTACCTAAATTTATTTTTTGGCTAATTATTTTTTTGTCTGTCATCGTAGAAGTAGATGCTCAAAATAATCAATCTTCCGGGGCTGCTGTAGATACGGATCAGGATGGCATTATAAATTCTCAGGATCTGGACGACGACAATGATGGTATTCTGGATGAAACGGAGGACGTTTGTCAGGAAGCGCAAGTAGAATGGAGTCACAACGGGGACAACGGACAATCTCAGGCTGCGACGTACACCCCAAATTCAGAAGCCTATTTTATGTACGCAGAAGAAGCC
>CAKZUV010000186.1 GCA_937921555.1 uncultured Saprospiraceae bacterium
TATTTTTTATCACCAAAATAAGACACCTCACCGCCACTCAAAAAATCCTCTCTCACGGGGCTGAAGGTATCAATCAGCATGCCTTCTTCCAGACAAACGGCGCTATGCAGTAGATTTGGCTCGATGTAGACTCCGTCTCCGGCCTCTACGATTTTCTTTTTTCCATCAATTTCAAACTCAAACTTACCGGACACACAATAGGTAGCCTGCGTGTGAAAATGCTGGTGTGGCGCTCCCAGCGCCCCTTTTTCAAACTTAACCTTTACCATCATGATCTGGTTATCGTAGCCCAGGAATTTTCTGGATACACCACCACCCAATTCTTCCCATTCTATTTCTTTTGCGCTGATGTACTTTTCACTGAATCGTTCCATTTTTAAGATTTTTTATTTTATAATATAATCACAAATATCGTAAATTATTTCGATTAGACTTTCATTTTTGACAGACATTTTCTGATAATTTTTTATTCCCCTGTTAGCACCCGATATCCCTCCGGAATCTCTACACTTCTGAAGCCACCCGTCATTCCAAAAAGAATTAAAACAGAAATAACAACACCAATCGTTAAGATGATTCTTGATTGTTTTTGTACCAAATATTCAGATGTTCCTTTCCGTTTCTTCTGATAATGAATAGCTGCAAGGTGACCAAAAAACGCCACGACGGACAAGCCGTAATAAGGAATAAAAAACAGATTGACCGGAAAGCTATTTAATCCTGCGGCACCAAAATAAAAGTTGGTGTCAAGTATTAAAATATACCTGCCAACCATGACGGCACTTACGTGAATGACCAGAAAAAAAGCCAAATACAAACCGGTCCATATTTGTAATTTCCCATAAAACCCCATTGCGGATTTACGCTTTGAAAGAAACAATTTCAAACCAGTAATAATTTGTGATCCTACCGCTAGCAGGAGAATAAATTCTGAGAAGGGATTGCGATAAATTATTCTGAGTTTGTCCATTAGTTCAACGTGGGCCGCTGCTCCAAAAATACCAATCAGATGATTCATCAGATGGAGTCCTACAAAAATACTGATCGTCAGTCCGGATAAAAAGTGAATTTTCTTCATTTTAGCATAAAGGTCGGACATTTCCGGAAGGAAACATTTGACATAGATCAAATTCGTTTTTTCTGTTTCCGGACTCTGCTCAACGTTTCGAGCGTGATGCCCAGATAAGAAGCGATGTGGGTGAGGTTGACGCGTTGAGTGATGTTTGGAAATGTTTCCAGGAGGTTTTCGTAGCGCTGTTCCGCTTTTTGAAATAAAATACACGTAATTCGCGCTTGCTGCCCTAACATCGTCTCGGTTACAATCAATCGGATCAGTCGCTCAAAATCATGGTATTTATCTGCCAGCCTCATTATGTTTTCTCTCGAAAATTCGAGGAGGACGGCATCTTCCAGCAACTCAATATAATGCGGACTGGGTCGGTGATCAAAAAAACTTACGATGGAACTGATAAACTCGTTTTCAAAGGCAAACCAGTCTGAAATATCATGACCGTCACGCAAATAAAATGCCCTGGCACAACCTTCCAGCAGATAAAAACATTTTTCAGAATATTGCCCTTCCCGGACCAGCGTAGAACCCTTTTTTAACGTCAGCAATTTTGCGGCCACCAGTAATTCGGCCTGACATTCTTCGGAAAGCGGGATATATTTTTCCAAAAAGTCACCTATACTTTTTTCTAAATTCATAATTTTTTATAGTAAAAAATAAAAACCACTGAGTCGTATCCACTTCCCTGTTCGTTTGGACCTCCCCGTCCTAAAACCCTGTTCGTTTGGACGTCCCCGTCCAGATACGAAATTCACAACACTTGCCCATTCAACCCGTTCGTTTGGACGTCCCCGTCCAGATACGAAATCCACAACACCTGCCCATTCACCCGTTCGTTTGGACGTCCCCGTCCAGATACGAAATTCACAACACTTGTCCATTCAATCCGTTCGTTTGGACGTCCCCGTCCAGATACGAAATTCACAACACTTGCCCATTCAACCCGTTCGTTTGGACGTCCCGTCCAGATACGAAATCCACAACACCTGCCCATTCAACCCGTTCGTTTGGACGTCCCGTCCAGATACGAAATTCACAACACCTGCCCATTCAAACACCCCTCATCCTCTTAAATATTCATTAAAATCAAACACAAATGTATAAATTTTAATATCTTGCTAACTTACCAAATTGTCATCCGAATAACTAAAGAAAACTATTCTGACTATCATGGCGCTGAGAAACACTATTTTACTTTTACTTTTCTTAGGATTTAATGGCTCCTCCCTATCCGCGGCGGACCCTTATTTCCATCGTGTCAAAGCCCGGTCCGGCGATAATATTCAACGCTTTCTGGCCAGATATAAGCTGGAAAAAGACCAATGTAACTTCAAAACATTTTACGAACTCAATGGTCTGAATGCGCAAAGTAAATTAAAATCCAAAAAATCCTACAAAATTCCCGTCCTGATTTATGAATATAATGGAAAAAGTATCAAGACTACTTTAGGTATTGATGGCTGGGAAAAAGCGTTGCGGATAAAGCGGTACAACGAATATCTGCAAGCGAAAAATCTGCGACAACTGGACATTGCCAGCAGCAGTATTTTATGGGTTCCTTACCACGAACTCGGCTGTCAGGGTGGACCAAGCTCGGCGGAGAATCCAGTAGTTTCCAATCCACCCGTCAACCTTCCCCCACCCGAGATTCCGGAAAATACGCCCACCGTCGACGAATTACTCACCGATCTTCAAAAAGAAGCCATCGATGAAAGTGAAAAAACCAAAAAGGAACGTCAGAAAGAGATGGAAGTGGCCCCTAATCTGGTTTCGGAAACCAAACTGGAATCGGATGCCAGCGTGAGTGGTTACCGTAAATTTCCCATCTTCGGAAAAAAATATGCCTACATTCCTCAAGTGGACAACAAACTGCGTGGTAAAGTTTTTTACGTGGTGAGTGGTCACGGTGGTCCCGACAGTGGCGCGGTTGGCAAAAGTGGAAAATACAATTTGTACGAGGACGAATATGCTTACGATGTGGCACTCCGGCTCGTTCGGCACCTGCTTTCGCACGGCGCCCTCGCCTATATGATCACCCGTGATCCAGACGACGGACTGCGCGACGCAGAAATTCTGAAAGGAGATGTGGACGAATATTGCTGGGGGAATTACAAGATTCCACGCAGCCAGAAAACACGATTGCTTCAGCGATCTGACGCCGTCAACACCCTTTACGAAAGACACAAAAAACAGGGTGTCAAAGATCAGACGCTGGTGGCCATTCACATTGATTCCCGGAGTACCAAGGAAAATACGGACGTTTTCTTTTACTATTTCCCTGGCTCCAAAAGCGGGCGGACGCTGGCCAAAAAATTGCATACCACGTTTAAAGCCAAATACAAAAAATACCGGTCAAAAGGAAATTATCACGGAACGATCAGCGGACGCGACCTTCACATGCTCCGGGAAGTAAAACCAAATTCTGTTTTTATTGAATTGGGAAATATCCGAAACAGCTACGATCAGCAACGATTTTTAAAAGCGACTAATCGCGAGGCACTGGCGAAATGGTTGTACGAAGGTTTGAGTAAATAGAAGATTGCCCGATGGATGGATTGGTGAGCCTGTTGCTACTGAGTAGGATATTCTAATGAAGCTCCCCGAGGCAAGCCGTTGGGCTATCGCTCAAAGCTAAACACCGTTAATCGGTAAATGAGTTAATCAGGCCCGCTAACATGTTCATCCGAGGCTGACTGCTGGCTGATTGGCTTCCCTCGAAGGAAAAAACAGCCAAGCAAAGCGCCAACCGCCAAACATAAAAACGTGTCAAAAACACTTTTTTAAAAGACGGTCAAATGCCAAATACACTTATTCCGGATATTCCACCCGTACGTGATAAATGCTGTTCAGCAATTTTTTAAATTCCAGTTTACAAACTTCCAGTTCCCTGAAACTTAACTGCGACCGGATCAGCTGCCCTTTGACAATTTTTCCCTGAATAACTTTGTTGACCATCAAATCAATATCCGATTCGCTCGGATCTTTGATGCCTTTAGCAGCCGCCTCGATACTGTCAGCGAGCATCAGGATGGCTTCTTCTTTCGTACGTGGCCGGGGGCCGGGATACCGGAAAGCTTTTTGATCAACAATCCCTTTTGGTTTTCGCTCCGCGTACTGATGGTAAAAATATTCTACCCGCGTTGATCCATGATGGGTCCGGATAAAGTCGATGATTATTTCGGGCAAATGATGCTCATGGGCCAGCTCCACCCCGTAAGGAATGTGTTCGATAATTTTTTCGGCACTTTCGATCGGCAGCAAGTCATCGTGCGGATTTTTTCCTTTTTGATTTTCAATAAAATATTCCGGATGCTTCATTTTGCCAATATCGTGGTAGAGCGCAGCGACTTTTACCAATTGTGCATTTGCATCAATTTTACGGGCAGCGGCTTCACTCAGGTTGGCGACCTGTAAAGAATGCTGTAAGGTGCCCGGCGCCTTGATGGATAGTTCCTTCAACAAGGGCTGGTTCATATCAGATAATTCCGTGAGGGTAATTGACGAGGTAAATCCAAATAGTCGTTCCAGTAACGGAATCAACGGATACGCCAGAAGGGTCAGAAATACATTCAGAAATATCCAGGTATAAACCGACCAGTCAATCGTGGAGAGTCCGCCTTCTTCGATCAAAGACAGGCCGAGGTAGGCAATTCCGTAAGCCAGAAAAATATATACCATCGAGGAAAAAAAACGTGTCCAGTTCCGGACTTTAATATTACTCAACACCGCTACAATTCCAGCCAGTAATTGCAAAAAAGTAAAGGCGTATCCCAGATCAGACAAAAAACTGGTAATTAAAACCACCACCACGTGCGTAAAAAGGGCCAGTCTTTCATTATAAAAAATATTAATCACAATGGGCGCAATACAAAACGGCACGATGTACAAACTCAACGAGTCATTTACCCGGACAATATAAACCAGATAACTGTAAATCAGGGGCCACATCAGCGCAAAACAAAACGGCTTAAAATAAGTATAAACCCTCGGCGCATGAAACCGCAAATACGCTACAAAAACACCCAGGATAAACGCGGTTAACAATAAATACCCGAAAAACACCCACCAGGCTGACCGTTCGGTGGCAATAGTTTCCTGATAATGGATTTTGTATGAAATCAACTGTTGATAAATAGAATCGGTAATCAGATCATTTTTACCTACGACCAGTTCTCCTTTCCTGACCATTCCGTAAGTGGTGGAAATATTAGCCATCTGCTCTTCCCGGTAGTGTTCTGTCAGTTCGGCATCATACTCAACGTTAGCAGCATAATCCCGGCGTAAAAGCGGAATAAGAAATTCTGCCTCCGGCAATCCACTCTGAAATAACGTGTCGGTAATCCAGAAATCTACCTCTTTGGTATCCAGCAGACTTTCCACCGTTTTCTTAACCGTGGTATTGCCATTGCGGAGCATAATGACCTGATCTTTTTCGAAGCTGTCCAGTTCGTGGCCTTCGGTAATCAGGCCCCGCTGATAAATCCGGTCAATAAACTGGCGTCCGTAGTTGATGTAAATTTCCGGTCGGCTGAATACATCGGTAAACTGTCCTTCCTGCCGGACCGTTTCCAGTTGCTGATCAAAATTTTTCTGAAAGATATTTTTTCGTTGCCGGGCCCGGTCGGGATTGATAAAGTAATAAGGAATGATATCTCCCGAGGCGGACTTTTCTTCCGCAATAATTTCCGGAGGTTTTTGAATAGCAAAACTAAAAGGCGAAATCAGATCGTCGTAATGCCAGTTCTGCCCTTTGTCAAATTCGTATTTAAACCGGGTATTATTTGGAAATAAAAAACTAATAAACACCGCAGTACCCAGCACAATTAAGTACTTGACTACACTCGACATTGGTTTACCCATTATTTTCATTGCTGAAATGCTGCTTTATTTGGAACGGGCGATCCACGCCGTTTCAGGAACGCCCAAATCGTGACTCAATTTTCTACCCAACATAAATAAATAATCCGACAACCGATTGAGATATCTCACCAGAATCGGCGGCACCGTATCCGGTTCGCTTTCGGACAAGGCCACAACCAGACGTTCCGCCCGACGGCATACACACCGGCAAACATGGGTCTGAGAGACCGTTACGTGACCACCCGGTAAAATAAAATTTTTCAGCGGTGGAACCACCGCGTCAATATTGTCAATCTCATTTTCTAACAACGTAATATCTGCTTCCGTCAGGTCGGGCGTGGCCATTTCTTTGGAGGGATCACTGGCCAGATTACTGCCAACGGTGAACAACCGGTTTTGAATCGTTTCGAGTAATTGCTGATCGTCCGTATCGGTCATCTGATCCCTCAGCAAACCCAGATGGGCGTTCAGTTCGTCCACCGTTCCGTAGGATTCAATCCGAATGTGGTGCTTCGAAATTCGGGCGCCTCCGTATAATCCGGTCGTTCCTTTATCTCCCGTTTTGGTATATATTTTAAATGACATGATTTGCTGTTTTCTGAAAATTCCAAATGTACGAACAAAAACGACCAAATAACAATTGTTGCCTGGAGTATTTGAGCGGACCATGAAAGTAATTGGTTTATTGACCGACCATCAGATTACATCCCCGGATATCACTCGCATCCAGACGTCCTATTACCCGGAAGGAACCGTCTTCAGCAACTTGCCCCAGATCGTCGGTAGCAATAAAACTACAACTATCGACATTCGCCAGATCAATGATATTCAAAAGTCCCGTCCGGCCCGCAGGTACATACGAAAACGGATCGGTAATTTCCCGCGCCAGCACCCGCAGGGTTCGCACTCCCCGAAACCAGCCGTCGCCGGTAGAATAGGCTTGCGATAATAATTCTGTCATTCCGTATTCGGAGTGAACCGCAGGTAAATTAAACGCTTTTTTCAGTAACAAATGTAGTTCGTCACGGGTAATCTCTTTGCGGCGGCCTTTCATTCCACCCGTTTCCATAACCATGATATCCGACAAATCCTGCGGAAATTGTTCGGCCAGATCCAACAGGGCAAAACTCACCCCAATCAACAGCGTAGGAATCTTATTCGCCTGATTTTTAGCCAGTTGCGCCGAAAGTTGCGCCAGATTGTCCAGATAAAAACCACTTTCCGGGTATTTTGAAAGGCTGATAAATTCCTCCACCATATACACCAGCGAGCTTCCCTGACGTTCCAAATAGGCAGGCAGCAGGGCCAGCACACAGTAGTTTTCGATATAATTGTAAAATTGAGCAAAACCACTTTCCGCAATCGTGAGATAAAAAGCCGGATCTACGACGTGGTGCCGGCTGGTAGTCTGTCCGGTAGTTCCGCTGCTGGTAAAGGTAATTTGCGGGGGAAATGTCCCGGTAATTATATCATGAGATTTAAAAAGAGAAATGGGCAAAAATGGAATATCTGTTAGTCTCCGGATTTTTTCAGGGGTTATCTTCAGAATAGACAAATATTCGGCGTATACTGGATTATTTTTTGCCTGATGGGCAAAAATTTCCAGTGCTTTCTTTTCAAAATCAGCCGGCGACAAGGTTAAAATGGATGTTTTCGAGCTCACAAAAATTAGTTATCTTTGGTTACAAATATAAAAATATGAATTTTAAATTTTTTATCGGTTTTTTCGGTCTGATTATATTTGGCCTTACCAATTGTACTTCCCCGTCCGAATTTAGTGAAATTCCCGAAATTGGATTTATTGGTTTCAGTAAGGCGACGTTGTTGCAAGGCAGCCAGAATCAGGATACGGTTCTCCTCAGAATCAGCTTCAGAGATGGAGACGGAGACATCGGTAGTCGCGAGCGTCTTAATATCGAAGTCAGGGATTTACGGCTGGACAACGCAGTACCTTTTTCCTTTTTAATTCCGGAAATTCCGGAACAAGGTGCAGAAAACGGTATTTCGGGAACTATGGATATCCGGATTTTTTCGGTTTGCTGCTTTCAGGGTTCTGTCTCTTGTCAACCATTCCCGGATATGCCGGAAGATGAACTGCGTTTCAGCGTCCAGATTACCGACAATGCGGGCAATAAAAGTAACGTCGTTGAAACAGAACCAATCAGATTGTTATGCCAGTAATTTAAAAGCCACCTGGAATATTATGTTTTTCTTCGTGTTCTTCTTTTCTTTGCAGCAAAACAAAACACTAAAAACACGCAATTTTTCTAAGTATTGTTAAATAAATAAAACACAACTCATTTTCAGTCAAAAAACAGTATCCGTTCTCTATGTAAAATTTTACTGTTTTTATCTTTTCCGACCAGCAGATAGGTGCCTGGCGGAAAACCGTCCACGTTGACCCTTTTTTCACCATTTTCTATTTTAATATTTCCAATCACCAGATGGCCGTCCATACTGAAAATATCCGCTGAATGTGGTGGGCCATTAAATTTGATCAGCAACTGCCGGGAAGCAGGATTAGGAGTGATGACTACCTGAGTCTCAAACTCGTAGCCGGCAACAGACGTGGGTGTTGACTGTCCGTGGGGTGGACAAGACCAACAACAAATAGAGTGTGTTTCATTTTTTATTTTGAAAAATTTGTGACGAATGCAAAAATACGTAATCTAAAGAACAAACAACTTGTCAAAACATGAACAAATTTCTTACAAAGATCGTTGAACAATATCCCGAATTAAAATACGCATTGCTGGAAGCGCAAACTTTTGATCCGCGTCACTTTGGATTCCCTCCCGTTTATTATAAAATAATGGAAACAGATTCCGTCCGGGTGGGTGCGTTTGCGAATAGTTTCAAACAATATAATAACCTGAAAAACAAAGTTGTTTGCGAAGTCGGGGTTGGAACCCTGGCGCTTACCCGTCATTTTCTGCCGTACGTCAAAAAAGCTTATTTGATTGAATTGAATCCTGATTTGACCGATTTTATCAAAAAAGAAATCAAACGAGGTGGATGGGAAAATAAGGTAGAATTTATCGTTGCAGATGCCACCAAAGTCATCCTGCCGGAAAAAGTGGATTATATTATTGGAGAAAATATGAGCATCTATTGCGCCAACGAACACCAGGTCCAAATCTTTCAGCACCTCCGTCAGTTTTTAAAACCTGAGGGTAAGTTGATTCCAGAAAAAATCATCAATCTGATCCAGTTAGGACAAGCAGATTTTAAAAAAGGAATCGCCCACTACCCTGTTATGTTTACCCGCCATCTGCCAACCTTGCTGAGTGCTCAAAAACAGGTAAACACCATCGACCTCTACAAAACCACCGACCGCCCAGTTAAAAAAACACTTAAAATAAAACCTTTGTTATCCGGTGTAGCCAATTCTGTATATCTCCGCTCTATGGTTCAGTGTTCCGAAGGATCTAATTTTACGGGTACGGACAGTCTGATGCCCCCCACCGTCGTCCAATTGGAAAAACCCATCCGGCTCACCGCAGGAAAAACCGTCCAGCTCGAAGTATCCTTCCGTTACGGAACTTCTCTGGACGAAGCGACTTTTTCCGAAATAGAAGATTAGACTTTATGCGAATCAGTGGTTGAAAAGAATTCGCATAGCATAGAATGGGTGTTTTTGCTATCTGCTTTTGGCCATTGGCTATTTGCGCTCTTTCATTGTGATTGAAGGCAGCAAATAGCCAGAAGGAAACGGCAAGGATCATCATTCAGAGACTTTTTTTATA